>NZ_VKHP01000027.1 GCF_010811875.1 Bradyrhizobium uaiense
GATCCATACGGTGGCTGAGGAGATCCGTAGGCTCGGTACCGACGCCCTTCCCCTCCGCGTCGATGTGCGCGACGCAGATGCGCTCGCAAAGGCCATCGAAAGGACGGTCCAGGAATTCGGCGGGCTGGACATCCTCGTGAACAATGCCAGCGCCATCAGTCCGACCGGACTGCTCGATACGCCGGCCAGGAAGTTCGATTTGCTGAGTGCGGTGAATGGCAGGGCAACCTACATCTGTGCCTATCATGCCGTACCGCATCTGAAGCGATCGTCAAATCCCCACGTTCTCACCTTGTCGCCGCCACTACCGAAGTCGGCAATCTGGCTCGGCAAATATCCCGCATACGCCACCTCGAAGTACTGCATGACCATGTACACGCTGGCACTGGCCGAGGAATTTCGATCGTCTGGAATTGCCGCCAATGCTCTTTGGCCAATGACCATGATCGCAACCGACGCCGTGCGTGTGCACTACGAATCGGATTATCGCCGCAGCCGCTCGCCTTCAATCATGGCCGATGCTGCACACTTCATCGTTACGCAAGACAGCCGCGAATTGTCGGGCAGGACCTTGATCGACGAGGAGGTTTTGCGTTCGCAGGGGGTCGACGACCTGTCGGTCTATGCAATCGACCCTGCGAGCCAGCTGGCGCCAGACATCTTAATCGAATGACGGCCGCAACGATCAGGGAGGGCGGCAGGGAGCACAGAGGTGCTGGGACTTACACGCCTGCAGGAATGATTCCCGAATGAATGCCGTCAGCGCGCGCATCGCCATTATTGTGAATCCAGCCCTGCCGCTTGGGTTGATTGCGAACACAGTTGCGGCCTTGAGCATCGGTATCGGCGCAGCGGAGCCCGATCTTGGAGGAACCCGCTTGACCGACGGCAACGGGCTCGCTGTCCGGACCAGTGCAAACCGTCCGGTACCAATTCTGCAAGCCACGCCCGAAGCGCTGTCCGCCCTGCTGACGCGCGCGCAGCCATTAGTGAGCGGCGCCGTTTTGGTACCTTTTCCGCAATTCGCCAGGGCGCTCCACCGCTTTGAGGACTATCTCGCCGAATTTCCGCTGCGCGCGCTCGCGAACGAGACTATTGACGGCCTGGGCCTCTACGGACCTGAAAAATGGGTTCGGTCGCTGACGGGCAATTTGAAGCTCTTACGCTGAAGATGGCGCTCATTGGCTTACGTCAAGGAAAGCCGTGTGACATTAGAGCTCCAGGATTTCGGCCGGTGGCCGGCCGGCCCGTAGGCCTTCCCGAGCCGAAGCCGTCCTCATCACGGTCGAAAAGCTCTTGCGCTCGTCAGCCAGACCTTCGGCCAACGGACGGTCGAGCGCTGACCGGGTAAGGCGCTTGGCAAAGGCCAGGCCCTCGGCACCACGGCTCGATAGCTCAGCCCCGATCTCAAGGGAACGCGTGAGCGGATCGGCGACCACCTCTTGCACAATCCCGATTTCGTGCGCGCGCCGTCCCGTCACCGTCAAGCCACGGAGGATCATCTCGAGCGCCTTGGCCTCTCCAACCATCCTGGTCAGACGTTGTGTACCTCCACCACCGAGAAAAGATGCCGATGCGGCCTTTATTGACCGCCCGCTTTTGATCCTGCATCCAACGTCATCTATCCGACCATGGATTTTTCTTGATCTCTCGTGCACACGCGGTGCCTTGGCGACGCGAATGAACATCGCTCTCGCGTTACCATTCGAATCGCGTGCCGACCCCGACGGATGTCGAGCCCTTTGCATCGACATCCGACTCGACGCGGATGTGGCGCGTCACGTCGACATTGGCCGACACTCCTGACTGGCTGGCGCTGGCGCCCGTCCGCACGCCTACGCTTAACCTGTCGCCGATCGCACGCGAGGCGCCGACCATCGGACCACCCGCCCCGGCACCCACGTCCAGATTATCGACCCCAAGCGAGCGACGCATACGATCCACCGTTCCCTCGCCACCGCTTGCGAACTGAGCCGCGGCCCCTGCGAGCTGCACGGCCTGCGAGGTGGTCAGGCTGCCCGAAGCTTTCTGAAAGAGAATGCGCGACAGGATCTCGTCTTGCGGTAACTCGGGCTGCGAGTGGAAGGCGAACACCGGCGCGGCCGCCGGGCCCGAGATTGCGACCTGCGCGGTGATGTCAGAAGCCTGTATCTCCGCCGCAAAATCGAGCTCAGGCGCGAGATCTCCGTTGAAGGAGAGATTGCCTTTGGTGAAGGTCAACGTCTTTCCGAGCACCGCCAGCTTGCCCTGATAGAGCGAGAAGGCGCCCTTCGGCACCGGCGCGTTGCTCGTGCCGCCGACATGAACGGAGCCGCCGAGTTCCGCAGTAACGCCGCGGCCATGGATGAAGACGTGGTTCGGCGCCGAGACCGTCACGTCGAGTGAGGCGTTGAAGAGCGCCGACCGCTCCTTGCTGCCTTTCGGCGTCTCGGCCTTGCGCGCAGCCGCAAGGCGTGCCGCGGCCTGGCCCGAGGCGTTCACATGGGTGATGCCATCGATCGGCTTGAGCGTCGTAGGCAGGCGGTCCGGAATATCGACATTGACGCGGATCAAGTCGACGCGACCGGTGATCCGCGGATCGCGCGCCAGGGCGCCCGTGACGTCGAGAGCGAGATTGGCCTGAGCGGTTGCCAGCGCGCTGGACGCAAGCGCCGCCTGCTGGCCGCGAATCGACACCGTGCCTGGAAAGCCCGCATCGGGGGCGACCCGCACCTGGCCGGAGCCGGACAACGTGCCGCCATTGGGCGTCACCGCGGCCAGACGCTCGACAACAATCCGCTCGCCGTCGGCGGTGATTTTCGCCTCGATGGCATCGAGCCGCGTGCCGAGCATGCTGTCGCGGAAGGTCCCCCCGCTCATGGTGGCAACACCGCCGATCCGGGGCTTGGCGCGCGTGCCACCGACACGGGCATCGAGCGCGACGCTGCCGGAGACCGTGCGACCGTCGGCGGAGAGCATCGCGTTGGCGACGGCGGCATCGAGGCGGCCCTTCGCGGTCAGCGCGATCGGACCCGCAGCGTCGAGCGGCAGCGTGCCCGACGCCGTGATCGTGCCGGCCCTTCCCGCTGCAACTGTGGCGTTCACGCTCGCACGGATTCCATCAAGCCGCCCGTCCGCGGCTACGTCGATCGGCGGCAGGCCCGCGCTCCTGGTCTGCGGCGCCGTCAGCTGCTTGACGGCCACCTTGTATTGCCCGGTCGGCGCAGTCGCGGAGCCGGCGATCGTGGCTGAAGCGTCAAACGTCCCGGCGAGCCCCAAACCAGGCATCGCGACGTCGGCTTCACCGAGCGGGATCGCACTTGCCACGGCCTTGAGGTCGAGCGCCCTGCCGGCCTTGCCGTCGACCGTGAAGCGGCCACTTCCAATGCCGAGCACCAGGTGCTCGATCAGCACCGTTCCATCGTCGAGCGTGAAGCCCGCTGGCCCCTGCAGCGCGATCGCTTTGGCGCCGCGCCGTGCAGTGAAACGATTGAGATCGAACCGCGTCCGCTCCCTGGACGTCAACGCACCCGCGGCGTCGAGATCGAAGCCCGCAGCCTTGGCGGAAAGGCCGATCGTGGTCGCATCGACATTGCCTCTGGCCGCCAGCGCGATGCTCGAGACGGTCTGGCCGCCGAACTCCACGTCGTTGACCCTGACATCCGCATTGAGCACCGGATGGCTGTAGAGATCGGCGCCATCGGCCCGCAGATCGAAACTGCGGATGGCAGTACCGGCGGCCCGGATTCCGGCGCCCTTGCCAACGAGCCGGACCGATTGCTGGCCATCATCGGCCGAAGCAGCAAGGTCGAGCGAGGCCGAACCGGCGAGTTCAGTGAGAACGAGCGGCGAGAGGTCGGCGAGCGCCACGGCTGCGAAGCCAATCTGCCCACGTGCGAAGCTCTGCCCGTCGACCGTCCCTGCCCCCGTCAGGGACACCGAGCCGATCGCGATGTCGAGCGTCTTTGCCTCCCATCCGGCAAAGGCGGGAGCCGTGCGATCGTTACCCTCTGACGATCGGCGGCTCACCTGAACAAGCCCGCGCGCCGGCTTGCCGTCGACGGAGCCGCTGAGCCTGGCGCCGACGGCGCAAAGCCCGTTGATGTCATTGATCGTCGCGGCAAGCTCCAGATGCTGGATCGGGCGCCGCATCGCGGTGGCGCGATCCACCGAGGCCACAAACGACATGCCGGGATGTGCGAGCCCGCCGGTCAGGCCGACATCGAGAACTCCGGCACCGGCGAGGCGCGCATCGGCCGCCGAGAGATCTGGCAGGTCCATATGCGCTGACAGGTCGCTCGAGTCGCGCTTCACCGTTCCCTTGGCGCGAACCGCGACATGAGCTCCGTCAAGCGACGCGCTGCGGACTGTGTAGCTGTCGCGGCCATCCGCCGAGAGGTCGGCCGAGAGCGCGAGCCGCGCCCCCGCGAGCCCATCGAGCGCCGCAAGTCCCGTCGCAAGCTTCTCGCCGGTACCTGACGCTCTGATATCAAGGCTGCCGCGCTGGAGGTCCGCATCGAGATCGAGGCCGAGCGCCACCAAGCCCTTGAGCTTCAGCCCGGCAAGGTCGGTGAAGGAGCCTAGGTCGGGCACGGTTGCGGTGGCACGGCCATGCAGACGATCGGCACTGACATCACCGGTATAGGTCGCCTGAACCGTGGATGTGCCGATCTCGAAGCGCTCGATCCTGGCATGGCCGCCCAGGTCCGTGTCGCCGTGCAGCACAAGCGACGCAGTGTCGCCGATCGCGGCCGCCAAACCTGCGTCGCGTGGCGCAATGCCGGAGGCGCGCAGGTTCGCGTCAAGCACGATACGCGTTGCGGGATCGCTGGCTTCGGCACGAGGGACGGCTGTGATCGAAGCATCAAGCGTCTCAACGCTTCCGTCGGGCAGATGAGCCCCCGACAGCGCGAGCTTGACCGATGCCGTGGGCGCCTTGATCGGGCCGCTGACGCGGCTGTCGAAAACGAGGCTGCGGATCGAGCCGTGGTCGGTTTCGGTCACGTCGCCGTTGCTCGGCAGGGCGCGGATGGACGCCGCGAAATCCACCACCTTGTCGGCCCCGAGCACGCCTTTCGCATCGAGCCGCGCGAGATGGCTCGTGAGCGCCAGCCCGTCCAGGGCGATACTGCCGTCATCACCAATGCGCGTCGTGCTGTCGAGATTGGTTTCACCTGCAAAGACCGGTGCGGCAATCGCCGGGAACAGCGGCCCGAGATGGCTGGCAAGACGCGTTGCCAGCACCCGACCGGCCCCGCTTCGGTCAAGCGTAATCGTGCCAGTTGCATCGATCGTGGGGCCGGCCTGCAACTTCAGAGCACCACGAAAGCTGTCGAGCGTGCCCTTGCCGCCGAGTGCGAACGTGACGGGCGGCTCGCCCGGCAGATGGCCGAGCTTCGACATGAGTCCGTGGGCTGGCTCGTCAAGCCTGACGTTGAGGTCGAGCGCATTTCCCTGCGGCACGTACGCGAGAGCGACCTTGAAGCGGCCTGGGAAATCCTGGCGGATCGCATCGAGATTGAAGACGAGCCCTTCCGAGGGCGAGCCAAGCTCGGTATTGCCGGTCGCCGCGACACTCAGAGCTTCACCCAGAATGGACTGTCCCAGCGTCAAGGCTCGCAGATCGAAAGCCTTCACCTGCACCTTCACCGGAAGGTCTGGCAGGATCGGCTGATCGGACTCGGCGACAGGCTGGTCGGACGGCAGCGGCTTTCGCTTGATCTCGAGCGCGCCGATTTCGAGACGGTCGATCTCCAGTCGCCCCAGCAGCAGTGCACTGCGTCGCCAGACGAGGCGTGCCTTGTCGAGCGTCAGCCAGACTCCGTCCCTGTCGGTGATGCTGACGTCGCGGATCGTGGCATCCGAGGACAGCACGCCATCGACGGCGCCGATATGGACCTGGGTTGCCGGCGTCGAGAGCGTCCGCGAGACGAGGCTGGCCAACACATCCTGCTGGCTCTCTCCGCCTCGGACCGCCATTCCGTAGAGCACGACGCCGAGCACCGCGGCAGCGACGAGGCCCAAGCCCGCGACGGCAGAACCGACGATGAGCGGCCGTCGGATGCGCATCAGAAAGCTTGCCCAATGCTGACATAGATCGCGTAACGGCTGTCGCCGGGGCGAGGGTTCAGCGGTGTCGCAACATCGAGGCGGATCGGGCCGACCGGCGTGAGATAACGCAAACCAAGTCCCGCCCCGTAGCCGACATAGTCGTTGAAGCCTGGCAGGGACGATCGGGACGCGGTGCCAAAGTCGAAGAACGGCACCAGGCCGATGGTCGGCGTGATCCTCACCCGCACCTCGGCGGACCCCTCGATCAGGCTGCGACCACCGATGATTTGACCGAACATCATCGGCGAAATGGTGTTGAAGCCGTAGCCGCGCACGGATCCGCCGCCGCCAGCGAAGAAGCGATGCGCATCGGGAATCTGGTCGAGCGGCGCACCCGCAAGCGAGCCTGCGGCGAGCCGGCCCGCCAGAACATAGTCGGCCTGCTCGTCGAGCGCGTAATAGGCCGAGCCCGCGACACGCGCTTCGAACAGATCGATCGTGGAACCTATCAGCTTCGGATAGGCATTGACGGTCGCTGAGAGGCGCACACCACGCGTGGGGTCGAGCGGATTGTCTGTCGTGTCGTAGCGACCGGTTGCGGTGAAGCCAATCAACATCACATCGACCCGCCCCAACACGTCCTGCGATTTCGATTGCTCGACCTGAAGACCGGCCTGCAGCGACGCCGCCTCCGAAAAGCGATGGATCACGCCGAACGTACCGCGCACCGTATCGTCGGTGTAACCGCCGAGGTCATTGTTGCCGACACGCTCGCGGAACGCAGTGGCCTCGATCAAAAGATCGTTGGCTGTACCGAACAGACCCGGCTTGATGAAGGTGCCGGTAAATCGTGCGCCGAAATCCGAGGCGCGGAGATTATTGAAGCCGGTGAAGGAGGTGCCGTCGATCCGTTGCAGGAGCGAGGCGGACGCTTCCAGTCTCAGGCGTTCACCGCCGCCGAACATGTTCCGATCCTCATAATAGCCTGCAATGCCGGGACCATCGACGGTGGAATATTTCGCCGAGAGGCCCACCGCGTGTCGCGGCCTTTCCGTCAAATCGATGAAGACCGGCAGATTGCCATTGGCGTCGAGCTTGTCGGCCTCGCGGACGCGAATTCCCCCGATGGCCGGGATCTTCGCGATCGAGGTTTTCGCCAAGGCGAGCCGCTCCGGCGAATAGGGCTCGCCTTCTCTCAGATAGACATGCGTGGCCACCACTCGCGGGTCCACGTCTCCGCCCGAGATCGTGACGGCGCCGATGCCGGCCTTGGGGCCCGCATCGACCCGCAGCCGAAGGTCCATCGCTGCGGCCGCATGATCGACAGTGGCCTTGACGTCGGCGATCTTCGCAAGCGGATGTCCGTTGCTGCGGAACCAGTCGACAAGCTTCACCTGCGCGGCGCGCAGGTCGGCCGAGATCGCTGGATCGCCGGACCTCAGCGCGAAGGCGCGGCGCGGCAATCCCTGCGGCGCCGGGTCGCGCGGGTAGTCCACGTCGACGTTTCGCAGCTGGAACAACGGGCCGAGACGCGCAATGACCTTGATGGGAACGACCGTCCGATTACGAAAGCTATCAGCCCGCCGCACCGCGGCGGCGAGCCCCGCCTCGTCGGGAGATACTGGAACTCCGTCCACCGTGAGATCGATCTGGGCGTTGTAGCGGCCAAGCCCCCAGAGGGCATCGAGCAACGGATTGATATCGGCCTGAAGGCGGCGCACGAGACCTTCGCCGTCCGGCGGCGGTTCCTGTCGAAGGCGATAGGTGCCGGAGGCATCGCGCAGCATCTGCTCGGCGTCGCTATCGTTCTTGCCATCAGGCGTCTTGGCTTCGACCTCCAGCCGATAGGACAGTGTCGTGGCGCTGACCGGCGGCGGATCGTCGGAACCGAACAGGCCAAAGAAATCCAGCGCGTGAGCCTGCTCGCACAGCGAGCAACCGACCACGGCGACGCAAGCCGAACGCAGAATGCGGCGCGTCGCCGCGATGAAATGTCTTCGCCTCGCCCGCCCCGGCAACGGTGGCAGACGTCGTCGCACCACGATCTGCTTGATTGTTCCACTCCGCGCTCGCCTGTTGACACAACCCGAGTCTTTGCAACTCAGATCCGGCGATCCCCTGTCTCCGCATTCAACAGGCACCACACGCGAAATTGATAGTCATCATGATGGACAATGTAGGGCATTGCCGAAATCGCCTTCGTAATCCTCTATCGATTGAACAAAGACCACGACGTTCAAGAAAGCTCCGCGATTCAAATGCGCTCCACGAAACATTTTTCTTCGCGCTGTGTGCCGCATCCGTGGAGCACCGCGCGCGGCGTCCTGCCATTGTGGCGTTTGAACGGCATTCCGCAAGCGAGTTCCCTGTTTCGACGCGAAGTCACGACACGCTGACCGACCAGCACTGCCAGGATCGGCGCGGAATATGTGGAGCCAACGATGAGATGAAAAGCACGATACCGAACATCCCGCGATATGAATGGCGCGACGCGTCCTTAACGCAAGGGCATTAGCGAGCGGCTTCGAAACCGCCGAGCACCGCCGTCAGATTGGCGCCGAGGATGTCGGAAAGATAGCCGCCTTCCTGCACCAGCACCGTCGGCAGTCCGAACCGGGCCAGCCCCTCGCCGATCCGGCGGAAGCCGTCGGTGGTGACGGCGAGACCTGCGAGCGGGTCCTTCTCGGAGGCGTCGAGACCGAGCGCGACCACGAGCGCGGTCGGCGCGAACGAACGGATCGCCCTCTCCGCCAGAGCGAGCGCCTTCATGTAGTCGTCATCACCGGTGCCCTTGGCCAGGGGAATGTTGAGATTGGTGCCGAGGCCGGGCCCGGCGCCGCGCTCATGCGCATAGCCCCAGACGAACGGGTAGAAGAACGACGGATCCGCGTGGATCGAGACGGTGAAGACATCGCCCCGCTCGTAGAAAATGCCCTGCGTGCCGTTGCCGTGATGCACGTCGACATCGAGGATCGCTACGCGCTCGTGCTTCTGGCGCAGATGTTCGGCCGCGATCGCGCTGTTGTTGAGGAAGCAGAAACCGCCGGCCATGTCGCGATAGGCATGGTGTCCCGGCGGACGGCACAGCGCATAAACCGCATCCTCGCCGTCGAGCACCATCTGCGCGGCGGTGACCGCGACATCGCTCGAGGCGCAGGCGCCTGCCCAGGTGCCCTTGCCGATTGGCGCTGCGGTATCCGCCGTGTGCCAACCGAGCTTGCCGACAATATGGGTCGGATAGGTGGCGGCGTTGCGCACCGGGTGGATGTTCGCGATCATCTCCGGCCCGGCATCGCCGAGCGCGGACCACGCATCCCAGGCCTCGGCGAGAAAGCTCAAATATTCCGGACTGTGCACGCGAGCGCGCGGCCCCTGCCCGAATTTGGTCGGCTCGATCAGCGTGTGCTTGCCGGCCTTCAGGCCCGCCAGCAGGCGGTCGGCGCGCTCGGGCTGCTCGGTGGTGCGCTGGACCACGCCGCGGACCAGGAAGAATTGCGGATCATGGCGGCGGTGCAAATCACTGTAGACGGCCTTCACGGGATACTCCTCTTCGATCAGTGAGTGAGATGGATCGCGCAACATCGCGCCTGAGCAAGATCATGCGCGTCTATTTCGCTGCCACTGGCCACGGCGCAATCTCACGCACCAGCCGTCCGACTTCGCGCCAAGCATGACCGATGTGATAGTCGACATGCGCGACGATGCGTTCGGGATGGCCCGCCTCGATCGCGGCGAGCACCGGCTCATGCGTGCGCGCGATCTCGTGCGGATCGTCGTAGAGGCGGCCGATTAGGCCGATCACCATGCGCAGCTCGGAAGCGAGATCGTCGAACAGCCGCAGCATCCGCCGGTTGCCGGCGATCTCGCAGATCAGGCGATGAAAGCGGTAGTCCTCCTCGACCTGCCGCGCCGGATCGTCGAGATCCGCCGTCTCGTGCAGCACTTCGATCTGCCGACGCAGCATGTCGCGCGTCTCCGGCGTCAGGTGGCGTGCGGCGAGCACCGCGGCGTGACGTTCAACGCAGAGCCGCAGATCGTAGATCTCGTCGATATCATCGGCCGCAAACTGCCGGACAAAGAAGCCGCGGCGAGGATTGGCGACGAGCAACCCCTGCTGCTCGAGCAGCCGTGCCGCTTCGCGCACCGGAGCCCGGCTCACCCCCAATTCGCGCGCGATGCCGGCTTCGACGACCTTTGATCCCGGTGGCAGCCGCCCCTGAACGATGGCTTCGGTCAGGCGACGGGCGACCTGGCCAACCAGATCCGTCTCATTGAGGGCTGGCAAGCCAACCGGTGGGGAAATCGTGCGCATCAAACGGGTCCGTTTTGACCCGTGTACATTATTTAATCGCCGATTGTCGACAGTTTAGACTTGATCAATTCTTAGATTGTCGACAGTTTAAAGACGCGGGCATTGCAGCGCAACAAGAACGGCCCGCGGACAGGGACTAGCAGCAACGATGACGACGCATGTGCGGCCCGACGACGTAAGGGACCAGAACCAAGAATTCCGCATCGACCTCGCCGCGGCCTACCGGCTCATCCACCGGCTGGGACTCGATGACAGCATCTACACCCACATCTCGGTACGGCTGCCCGGCAGTCATGACCGCTTCCTGATCAATCCCTACGGCATGCGCTTCGAGGAGGTGACGGCCTCGAACCTCGTCACCGTCGATCTCGACGGCATCGTGATCGACGATCCGCTCGGGCTCGGCATCAATCCGGCCGGCTTCACCATCCACAGCGCGGTGCATGCGGCGCGGCCGGACGTTGCCTGCGTGCTGCACACCCACACGGTGGCCGGCGTCGCAGTGTCCTGCCAGAAGCAGGGCCTGCTCCCACTCAATCAATGGTCGATGCAATTCACGGGCTGCCTCGCCTATCACGATTACGAAGGCATCGCGCTCGATCTCGACGAGCGCGAGCGCCTGGTCGCCGACCTCGGCGACAAGTTCGTGATGGTGCTGCGCAATCACGGCATGCTGACCTGCGGCCGCTCGGTCTCGGAAGCCTTCAAGCTGATGCACAATCTGGAGCGCTCCTGCCGCGCGCAGCTTGCGATCCAGTCTGCCGGCGCCGAGATCGCGCCGCTGTCGGAGGCGGTCGCGCACAAGACCGCCGGGCAATACGCCACCTTCTACGACAGCATCGAGACCAATGGCGTGCCCGATACCGAGTGGACGGCCTTCAAGCGCATGCTCGCGCGCACCGATCCGGATTTCGTGAACTAGAGCGTATTCAAGCGAAGTGGATACCGGTTCGGAGCTGCGGCCGGGCAAATCGAACAAGAGAGCCTGAACATGTTGAAGCGAGTGGTGTTGAGTCTTTTGGTGGCGAATGCCCTGAGCACTGCGGCATTTGCCGAGGAGCCGAAATCCGGCGGCGTGATCAACGCGGTGATCCAACCGGAACCGCCGGGCCTGATGGTCGGCCTGGTGCAGAACGGCCCGACCCAGATGGTCGCCGGCAACATCTATGAAGGCCTGCTGCGCTACTCGCCGAAGCTCGAGCCGCTGCCAGGTCTCGCCGAAAGCTGGAGCGTCAGCGAAGACGGCAAGATCTATACGTTCAAGCTGCGCAAGGGCGTCACCTGGCACGACAACAAGCCGTTCACCTCGGCCGACGTCGCGTTTTCGATCGATTTCCTCAAGCAGACCCATCCGCGCGCCCGCGGCAACCTCGCCCAGCTCGACAAGGTCGAGACGCCTGATGACTATACCGTCGTGTTCACGCTGAAGCAGCCGTTTGGCCCGTTCCTCGGCATCTTCGAGGTCGGCTCGCTGCCGATGATCCCCAAGCACATCTACGAAGGCACCGACTACAAGACCAATCCGACGAACAACACCCCGATCGGTACCGGCCCCTTCATGTTCAAGGAATGGCAGAAGGGCTCGTTCATACGCCTGGTCAAGAATCCGAACTACTACATCAAGGGCCTACCTCATCTCGATGAGATCTACTGGCACGTGATCCCCGACGCCGCCGCGCGCGCGGTGGCGTTCGAGACCGGCAAAGTCGACGTGTTGCCCGGCGGCTCGGTCGAGAACTTCGATGTGCCGCGGCTGACGAAACTGAAGAATGTCTGCGTCACCGGCGCCGGCTGGGAATTCTTCAGCCCGCACTCCTGGCTGTGGCTCAACAACCGGCAGGGCCCGACCGCGAACAAGAAATTCCGCCAGGCGCTGATGTATGCGATCGACCGCAACTTCGCCAAGGACGTGATCTGGAACGGCCTCGCCAAGGTCGCAACCGGCCCGTCGGCCTCCACGATCAAATATTACACCGACAAGGTGACCACCTACGACTATGACCCGGCCAAAGCCAAGGCGCTGCTGAAGGAGGCCGGCTACAAGGGCGAGAAAGTCCGCCTCCTGCCGCTGCCCTATGGCGAAACCTGGCAGCGCTGGGCCGAAGCCGTGAAGCAGAACCTGCAGGACGTCGGCATCAATGTCGAGATGATCGCAACCGACGTGCCCGGCTGGAACCAGAAGGTCTCCGACTGGGACTACGACATCGCCTTTACCTATCTCTATCAGTATGGCGATCCCGCGCTCGGCGTCGGCCGCAACTATATCTCGAGCCAGATCTCCAAGGGCTCGCCGTTCAACAACGTCGAGGGTTATTCGAACCCCGAGATCGATCAGCTGTTCGCCGACGGCGCCACCGCCTTCCCCGATTCCAAGCGCGAGGATATCTACCTCAAGGCGCAGAAGATCCTGACCGACGATGTGCCGGTGGCCTGGCAGCTCGAGCTCCAGTTCCCGACCATCACCCGTTGCAACGTCAAGAACCTGGTCACGACCGCGATCGGCGTCAACGACGGCTTCCGCGACGCCTGGCTCGACAAGTAGCGACGCTTCCCGCCGCGGCGCCATCCAGCGCCACGGCTTCCGCAGTTTCCTCGAACGCAATCGACCTCACCGATGCTCGCATTCATTGCCCAGAGACTTGCCAAGGCCGTTGTCGTCCTGCTCGCGATCGTGGCCTTCAATTTCACGCTGATCCGCATGGCGCCGGGCGACCCGGCGATGGTGATGGCGGGCGAGGCCGGCGCCAGCGACCAGATCTTCGTCACGCAATTGCGCGAGAAATTCGGGCTCGATCAGCCGCTTCCGGTCCAGCTCTACCGCTACGTCAAGGGCATCGTGACGCTCGATCTCGGCTTCTCGTTCCGCCAGCAGATGCCGGTCGCCAAGCTGATCGCGGAGCGGCTGCCGGCGACGCTGCTGCTGACTGTCACGGCCTTCGTGATCTCGCTACTGCTCGGCATTCTGTTCGGCACGTTGGCCGCGCGCTTTGCCGGCACCTGGGCCGACACCGCGATCACAATACTGGCGCTGATCTTCTACGCCACGCCGCTGTTCTGGGTGGCACTGATGGCGATCCTGCTGTTTTCGGTCTCGATGGATTGGCTGCCGAGCTTCGGTTACGAGACCGTCGGCGCCAATTACACCGGCTTTGCCCATGTGCTCGACGTCGGCGCCCATCTGATCTTGCCGGCGACAACGATGGGCCTGTTCTTCATGGCGACCTATGCCCGCATGACCCGCGCCTCGATGCTGGAGGTGAAGCGACATGACTTCGTCAAGACCGCACGCGCCAAAGGCCTGCGCGATGCCGTGATCCAGCGGCGGCATGTCCTGCGCAACGCGCTGCTGCCGGTGGTGACATTGGCGGGCTTGCAGGCCGGCACGCTGGTCGGCGGCGCCGTGCTGACCGAGACCGTGTTCGCCTGGCCCGGCATCGGCCGGCTGATGTACGAGGCGTTGCTGCAGCGCGACTACAACCTGCTGCTCGGCGTCTTCGTGGTGTGCTCGGCGATGGTGCTCGCCTTCAACCTGATCACCGACCTGATCTACCGCGCGGTCGATCCCCGCATCGAGTTCGCCTCATGAGCAAGTTGTGGCGCACGATGCTGCGCAACCCCGGCGGCGTGATCGGGTTTACGATCCTGTTGCTTGCGATCGCGATCGCACTGTTCGGCCCGCTGCTGTTCCCCACCTCGCCCTGGCGCATGGTGCAGCGGCCGTTCCTGCCGCCCTTCACGGTGCCCGGCCTGCCGCTCGGCACGGATGCGCTCGGCCGCGACGTACTCGCCGGCATCATCTATGGCGCGCGCGTCTCGCTGCTGGTCGGCCTGGTCTCGACCATGGCGGCGCTCGCGGTCGGGATTCCCGTCGGTGCCCTCGCCGGCTATTTCGGCGGCAAGATCGGCGATGCCTTGATGCGCTTCACCGAATTCTTCCAAACCGTGCCGAGCTTCGCGCTCGCCATCGTGCTGGTCGCGATCCTGCAACCCTCGATCGTCTCGATCGTGCTGGCGATCGCGATCGTGAGCTGGCCGCCGGTCGCCCGCCTGGTCCGCGGCGAGGTGCTGTCGCTGCGCACCCGCGAATATGTCCAGGCCGCCGTAGTCACCGGGCAATCGCACAGCTGGATCATCTGGCGCGAGATTTTGCCCAATGCGCTGTCGCCCGTGATCGTGCTGGCCTCGCTGATGGTCGCGACCGCGATCCTGCTGGAATCCTCGCTCTCCTTTCTCGGCCTCGGCGATCCCAATCTGATGTCCTGGGGCTACATGGTCGGCGCCGGCCGCACCGTGATCCGCCAGGCCTGGTGGATCACGCTGTTTCCCGGCATCGCGATCCTGCTTTCAGTGCTGGCGCTGAACCTGATCGGCGAAGGGCTCAACGACGCGCTCAATCCGCGCCTCAACAAGGAAGGGCGTTGACGCATGTCGGCTACACCCGTCGTCTCGATCAAAAACCTGAAGCTTGCACTGCCGTCGGGCTCCGACCGCCCCCACGCCGTCGACGGCGTTTCGTTCGATCTCGTGCCCGGCAAGATCCTCTGCGTGGTCGGCGAGTCCGGCTCCGGCAAGTCGATGTGCGCACATGCGCTGATGGGGCTGTTGCCGGACACCATCATCCGCGAAGCCGGCGAGATCGGCTATGACGGCCAGAACCTGCTCACCCTCGACGACGCCGGCTGGCTTGCGCTTCGGGGCCGCCATATCGCGATGGTCTTCCAGGAACCGATGACTGCGCTCAATCCGTTGATGCGGATCGGCGACCAAATCGCCGAGATGTTCGAAGCGCACAATCTGTTGGCGCCGCGGCAGCGCAAGCAGAAGGCGTTGCAGCTGCTGCGGGAGGTCGGCCTGCCCGAGCCCGAGCGTTCGGTGCGCGCCTACCCGCATCAATTGTCCGGCGGTCAACGGCAGCGCGCGATGATCGCGATGGCGCTCGCGCTGGAGCCGACCGTGCTCGTTGCGGACGAGCCGACCACCGCGCTCGACGTCACCACACAGGCACAGATCCTCGAGCTGATCCGCGACTTGCAGCGCCGCCGCAACATGGCGGTCATGTTCATCACCCACGATTTCGGCGTCGTCTCCGATATCGCCGACCGCGTCGTCGTGCTCCAACACGGCAAGGTGGTCGAACAGGGCCCGGCCGACGATGTTTTGCGGCGCCCGCAACATACCTACACGCGGGCGCTGCTCGCTGCAGTACCCTCGATGCAGCCGCCGCCGCGTGCGCCGCTTGCGGATCGCGCCAAGGCGGTCGAGGTGATCGGTCTCGACAAGACCTATGTCAGTGGCGGCGGCTGGTTCCAGGCGGAGCGGCGGGTACGCGCCGCGAACGAGGTCAATTTCGACATCCTGCAAGGCGAGACCGTCGGCCTGGTCGGCGAATCCGGCTCTGGCAAATCCTCAGTTGCCCGGCTTGTCATGCGGCTGATCGAACCCGACCAGGGCACGGTGCGCCTCGGCGATGCCGATTTCACCCGGATCGCCGGCCGCGCACTGCGCAAGGAGCGCAGCCGTATCCAGATGATCTTCCAGGATCCGTTCGCCTCGCTCAACCCGCGTCGCAAGGTCGGCAATATCATCGCCGACGGACCGATCGCCCACGGCACCACCCCCGTAGTCGCCCACAAGCGCGCCACTGAGCTGCTCGGCCTCGTCGGCCTCAACGCCAGCGCGATGGAACGCTATCCGCACGAATTCTCCGGTGGTCAGCGCCAGCGCATCGGCATTGCCCGCGCACTTGCGCTCGAGCCGGAAATCATCGTTGCCGACGAAGCTGTCTCCGCACTCGATGTCTCCGTACAGGCCCAGGTGCTGAACCTGCTAGAAGACCTCAAGGCGCGGCTCGGCCTGTCAATGTTGTTCATCACCCACGATCTGCGGGTGGCGGCGCAAATCTGCGATCGGATCGCGGTGATGCAGCGCGGCGCGATCGTCGAGCTGAAGCCGACCGCCGCACTGTTCTCGGCCCCCGAACATCCCTACACACGCGAGCTGCTCGCCGCGGTGCCCGGCCAGATCTCCTCTTCGCGTGCAGCCTGACAATGCGTTGCGTCCTGATCAGCAGCAGCCTCGATCTTCGCGACTATTTTGGTGCCGAGTTGGCCCGCATTGCGCCGCGCGTGGAGGTGGTCGATCACGCCGGCGGTGCCGCGGATGTCCGTCTCGCCTTGGCCTGGCATCCGCCCGACGACGCGTTCGAACGCTATCCGGATCTGCAGGCGGTATGCTCGATCGCCGCCGGCGTCGACAACATCATGGCATGCCCGAGCCTGCCACCCAGCGTCGACGTGGTGCGCGTGGTCGATCCCGGACAGGGGCAGATGATGTCCGGCTTCATCGCCTGGCATGCAATCGGGCATCAGCGCGGCTTTGCCGCCTTCAGCGCCCAGCAGCGCGACCGGATCTGGCAACGCGGCGTACAGCGGCGGGCGCAGGATGTTCCGGTCGGCATCCTCGGTAATGGCGAGATCGGCCGGCGCGTCGCCGTCGACCTCGCCCATCTCGGCTTTCCCGTGATGTCCTGGAGCCGGACCGCCAAAGCCATTTCATCGGCAAGCCGCAGCTTCCATGGGGCGGCCGGTCTTACCGCGATGCTCGGCGAGACCGAGGTGCTGGTCAATTTGCTGCCGCTGACGCCGGAGACGCGGAGCATCCTCAATGGCGATCTGTTCGGCCGGATGCGTCGCGGCGGCTACCTGATCCAGGTTGGCCGCGGTGAACATCTGGCGGAGGCTGATCTACTCGCAGCACTCGACAGCGGTCAGCTGGCCGGCGCTGCGCTCGACGTATTCGCAACCGAACCATTGCCCGCGGCGCATCCGTTCTGGCGCCATCCGCGGATCGCCATCACACCGCATGACGCCAGTGACGTCAGCATCAGCGCCGTTGCGACCACTCTTGCTACGACAGCGGACGCGATCCGCGCCGGACGGCGTCCCCCGCATGCGATCGACCGCGCGCGCGGTTATTGATTGCAGCACGCAGGAGTATCAGATGCAGAACTCCCGTTCGTTCGCCGATGCCGCGCACCCGATCAATGGGCTGCGTGCCGCCGGGCCGATTGCGGAGGCGCAGGCACAGACGCTGGTCAGAGAATATTACGGCCTGTCGGCCGACATCCGCCGGCTCGACAGCGAGCGGGACCAGAATTTCCGGCTGCGTACGCAAGATGGACGCGAATACGTCCTCAAGATCGCCAATCCCACTGAGGATCGCGCCGTCACCAATCTGCAGACCGAGGCGCTGCGCCACATCGCGGTCAGTGATCCGCTGCTTCCGATTCCGCGCATCATTTCCGCCCGGAATGGCACGGTCGAGCTCGAAATCGGCTTCGACGACGGCTCGATGCGGGTGGTGAGGCTGCTGTCGTTCCTGGCGGGAACGCCGATGCATCAGGCGCCACCATCGGCGACGTTGCGCAGAGATGCCGGCCGCTGCGCGGCACGGCTCGCTGTTGCGCTACGCGACTTCGTTCATCCCGGCGCGGGCCACAAATTGCTCTGGGACATCCAGCATGCCGCCGAGCTGCGGCCGCTGCTCGGCGCGGTGCCATTTGCCCAGCAGGAGCTGGTCAAACGTGTCCTCAGTCGTTTCGAGGCCGACGCCGTGCCTGTGCTGGCGCAGCTTCCAAAGCAGTCTCTGCACAACGATCTCAATCCGCACAACATTGTCGTCGACACGGCCTCGCAGCCTCGCGTCTGCGGGATCATCGATTTCGGTGA
The DNA here is from genome assembly GCF_010811875.1 of Bradyrhizobium uaiense. Classification (GTDB taxonomy): domain Bacteria; phylum Pseudomonadota; class Alphaproteobacteria; order Rhizobiales; family Xanthobacteraceae; genus Bradyrhizobium; species Bradyrhizobium uaiense. The sequence continues at coordinate 18,070 of NZ_VKHP01000027.1, forward strand.
CATGACCGCGACGGCGCGCATCAATGACCTCGCGATCGCGGCAGCCTATCAGGTGACCGACGGCGAAGATCCACTGGCGCCGGCGCTCGATCTGATTGCGGCCTATCATGCGGTCTCGCCGCTCGAAGAGCGCGAGCGCGATATCCTGTTTGACCTGATCGCGACCCGCATGGTCATGACCATCGTGATCAGCAATATCAGGGCCGCTCGCTATCCGGAGAACAGCGCGTATATTCTGCGCAACAATAAGCAGGCGTCGACCCGGCTCGCCCGGATCGCGACGCTGACGCGAACGCAGGCCACACAACAGATCGAACGCGCCTGCCAGGGAGAGTGACACAATGCCGGCCGACACCTCGACCCAGGAACTGATCGCGCGCCGCAACCGCCTGCTCGGTCCCGCCTACCGGTTATTCTACGAGCAGCCGGTGCATGTCGTGCGCGGCGAAGGTGTCTGGCTGTATGACGCCGCAGGCAACCGCTATCTCGACGCCTACAACAACGTCGCCTGCGTCGGCCATTGCCATCCGCATGTGATCGAGGCGATAGCGCGGCAGGCCGCGGTGCTCAATACCCACACCCGCTATCTGCACGAGACGATCCTTGACTATGCCGAGAGACTGCTCGCGACCTTTCCGGCCGAGCTCGGCCAGGTGATGTTCACCTGCACCGGCAGCGAGGCCAACGATCTGGCGCTCCGCGTCGCCCGCACCTGCACCGGCGGAACCGGCGTCGTCGTCACCCGGACCGCCTATCACGGCGTCACCGGCGCGCTCGCCGAACTGTCTCCGTCGCTCGGCCTGCCCGAGCCGACCGCCCCCCATATCCGGCTGGTGCCCGCGCCGCAGTCCGCGGGCGATCAAACCGGTGAGGTCTTCGCAGGCCACGTCCGTGCCGCATTCGAAGATATGGCACTCAGCGGCATTCGCCCGGCCGCGCTGCTGGTCGACACGATCTTCTCCAGCGACGGCGTATTCGCCGATCCGCCCGGTTTCCTGCGGCTGGCGGTGGATGCCGCGCATCGGACCGGCGCGCTGTTCATCGCCGACGAGGTACAGCCGGGCTTTGGCCGCTGTGGCGAGGGCCTATGGGGCTTCGCCCGCCACCGCGTCGTTCCCGACATGGTCACGATGGGCAAGCCGATGGGCAACGGCCACCCGATCGCAGCGATGGCGGCGCGACCGGAGTTGCTGAAGGAGTTCGGCGCGCGCTCACGCTATTTCAACACCTTTGGCGGCAATCCCGTGTCGGCCGCCGCCGGCATGGCCGTGCTCGACGTGATCGAGCGGCAAAGCCTGGTCGAGAACGCCAGGCGCACCGGCACTTATTTGCGCGAGCGGCTCACCGCGCTACGCGCGAGGCATGAGCTTGTGGCGGAGGTCCGGGGTGCTGGTCTCTTCATCGGTGTAGAGCTCCGCCGCGGCGACTTGGCCGCCGCGAGTGAGACGACGAAACTGGTCAATGCAATGCGCAGACGGCATGTTCTGATCAGCGCGGCCGGCCCCAGGGCGAATGTGCTGAAGATTCGTCCGCCCCTGACGTTCGGCATGGAGCACACCGATCTACTGGTCGAGGCGCTCGATCAAGCGCTACAGGAAAATTCGATTGACTGACGATCTCGCGGATTGCTGGCCTTGGTCAGCAACGGTCAATACCTTCATGCCGCCTTTCGGCTTTACCCGCTGATACCGGCCTTGAGCATTTCCGCAACCAACCACACTGTCCGGTCCGTCGCAGCGTCGATCCCGAGGCCACGCGAGGACACAGCTCATACTGGATAGGATGAGACTTTTCTTGATCTCCCGGTGCACACGTCGTGCACACGCGGCCTTCTAATCAGTTGAAAAACCTGAGCTCTCGCTCCAATCCATCATGGGACAGACTGTGTCGCCAACGGCGTAAAGTGCCTACCGAAGCTCACTGACCGCACCAGTTTCGCACCAGAAACGACGTGAACAAACCACGACGAACGCGATCAAATTCAAACGAAAATGCAGCAAAATCAACGAAGCTTATTGATGGTCCGCCGCTCATAACGGTCTGGTTGCAGGCTCAAGTCCTGCTGCTCGACAAGGCGTTACCATACTTCCTTCCTAACAAGTCGCTGCCTTCTTGTGTCCGGTGACGACGTGCGAATGAACCGTCTCTCTTGGGTGGATCACCGAGATCCTGCTTAGTCGCCAGCGCGGCGTGACGCGATCAAAGTTGAATCCGCGTCGCAGTCGACCTTCACCAGCGAAGCGTCAGCAAGCTCGCATCGTCGAACCTAACAAAATGATATTCGCGATCGGTGTCGTGGGCGGTCTTTTTCCGGCCCCGAGCCGAACTCGGTTGCACCGCCCGAAGATGCGGAAGCCTTCATTTGCGGCACGGTAAACATTGCGCATTCAACGCGTAGAGACGCCGCCAACCAGATGCGAGCACTTCCCGTGCAATGGAGGCGGATTGCATATCTTGTGGCGGTCACTGCGTTCGAATTGCAACGGAGGTATCGGATCTACGCGCGCCAACCCGCGTGGTCAGATCACTGATTTAATGTGTCGGGGTTCGCCAACGTTCGCCGGCGCTTATTCAACGGATATTCGACGACTTCTTCACGGCGGTTCTAAGTCGTTGAATTTTCTGGCGCGCCATTCAGAATAAAACTACGAACTTGTATGTAATTGAAATTGCTATATAATTTTTTATGATCGATTCCGTTAGGAGCGCCACCTCAACTGCCATGTTCCCCAATTCGGCGAATAGGCGGCACAAAACGCGCCCCCGGCTCTCTCACATCCGCCCAGCGTCCCTGAGGACTGCGAGCGTCCGCAATGCGATATCGCGCATCAATCCGATCTCTGTCACATCCCGTCCGTCGACGAGCGCTTTTGCAACGATCGCGAGCTCGCGCCAGCATAGGTTGGCCTCCGGTGGAGCCTCGCGCATCCATAGGGCCGTGCGCAAAACAATGTCAGCCCATTTGTCACGATGTCGCGCAATGATGCTCTGCAATAGATAGGTGGCAAGTTTGGCGCGATCACGGCCGCGGGCGCGCTCCACCGCTTGAGCGACCTGCGGGTCATCCTCGAACCAGGATTGTGCGGCGGCCTCCAGCTCAGCAAGTTCGTTGCTCTTCCGCAGCACCGATGCGAGCGCGGCGGGCTCACACATGGCCTTCGGGACCTCGACGATCAGCCCGGCGAGCGTTTCACCAAAGGCCATGCGCGCGGGTTGCCAATCGGCACCGCCGATAGTTTCGGCGACCTGGAGAAGGCCGAACGGCGGCGATTCCCGTTTTTCTATATTGAGCGCCAGTTCGTGCGCCATGATGCGATCGAGATATGATCGGGATACGGCAAGCGTAGGGGCATCCATCCCGGCGGCGGCGAGACTCATCTCGATCTGGCGACGCGATTCCGGTTCGCCACTCCAGGCATCCGCAATCCCGCCTTTGGTCAGGACCGACGATATCCGCTTTTTCCGTCCGACCGGGGATATCAGCAGGAATCCCTGCGCCGTGGCGCCATCGATGGTGGTGGCGACAATTGCCTCGATGCTCCCAGCCTCCCATGGCGCGCAATCGATCCCAGCCGCCCGCGCCTTGCGTACGACCGCGTCGACTTCGGCTCGTTCGTTCTCGGGTCTCCAATTGCGCATTGCGATCAGCCGCCGGACATCTGTCGGCGTCAGCGAGGCGGCGACCTGCGCAAGCGCGCCGGCAACCGCCCGGCGCACAGTCGAATTTGGGTCGAGCAGGAATAGAACCGCGGCGCCACGCGCTTCGAGGATGCCAGCAAGCGCCAGGCCCACGGCCAAGGCGCTGCGGGTTTCCGCCGGCATGGCATGACCGCTTTCGATCAGCGAGCCCACGGCCAGGAACGGATCGCCGTCGCAGGCTTCGAGTATGCCAGCGAGAGCGGCGTGGACGTCGGTCGGAAGCGGTCCGTCCTCGTCCGGGTCGACGGGCTGCCTTGCCGACGCCGCGGTAAGCTCAGGCGATGCCGGGATTTTCGACTGGTGTAGGGCTCCTCCCACAAAGGCAAGCATGCGGCCGTCGACGTTTCCGGCCTCGACCTGCGCGACGACGTCGGCCTGAAAATCCGCGATCAGTTTGGCTGCGTCCGCGTAGCCGCGATCGGTGCGATAACGTAGATGCTCGAGCAGCCGCTGCAGCAGAAACAGATAACCGATCGCAAGCGGCTCATCCCGGCCAGCCGGAGGCATGTGGCGAGCCGCGCCTGTGAAGGCGGCAAAGATTTCGCGTGGGGAGCTTTCGCAGTACCGATCGAAAGCATCATTGAATGGGGGCGGTCGACCCTTGGCGATCGCCTGCGCGATCCGTCTCGCATGCCCATCCGTCGGCGAGGTTTTTGGCTGAGTTTGGCTCATCGAGGCGCCTCTGCGAATCATTGCAATGATAGCCGGGAGTTGGTCTCGTTCCTCTCGGAGCTGGCGATATCCACTCACAAATCCGCACCCATGGCGTCGGACAGCCTGAAAAGTAATTATCCAGCTTGGCGGCCTCCTGCAATTCCGCCCGCACTCTTCTAACGATTTGGTCGCTTGACTATCGCGTAGCGAGCGCGCGCGATGTGACCACCTGGCCGGAAAACAAATCGCGCGCACCCAATATCTTGTAACCAATTGACTGATAGCCAATGCGGCGTTTCGCAGCCATGCGGGCCAGAACCGGCACTCTCATGTCGACATAATCATATATGATCACCTCACGCTTGGCGTCGTTGAGACGGTGCAATCGGCCGGCATACTGGGCAAGTGTGCCTTTCCATGCAATCGGCATGGTAAGAAAAAGGGTATCGAGGCGGGGATCATCGAACCCCTCGCCGAGGTAGCGTCCGGTCGCGACTATGACACGTTCCTCGGCTTCGGGAATTGCTGCGAGCCGCGCGGCGATGTCGCGGCGCTGCTTCTCGCCTTGCCCACCGCGCAACACGATCACATGCCTCGCAAAACGCTCGAGACGCTTTGCAATGGTCTCCAAGTGGGCGGTACGTTCGGTTATAACGACAGGTGAGCGGCCAGCTTCCAGCGCACGCAAGACATCATCGAAAATCAAATCATTGCGCACTTCATCATCGACCATTCCCTTGAAAACATCTTGGATGGAAAGAGAAGAGGTGTCCAATGCGGCTTGAAGTTGGAAGCTGGTATCCCTGATCCGCACCACGTGATCGAAGGGGCGCTTGGCGGCCTCGGATCGCGCATCTACACGATGCCGGATGGGGCCACATTGCATAACGATGATCGGGTGATGCCCGTCTTTTCGCGTCACCGTTGCTGACAGGCCCAGGATGTAACGCGCCTTGCTGCGGCGCACGACGAGTTCAAAGCTCACCGCCGACAAATGGTGACATTCATCGACTACGAGATGCCCGTAATTGCCGACGATATCATTGACCTCTCCTTTACGAACAAGACTCTGGATCAGTGCTACATCAACCTGACTCTTTGGTTTGCGACGACCACCGCCTATCACGCCTATCGCATCGCGCGGCAGGTTTGAGAACGCTGTGAGCCGCTCAATCCATTGATCCATCAGTTGACGGCGATGAACGAGGATCAACGTATTCAATCCACGTTCGGCTATCATCCGGATGGCTAAGACCGTCTTGCCGAACGCCGTCGATGCCGCAAGCACGCCGGTATCGTGCGGCAACAGGGCCGCGATCGCCTGCTCCTGGCTTGGGCGCAGTGCCCCGGTGAATGCGAATGGGATCGGCGCACCGGTAGTGCGGCAATCTTCGATTGTTACTGCAATTCCAACTGACGCAAGGAGATCGCGGACGGCGTCGAAACACCCGCGAGGCAGAGCAACGTGATGGCTAGTCAACTCCGCGCAAGAGATGATCCGAGGCTTGTCATGGGTCGATCGGCGCATCGCTTGTGCAGCGTAGAATTCGGGGTTCTGGAACGCAGCGATACGGATAAGGCGCGCGATCAAGGGTGGCGGTAGCGCGTGACGCGGGATGTAAACCTGGTCAGCCTGCACGATGGTGATCGCGCTTGGCAGTGGCCCGCTTATTGCTGGCGGTGGCTGTCGGCGCGATGGCGGGGCAAGCCACGGTTCTTCGTCTTCGTCGACAAGAGGAATACGTACGCCGAGAATTTTTCCAGATGCACTCGCTTCCTCGACCAGATGATCCACCCTCGATCGCGCCATAGGTTCAATCGCTGACAGGAAGGCCCATTGATCCAGATATGGCGAACAAGACTCGTCGATGAACACGCTGTTGCCAGAACTTCGCGCGAGTCCTTGAAGCGGTAAGGCAATCAAATTACCGAAGCCACCCGCCGGCATTGTATCCTGGCTTGGAAAAAACCGATCGTAGGATCCGAATCCGATATCGGGGACACGTTCCATCGTGTCGGTGATTAGGAAGGCCCCAAGACGGCGCGCCGACGCCGCCGGTATCGGTTCCTCGAAAAAAATCCAAGCGTGAGCACCGTTTCCGGATCGCGACCGCTCAATGGCAACAGGAATTTTGTGGCGCTGGCAGGTCTCCCTGAAAGCGAAGACATCTCTTAGCCATTCCCCATCGTCGAAATCCGCGGCCAGGAACGAACAGGTATTATCCGCAAGCATCGGATAGACACCCATAACGAACGGGGCGCCATTCGTGTCGGTCCCGCGTAGATGGCGTTCGATCGACACTTCATCTACGGCCTGGAATGCCTGATTTGAACATGCCGAACATTTGACTTTGGGTTTTTCGCAAATCCCACGCTGCCATTCATTCGTACAGGCAGGTGCATAGCCGCTGCGCCCCGTCGTGCGGTTCTCCCAACGGATGGGAAACACATCTGAACGACCGCGGAAAAGCCGGCGAAACAGAGCAATCTTCTTTTCGATTGTCGAATTCCGGTCGATCGGACCGGCAGCTTTTCCCGAAGGGACCACTTTGATAGCCGCAGCCCCCTCACTCCGCGCCGATCGAAGAGTGTTGATCTCGGCTACGATCTCCGCGCGCTCGCGTTCCAGCGCCGTGAGCCGCGCCACGAGTTCGGTAATTCTGGCGTCCATTTGCTTCATCGCGAAGATTGGCGTGCGCCAACGTTATCCGACATCAGCTTGACGCAATTTTGCTTCGCCCGATAGCTTCGCAAGGGCCAATCACAATCGGCCGATCCAAGCCCCGAGTTCGCAGCTTTATTCTGAATGGTGGCAATTTGGCGCGCCATTCAGAATAAAACCACGAACTCGTACGTTATTGAAATTGCAATATAATTTCTCTTTGGACAAGGTAAGCAAGGATCTGAGTTGTTGCTCGCCCCAAATGGAAGCGTGACTTTTAATCGCTCCCTTTCGAGAGCGGGCTACGGCGGTTTGGCGGGACTGGGGAGAATAACGCGACTATACGCCGAGCTGAACAATAAGATCGCGCGCTGGATGCCCAGCCAAGACCGAGCGCTCATACGCGGCCTGAAGATCCATATCCGGATCCTCGTAGATAGCCCATTTTCTGTTGGACAGGCCCTCATCTTTGCCATTGATAGAGTAACCGATGGCAATATCGGCGCCGCGCACGACGACATAAGGTTCATCGCCAAACTCGCGCGCTCTTTTGAAATATGTGGCGGCGCAAAATGGCTCAAAGCCCATCGCAATCCGACGTCGCTCTCTCGCATCGGCCAGATTCGCGCTTTCACGCTCGATCGTTTGCGGGTCGTCCCCCCGCATTCCAAGAAATTCAGGCAAGTCGAGATACCATCGACGTGGTCGGGCTCGTTCAGGTCGCGAATGCGCTGAATGCACGAGCGCGCCAGATTGTAAGCGTCACCGCGAGCGCTCTGTATCAAGTCTCCAATTTCGGAGTCCAGGCGCTCGTCACGATGTGCCGAGTGGTCATAGAATTCCATGCTCGACCGATAGACACGCACTAGATCGCCAATCGTGACTGGATTGGAAAGGCCGCCAATCATCCAAACAATCTCGTGACGCCCGTCCTTCTTTACTCTACATCGCCGAGCAGGGTCTGCTGTTCTCGAACAACACGGTGGCGCGCTGCTGCCGATGCCATCGCTGCATCGAAGTCGCGCCAGACCTTCCGCCCGAGCCTAAGCGCATCTGCGTCACGTGCTACGCCGAGCTCCGCAAATCGGACTAGGCAATCGCAACCGTCGCTGGTCCGTCTCTCCAGACGACGCGCCGGACCGGTGAATCCTTGATCAACGACAAATAGGTGCACGTGCCACGGTAGTAGTAGCAGCAACCATTCAATCCGCCTCGCACTCATACGCTGACATGCTGTTCAGGTTGCCCCGGGGCCGCTCTACCTCTGAATGCCGACACCTCTGTTGCGCGCGCTTATGTCAGCTACGGGGGCAGCAGACAACACTACGCCGGACTGGCACGCTCCGAGTTTGTCAGCGTATTCCACCCCCTGCGGCGGCTAGCTCACAAACACAACTCGCGTCTCCAGAGAAACCCGCCGGTATAAGTCCTCGACGTCGTCGTTGACGAGCCGGATGCATCCGGAGGCGACGAGATGGCCGATAGTTTTCGGCGTGTTGGTGCCGTGGATGAGCAAGCCGGGCTTGTCGAGCAGCAATGCGCGTGCACCCAGCGGACTGCCGGGCTGTCCGGTCGACGCAAGTAACGCGTCCGCGTCTTTCGTGCTTACACCCGGATTCTTCCAGACGGGCCACTCAAGCTTGCTGGCAACGTGGAAGAAGCTCCCGCCCTTCAGGCATTCCTGCGCAAGGCCAATGCCGTATCGGCGTGCCGAATTGTTCGAATCGATCAGGTAGAGAAATCGGTTTTCGCGATCAATGACGATCGATCCGGGGACAATGGTGGTGCGATAAAATACAACCTGTCGCTGGAACGCGAAGGGTAGGCCGTCGCCTGTCGAGCCCCCATCGACGCCAGGCTTGAGGTCCGCCATAACCTCCTCCTCGCGCCCGCGTCCTGCCTTCGACGATGATGCCGTCATGCCGGCGCCGACCGGGCCCTTGCTGGCAACGTGGCTGTAGATCAGGGCCGACAGGGCGATAACGACAACGATCGCCGAGGCGGCGATGACCAGCGGCCTCCAGTTGCTGCCCGTCAGTAGCACCTTGTCGATGTCGACCGCAGCTGTTTCCTGTTCTGCGGTGAACTCATCCTCGATCCGCCGGATCGCATCCTCGAGCGCGGCGGTTTGAGACGCCGCCACCTCGCGCGTGAGGTGGGACGACTTTCTGATGAGATTCCTGGCTTCATTGTAAATTCTGGCGCGCGCGACTCCATCCTTGCCGGCGACGGCGTTCGTCAACAGTGAGTAATAATCCACGTTCATGGGGTTCCCCCTGACTACCTGACGGGAGGGGCGTACAGGATACCGCCCTGCGTCCACAGCGCATTGAGCCCGCGCGGAATGCTGAGCGGAGATTGCGTCCCAACATTTCGCTCATAGATTTCGCCGTAGTTACCTGTTGCCCGAATGGCGCGCGTGGCCCAGTCCTTCTCGAGGCCTAGTTGCTGGCCGAACTCACCTTCGTTTCCAACTAGGCGCCGGATGTCGGGATTGGGAGACTTCAGCGCATCATCGATCGTCGTCGACTTCAGACCGAGCTCCTCAGCATTGATCAGCGAGTAGAGCGTCCACTTGACCAGATTGAGCCACTGGTCGTCACCTTGTCGGACCGCTGGCCCGAGCGGCTCTTTCGAAATAACTTCCGGCAGGATGATATGGCTGTCGGGTGCGGCGAGCTTGAGACGCTCCGCGTAAAGTTGCGAGACGTCGCTGGTCAGTACGTCGCATTTGCGGTCGTCATATGCCTTGCGACTCTCTTCCGCGGTGCCAAGCGCCAACACCTGCAGCGGCATACCATTGGCGCGGAAATAATCCGCCAAATTGAGTTCGCTGGTGGTGCCGGTCTGCGTGCAAACCGTCTTACCGCCAAGCTGCAAGGCGGTGTCGATGCCCGCCTCCCGGCGCAACAGGAACCCCTGGCCGTCATAATAGGCAACGGCTGCGAACATCAGGCCAAGTGAGGTCTCCCGCGACATGGTCCAGGTCGAATTGCGCGACAACACGTCGATCTTGTTTGACTGCAGCGCCGCAAAACGCGTCGAAGCATCGAGCGGAACGAAAGTCACCTTGGCAGGATTGCCGAAAATTGCCGCGGCGAGCGCCCGGCAGACATCGACGTCAAAGCCGGTCCAGTTGCTCTTGTCGTCTTGGCTCGAAAATCCCAACAACCCCTGCCCGACGCCGCAATTGAGTGTACCGCGCTCCTCTACGGCCTTGAGTGTCTGTGCCTCGGCCCGCAGGGCTCCAACAACGAGCATGAACAAGAGCGTTGCGGCCATGAGGGCGAAGGATCTCCTTGCATATTCGGGCATTTTTCTCGCAATCGGTTACGGCGCGCCCCGGCGACGCGCCATGCTGAGGAAAGGCAGATGGCTAATCGTCATCTTCCTGCTTTGCTACCCGCAAACGCAAGCCCTTGATATAGATCAACGGCGGAATAGGTGGCGGTCTGGGAGTGCTTATAGACGACTGCTCCCTTCAGGGAGACGAGAAGCGTTGCTCTGGCGTCGCAGACGCTGTGTTTGCGGCGCAGATCGGCGCCCGGAACGCCGTCCTCATGATCTTTCAATCAAAGCGGCCGCGCTTCATGCTCCGGTCCCCTTCTTGGGTCAAAGCGAACTCAAACTGGATTAAGCCCGTGGGGCAAAGTCACGGCCAGCAAGCAGCCCCCTCCCTTGGTGACTCATCATCAAGCGAAGGGCCGCTTGTCACGCGTCGCTACAAGCCCATTGGGTGCAACCCGAAGTCAGCAGACCCGGAAGTCTGTTGACCCATTCCAGACGGACTGCGTTTGATAACAGGAAGAACCGTAAGCAGCGGCCGCGCCAAGCGCTGCGCCGGTTGCGACACCGGCAGCCGCTGCAGCGGGCCATCCTCATCCGCCATCATAATACCCGCCGCGATAGTAGCGACCGACCGCCCGCCGCCGCCATGCCAGCCTGGACGGACACCGCCGGCCCATCGGGTCCCTCCTCCGTGCCAGCCGGGTCTTACTCCTCATGAAAATGGGCACCACGGGCGCCTGCGCCAGCATGAACCCCTCCTCGACGAGCGTCCGCTTGCTCAGGCATCAGTGTTGCTGCTGGTGCGAGTGGGCCGAGGGTCAGTAAGACCTTGCTTGATCTCAAGGTACGCCTCCCCTCATGACGTAGAACCGCAACAATGCAGCGGGCCACTGTCTCGTTCCCGCCGCGTACCCCCAAAGTGCGTACTGTTGAACGCGCATCACCAGATTGGCACGAATTGCATATCCGACTCCCGCGACGTTAGCGCTTACACTCGCAATTTGGTCTCACCAGGCTTTTTAGACGAGGCGATGTGAGGGAATTGGCCTGGCAAAAGAGCTTGGAGATGCCGATAAGTCTAGTGCGGAGCAATCGTCGCACTGCTACGACAGATTGAAGTGTTGACGTCGCAGGGGAAGAAGACTGCCCAGTGAAGGAGGCCCGGACGCCATCTGGGCCTTCTGTGCACACCGCGCTCAAGAACCAAGACCAAAGCCGATCCGCAACTATCAGCGAAATAGCGATCAGTCACGGCTTCATCGAGTTGGGCCGCTTCGCTGGCGCGTACCGCGCGAGCTGCCGTCCGAAACTCTCAAGCGTAGCGCGGGGCGACCAGCTTAGCTGTCGCTGCTCACACCTCTGGATGTAGCGCGATCAGAACGATGATCACAGGAAGTACTGCGAGCCAGCAGTCTGAGGCGATGATCATCCATTCGGTGCCGGTTCGTTTCTCGCTTGCGATGCTCATCCAGATTTCGACGGCCCCGACGTGTATCTGAGGGTCGCGCCGGAGCCGTCTTGTCGGACGGGCTTTCGATTCCGGGGCTAGTGGAGGTTGAGCCAATCCGATGCGATAATCGGATCACAATCGCCTCTTGATGGAAGTGCAATTTGTGCCATCTCAACCGGTTCCATTGCCCGGATTGCACCATAATTGATGCACAACCAGTGCACCCGCACGTGTTGTGATTTCGTCCAATCACCACCAATCTGCATCTTCCCCGGTGATGGTGGGCGGCTCATGTTCCAGCACTGGACTCGCAAAGTGCGTCGGCTGTTGTCGCCGGGGAACTTGGGGCTGCGCTAGTGCATTCCACGCCACGCCAAAGCTTTTGCCGGCACCGCGCAATGCATCGCCAACAGTTGCCAAGCGGATTTCCCATCCGCGTCCGCACTGGCGTGAAATGAACACCTCGGACGATCCAAACCCGCCAACGTCACGTTTTCATTCGCCCAGCAATATATTCAATTCTTTCTTCTTCTGCACTCAGTTCAATTCTCGACATTGCATCACCGCACATCAAGCCGCCCCAACAGGCGATGCTATCGAGAACTAAAACGCGTCGTCAATGCGACAACACGCACTGGTGTAAACCAGTCCGGTGCGAACGCATGCGTGTCACGTCATCAAGACAATCACCAGTCCCACCGCGAACACCACCAGCCACACGTAAGCGGCGATGATGATCGATTCGCAGCCGATTGGTTTTCGCGCATCAGCACCGTTCGGGCGTTGTTGATCGCTCTCTCGCATGAGAAGCGCTCGTCCGTTTGATCCATGCTAAACCCCGCCGGGGCGGGGCCACACAGCGCGCCACCAACTTCCTCTTTTCGACGGCTCTTCACAACACCAGCGACCAGGGCATATGCTGCACCCGCTGCTGGTCACGGCACACCAACCGCGAGGATCGACCAAGCCCGGCTCACCAGAAAGCCAACGGCAGTCCCTCGCGATGAACGACCACACCGGCATTGCCGACCTCATCCGCGAAGTGAAAGGCGCACGCGACAACATCGTTGCGACCGATGCGCGGCACATGCGGCTTTTCGAGGAAATGAAAACCGAAAGCACGCGGCTCGGTGCGGCGCTGGTCGACACACAGACCAAGCTTGCCAAGGTCAGCGCCGACATGGCGGAGAGCGCTACCAAGCTTGTGCGCGGACGGAAGAGACCATCAACAGGCTCTCTATTAAGCTCAACCGGCCACATGGTTCGTTCGGCGACGTCATCACCACCGGCGCCAAGCACGTCACCGATTATCTTACTCTGCGTCATACGCTGAAAAACGGGTCCATCGCCGATCCAGCCGACGTTCACCAGTCAAGACCACGATGAAGCCGAGGCCGCGATCCAGTCATTCGGTGCTTACCGCGCCGGCACCACTGCCACGCTGCCGGATGTCCAGCGCAAGGCGCTGTCGACTTTCAGTCTCGGATCGAACGGCATCAGTGTGCTTGGCCGCGTCCGCGCTCAGATGTTCGAAGCGGAATACCGCAGCTACCTTGCGCCGTAGAATATGGATCGGGCACGAACGTCGCTCCGACAGACGCTAAGTAACCCAGGTGATTAGAGCCGCCGATCGGCGTCCAGACTGCGATCTCCGCTCATCATTGACGGTGCCGGCACGGTCCGAGTTCTTGACAAACGTCGCTCTATTACAGCTGCTGCTCTATGCAGAGCTGAGCCCAATCCGGCAACGCCAAGCGATGGCAGCTCCGCATGATCTGTATCTGCTAAAATGGGGTTCGCAGTTTTGATCTGAATGGTACCAAATTTGGCGCGCCATTCAGAATAAAACTACGAACTCGTATGTGATTGAGATTCCGATATAATCCAGCAAATGGCGGTTGGCCAAGTCCTGGCACCACCCGACATGCGGGCTTGTATGGGGTTAACCAAGCCTGGCGCGGCCACCCAATGCGGTGAGAAGTGGCTCAAGCTGGTCCTCATAGACCCGCCAACGTCCGACTGCGCTCCGATAAATGGGCTTGCGGACCTGCGTCGCGCTCGCGGTGCGGACCGGACGCTCGGTTCTGTGAAACGACAGGCAGCGGTCATCCCATGGCAAGCCGCAATGGGCGATGATGCGCTGCGCCTGGCTCTGCAGATCACCCACCACGTCTTCATAACGGACGTCCAGGACGCTTCCGGCCGGCAGGACGCGGCACCAATGCGTCATCAGCCGCTCGTAGCGCCGGTAATAGCGGCCGAGTTCGCCGAGATCGTAGGTATGGTTTTGCTCGGCGGAAAACAGCTTGGAAAAGCACGACACACAGGTGTCGACCGGATCGCGCACGGCGTGAATGATCTTCGCCTGCGGGAGCGCCAAATGAATAAGTCCGAGGAAATAATAGTTCGACGGCATCTTGTCGGTGACGCGCTGCACGGTTGGGCTTGCCTCTCGCCGCGCAACCTCGCCGAGCCGCGCGACATAATCTCTTCCGATTTGCCGCAAGGCGGCCTCATCCAGCGCAGGCACGAATTCCGGATATGGGATCGTACAGCCGTCCGTCCCGCGGACGGTAAGAACGACGTCATGGAGGGTCTGCAGCTCGCCGGCGCCGTGCACCATGGGATGGCTGGCGATGATCTGTTCGATCAACGTCGTGCCCGAACGCGGCATGCCGACGACAAAGATCGGCACCTGTGAAGGATCGCCGCTGCCGGACTTCGCTTCGATCATGTCCGGAGTGAAAATACGCTCGATGTGGTCAAACAGCGCGAAGGCCGCCGTCTCGTCATAGCCAATCGTCGCGCGCTTGGCCGCATTGCCGGCGTGCAAATGCCGGAACGAACGCGGGTAGTCTTGAAGGTCCGCATAGGCTTTGCCGAGCGCGAAGTCGATCTGCATGCGATCGGTCTTCGACAGGCGCTCGCTCTTCGCTGCAAGCGCTTCCATGGCGACAAGATGCGGGTCGCCGGCGACGAATTTCCTGGAGTCGGCAAGATTGACATAGACGCTCGCGACGGCCGGATCGAGCCGCAGCGCCTCGAGATAAGCGTTCTCCGCTTCGTCCAATCGGCCCAGCTCCTTCAGCACGTTGCCCATGTTGTTATAGGCGTCCGCCAGATCCGGCTTGAGCGCGAGTGCGCGCTGATGAGAGGCGAGCGCGCCATCGAGGTCGCCGCGCTCGAACGCGATCCGTCCCATCAGATTGACGGCGTCGTGACTGTTCATATTGAGCGAGAGCGCCCGGCTGGCCGCCACTTCCGCCTCATCCACTTTCTTCTGGTCGAGCAGCACAGTGCCGTAGTGCAGATGAATCTTGTCACTGTTCTGCTCGATGACGAGCGCGCGGCGCAACAGCTCGGCGGCTTCGTCGAGCCGCTCGAGATCCTTCACCGCAAGCGCCAGATTATCGAGCGTATCGGGATTGTTGGGCGCAATCTCGAGCGCCTTGCGGTAAACCGTCTCGGCCTCTTCGGCGCGCTTGAGCTCACGCAGGCAGGTGCCGAGATTGTTCCAGCCGTCGGCGAAGTCCGGTTGCAATTCGACGGCGCGGCGATAGGACGGCTCCGCCTCGGCAAAGCGTTTCAATCGCTGCAGAGCGTTACCGCGATTGCTGTGAGCTTGCACGAAATGGGCCTGCAGCGCGATGGCGCGTTCGTGCAACGAGAGCGCCTCCTCGAACTTGCCCTGATCGAACAGGGCGATGCCGAGATTGCTGTGGGCGCCGGCATTGCCCGGATCAAGCGCGATGGCGCGGCGGCTCGCCGCAATGGCTTCGTCGGCGCGGCCGGCAAGTCGGCACATTTCACCGAGATTGGCGTGATAGAGCGCAACATTCGGATTGATCGCTATCGCTTGCCGTACGTGTGCGATGGCATCGGACAATTTGCCGGACTGGTGCGCAATGATGCCGAGCATGTGGGCAGCCTCGGCATTGTCGGGCTCGGCTTCAATCGCGCGGCGCGTCAACTCGTCTGCATCGGCCAGAAATCCGTTGCGGCGCTTCTGTTCGGCGACAATGAGCGCCTGGCCGGGCGGCATTGCCGTCACCGGCGCAGTGATTGGCTCCGCAACCTGCGCAGCTTCCGCCGCCATGATCGCCGCGGCATGCGCGGCGCGGCGCACGCCTTCGGCCTTGAACGGCGTGAGCCGCGCGAGGTCGCCCTGCACGACAGCCGCAAGTTCCTTGACGATGCGCGGCACGATATCGGTCCAGCTCTCGCCGCGCTTTTGCCGAAACAGGCGCATGGTCGGATACCAGGGATTGTCCTCGCGATTGAGCATCCAGCGCCAATCACTCACCCAGGGCAGCAACACCCAGACCGGTTTGCCGAGCGCGCCGGCAAGGTGCGCAACCGATGTGTCGACCGTGATGACGAGGTCGAGCGCATCGACCGCGCCAGCCGTATCGGCAAAATCCTCAAATCGCGCGCCGAGATCCTCGATCGCGGGCTTGCCCTTTCGCTTCTTCAGATCAGCCGTACGCGGCCCAAACTGCAGGCTTGCGAATGAAGCGCCCTGCACTTCGAACAGCGCCGCCAGGACTTTCAGATCAAGGGAGCGGCGGCTGTCGTTGACGTGTTCGGGATTGCCGGCCCACACCAGGCCGACCTTGAGGCCTCGCATCTTGGCAAGGTGCTTGCCCCAGCGTTGCGCGGCATCGGCAGGCGCGCGCAGATAACGCACATCGCTAGGAATGGATTCAAGCCGGGTCCTGAACAGCCGCGGCAGGCTGAGCAGCACGGCATCGCAATGATACGGTGCCGGATCGCCGCGATCGCCGAGCACGGTGATGCCTGGCAGGCTCTCGCGGAAAAGCGTCACCAGCTGCTGATGCACGCGCAAGGTGACGCGGCTCGCGCGCCGGGCAAGCGGCGGGATGTAACGCGCGAATTGCAGCGTATCGCCGAAACCCTGTTCGGCCTGAACATAGATGTGCTTGCCGGCAAGGCTGCCGCCTGCCCAGGGAATTTCCGGAAAACGCGGCCCCTTGCGTTCGGTCGAGCGAAGCCGCCATTCATATTCGTCAAGACCCTCGCCGAATTCGCCGCGCATGAGCAGGAGAATGCCGAGGCCGGAACGGGCATTGGCGTGATGCGGCGCCAGCGCGATCGCGCGGCGCAGCGCGGCAATGCCTTCGTCGAAGCTGCCGCTGTGATGCAGCGTCGTGCCGTAATTGGCCCAGCCGTCGGCATAATCCGGCTTGAGCTCGACGGCGCGGCGAAAAGCGGCGATCGCCTCGTCGAATTTCCGCAGAGCGTGGAGCGCATTGCCGAGATTGCCGTGCGCTTCGGCGAAGTCCGGCGCGGCAGCGATTGCCTTGCGTTGTGCGCGCGCCGCCTCTTCGTAGTCTTTCAGCTCGTAGAGCGCGACGCCGAGATTGCTCAGCGCCGCCGGCAGATCCGGCTCGATGGCAAGCGCACGCCGTGCCTCTTCAACGGCGAGCTTGGGCCGCCCGGCAAGGCGAAGCATCTCGCCGAGATTGGCGTGAAACACCGCGATCTGCGGCGCGAGCCTGGTCGCGCGCTGCACATGCTGGATAGCCTCGGCAAGCTTGCCGTTTTGATGTGCGATGACGCCGAGGAGGTGTTCGACTTCCGGCGTATTCGGCTGCACCTGGAGGATCTGACGGCACACCGCCTCGGCTTCCGTCAGCCGGCCGTCGCTGCGGCAGCGCTCGGCGTATTGCAATGCCTCACCGAGCGGCATGAACGCCGGTGGTGTCTGCCCGCCCCTATTGTTCATTGCCTGGATGCACCGCTGTCTTAAGCCGCCTCACCACGAGTAGCGCAGCGTCCCCGTCCCGCCATAGGTTTGCGCGCCGGCGCCGAAATCGCCGTCGAATTTGACGATCGCGGTCCAGCTCTGTGTGATGTGCAGTTCGGCGGCGGCGGTCGTCAGCGCGGAGTCCTTCGGCGGCGCCGCGCCGTTCACCGTGAAATTCGAGCCGGGCAAGGCCTGGAAAGCGGCGTTCAACGCCGTCGCATTCGTGTACCAATCATGCGCCCAGGCGAAGCGGCCGCGCAGCACCAGCGGCATGCCGTTGACGACTTGCAGATTGTCGAAGCGCATGCCGAGCTCACTGCGCGTGTCGGTCGCATTTGCCGACGCATAAGACAATCCGAAGCCACCGCCGGTGAGATCGGTTTCGGTGTAGCTCGGCGTGCGGAAGCCTTGCGCCTGCAGTGCGGCGTAAGGTGTCACGCCAATGATGGCGCCGGTGACCGGCACGGCATAGCGATAGCCGGCTTCGCCCCGCGCCGCGTAGCTCTGGCCTGTGAACGTCGCGCGCAACTGATCGCCGAGCGCGATGCGATCCGTGGTGAACCAGTGATTGGCGAAGGCCAGCGCACCGGACAGATAGAGCGGCCCCCAATGCGTCTTGGTGTAGAGGCCGGCCTGGAAGGCGTCGCTGCGTCCAGAGCCGAGCGCCTGCGCGAGCGTCCAATTCGTGCCGCCGCCGGCAAGGCCGAAGCCGTAGACCGTGTCCGGCGTGAGGTGCCGCTCCATGCCGGCCGCGAAGCCGTAATCGCTCGCCGTGACATTATTGGAGCCGAGCGCCGCATTGCCATCGGTATGGCTCGCGCCACCGAAAGCCGCGCCCCACACCGTCCAGCGCTGATCGAAGCTTTGCGGCGCATTGGATTGCGGCGCCTTCAGCGCCTTGGCGTAAGCGAGCGCCACATCTGCCGGCAAGGTCGTGTCCTGCTCCGGCGCAAATCTTGCGGTGCCGCCGCCGCTGATGCCGCCGCCGCCCGCCGTCGGATCGAGCATCAGCTCCAGGAAATGCGTCATCAGATGATCGGCACCTTTGCCCGCCCCAGTCGCCGCTTCGCCGGAGAGCTGGCTCAGCGCATATTGCAATTGCGCCGGAGGAAGATTGAACAGATTGGCAAAGCCCGCCGGCGGCGTAACGCCGCTCTGGATCGCGGTGTCGATCGCGGTGGCGACATTGACGACATTGACGGGCGGATTGGGTGGCAACAGCGGCAGCAGCGAGTTGTATCTGACCGTCAGATCGACGTCGTCGCCGGTATAGCTGAGCACACCTCTGTAGAGGCCGAAGACGACGTCCTGGTTGGTGAACGTCCCGGTCACGCCGCCGTTGGCGGCAAGCACCGTATAGGTGGAGTTGACAACGGGCGTGCTGCCGCCGGCGACGGCGAAGCGCGCGCCGCTCGCGATCGTCGCCGTCCCGGACACGTTGGCGCGGCTCGCCGCCGCGCCGTTGAGCGTCACCATGTAGACCGCCGCCGATTGCAGCGTGAGGCTGCCATTGATCGTCATCGACGTGCCGGGCGCCAGCGTGCCGCCGCTATTGACGCTGACCGACTTGAACGTGCCGGTGCCGGCCAGCGTGCCGCCGGCATTGACGTTGACCGCGTTGAACGTGCCGGTGCCGGTGAGCGTGCCGCCGTCGACGTTCCAGGCCTGGGACTGGCCGAAGACGCCGGTCGCCGTCCACACGCCGCCCACCACGTTGAAGGCGGTGAAGCCGGTATATTGCGTGCCGATATTCGACAGGTTGAAAGCGCCGCTGCCGGTGCCGCCGAGCTGGAACGTGTCGCCGCCCTGGCCCTTGACGAGGCCGGTGATGCTGTAGCCCGGCCCCAGCGTAAAACTGTTGCCGGCGGCATTGCCTGACAGATCCACCGCCGTGCCGCTCGTCCCGACGATGACGCCGGAATCGAAAACGCCGACCGGGCTTGCGCTGCTGACCGAGATGCCGGTGGCGGCCGAGATCGTGCCGCTATTGGTGATCCCGTCAGCGAAGGCCATGACATGGTCGACCTTGATGCCGGTGCCGCCGGCCAAGATCGTACCGGAATTGCTGATGCCGCCGGTAAAGGTCGAGATCGTCATCGACGCACCAAAGAAGGCGTCGCCGCCGACCCAAATGCCGTTGCCGCCCAACCCGGCCGAGATCATGCCGGAATTGCTGATGCCGCCGCCGAAGCTGGAGATCGTCACCGACGACCCGCCGCTCAAGGCGATGCCGCCGACCCAAATGCCGTCACCGCCCACCCCGGCCGAGATCGAGCCGGAATTGTTGATGCCGCCGTTGAAGGCCGAGATGGTCACTGACGGCGCATTGATGAAGACGTTGCCGCCGACCCTGATGCCGGCGAAGCCGGCCGAGATCGTGCCGGAATTGCTGATGCCGCCGCTGAAGCTGGAGATCGTCACCGATGAGCCGTTGGTGAGGTCGCCGCCGATCCAAATGCCGCTGCTGGCGGCCGAGATCGTGCCGGAATTGGCGATGCCGTCGCTGAAGGCCGAGATCGTCACCGAAAACGGAAGTTGAACGAAGCCGTTGCTGCCGCCGACCAAAATGCCGTTGCCGAGGCCGACGCCGAGGGCGGCCGAGATCGTGCCGGAATTGCTGATGCCGCCGCTGAAGGTCGAGATTTTGACCGACGTGCCGGCGCCGCCGCCGACCCAAATGCCGTTGCCGCCGGGGTTGCGGATGCCGTGGGGGCCGCCGCTGTTGCCGGCCGAGATCGTGCCGGAATTGCTGATGCCGCCGCTGAAGCCGGAGATCACCGATACGCCGTTGGAGTAGTCGTCGCCGCCGACCACAATGCCGTAGGCGCCGGCCGAGATCATGCCGGAATTGCTGATGCCGCCGCTGAAGCTGGAGACCGTCACGGTGCCGCCGCCGACCAAAATGCCGTCGACGCCGGCCGAGATCGTGCCCGAATTGTTGATGCCGCCGCTGAAGCTGGAGACCGTCACGGCGCCGCCGACCAAAATGCCCAAGTAGCCGCCGGCCGAGATCGTGCCCGAATTGCTGATGCCGCCGCTGAAGCTGTCGCCGCCGACCAAAATGCCGTCGCCGGCCGAGATCGTGCCGGAATTGCTGATGCCGCCGCTGACAGTCGCATTATAAGTCAATATTCCGGTGCCTGAGGCCGCGGTGATGTTGCCGGCGTTGATAACGCTGCCGCCGATTGAGCTGTTGCTGACGGTGATACCGGGCAAGAAAACGCCGCTCGCGGTGATGGTACCGCTCGCGCCATTGACCAGATTGCCGCTGACAGTCGCATTGTTGACGACGATGCAGTCGCTGCTGCCGGTGTTGGTATAGGGGAACGGCCCGGTATAGCATGCATGGGCCGCCGGCGCGCCGCCGCCGACCAGCAGCGCGGCAAGCGAACACGACGCGAGAAGCGGGCGCAGACGCGCACCGTCAATGCTGGTTGCTTCGGAGGCGGCGCGCTGCGCGTAATGGTTGCCGAGCTGCAAATGATTTGTCACTTATTGCCCCGAACCGGGCCGCCGCGGAGGAATCCCCGGCAAATATCCCCGGCCATGTCCTTTCGAATCCGTCGGAGAGCAATCGGAAATCCCCCCGACGACGTCTACCTACGCTGATCGCCGTCAATCCCTGCGTCAGTCAAGCGTGACAACAGCGTGACTCTTGCTTGCGCGGCATCCAAAATATGCCAAAGCATGTAAGATGTGCTTCCGGGGACACGGTCTCCGAGCGCCAGGGTCACGTTTGGAATGAGAGACAGCGTGCAACTTCCGAGATTTGCTCTGTCGCTGTTCGGGCGCTTTGAGCTGACCACAAGCGATGGCGTGATCCCGCTGCCTGGCCGGAAGCTCGCCGGACTGCTGGCTTATCTGGCCTGCACGGCGCCTCGCCCCCAATCACGCGAAAAGCTCGCGAACCTGCTCTGGGGGTCGCATTTCGAAACCCAGGCCCGGCAGAATCTGCGCCAGAGCCTGGTCAGGTTACGCCGAATTCTCGGCCAGGAGGCCATTTTCAGCGACGACCATGACGTCTGGCTCGCACCCGGCATGTTCGATTGCGACGCAGCCCGTTTCGAGGCGTTGATCCTCGAAGGCAGCCGCGCGTCGCTGGCTGCGGCCGCCGATCTGTATCGCAACCCGCTGCTGACGGATTTGAATATCGAAGAAGATGCCTGGTCGGAATGGCTCGATAAAAAACGAGAGCGACTGGAAGACCTGGCGGTCGATTCCATGGTCCGGCACGGCCAGCACGCGTTGCAATCGGGAAACCCGGAATCCGCGCTCAAGAATGCCGACCGGGCCATCGCGGTGAATGGCTTGCGCGAAGACGCGCATCGGCTGGTCATCCAGGCGCTCACAGCCACCGGACGCAAGGCTGAAGCGCTCAAGCGCTATCAAAACCTGGTCGTGCTGCTCAAGCGCGAACTGAATACCGCCCCCGACGCGGTCACCCAGTCGCTCGTCGCCGGGCTCCGCAGCGCCGGGCCATCCGACTCAGCGCATGCGAGTGAGCCCTCGGGCAGCGTTGATGAGCCGGGTCCTGCAGCCGTAGCTGTCGCAGCGCGCGACGGCGATGCGCCCCTGCAATCGATTCATCGCGGCAGCCGCCAGCAGCGTCAATTGACGATCATGTCGTGCGACCTGATTGGCGCGACGCCGCTTTCGGCAGACCGCGACCCGGAGGACGTCCACGATCAGATCATCGCCTTCCATCAGCTGGCGGCCAGTATTGCCGCGCAATTCCATGGCTTCGTCGCCCAGTACCAGGGCAACGGCCTCCTGATCTATTTCGGTTACCCCGCAGCCAACGAGCACGACGCCGAGCACGCCGTGCGCGCAGGCCTTGCCGTCGTCGACGCCGTCCGAATCCTGAGTGCGCCCGCCGGCAGCCCGCTTCGGGCAAGCGTGGGGATCGCTACAGGACTGGTCGTGATCGGCGAAAAGCCCGCATCCGGCGACATGCGGCAACAACTTGCGATCGGCGAGACGCCAGACCTCGCGATTCGGTTGCGGACCGCGGCTGCGCCGGGCGAGGTCGCGATCGCAGCCGACACACGGCGGCTACTCGGGCAATTGTTCGAGTATCGCGCGCTGCCGGACATAGAGGTCAAGGGGCTGTCACAAGCGGTGACCGCGTGGCATGTGCTCGGCGAGGCTGTCGGCGTCAGCCGCTTCGATGCTAGACGCGCCGGATCATTGACCGCCCTCGCCGGCCGCCAGGAAGAAATCGAGCTGCTTCTGCGCCGCTGGGATCAGGCAAGGTCCGGCGCGGGCCGCGTGATGGTGCTTTCGGGCGAGCCCGGCATCGGCAAGTCGCGCATCGTCGAGAGCGTGCTGGCAAGGCTGGAGGACGGACGGCATCGCCACTTGCACTATTCTTGCTCTCCGCACCATACGCACAGCGCGCTCTACCCGGTCATCACCCAACTGGAACTGGCTGCGGACTTCGAACCTGGCAGTGGCGCCAGCGCGCGGATCGACAGGCTGGAAGCCCTGATCGAGCCGACGACGACAAATCTGCCGCTCGATGTCGCGCTCATCGCCGAGCTCGTGGGTGTGCCTATGGACGGACGCTATCCGGCATTGGCGATCAGCCCGCAACAGAAACGGGAGATGACTCTCAACGCACTTCTCAATCAGCTTTCAGGCCTGGCGGCACAGAAGCCCATGCTGATCGTGGTCGAGGATGCGCACTGGATCGATCCGACATCCCTCGATCTGCTCGACGCAATGGTGGCCCGCGCGGCAAATCTGCCGTTGCTGTTGCTCGTCACGGTCCGGCCGGAATTCCAGCCGTCCTGGGTCGGCCAGCCTCATGTCACGATGCTGCCCCTCAGTCGCCTGGGCCGTAGCGAAAGTGCTGGCATCATTGGCGACATCGCCCGCGACAAGGTTCTCCCCGAGACGATCGTGGAGCAGATCCTGTCGCGTACCGACGGCGTACCGCTGTTCATCGAGGAGCTGACCCGTACGCTGCTCGAGGATGGGCCGTTGCGCGAAGCATCCGACCGCAGTGTCCTCGACGGAGCGCTGCCGTCGCTCGCCATACCGACGACGTTGCAGGCCTCGTTGGCGGCTCGCCTCGATCTGCTCGGCGGCGCGGCGAAGGACGTGGCTTCGATCGGTGCCGCCATCGGCCGGGAATTCTCCTACGAGATGATCGCCGCGATATCGCCGCTGGCCCCCTTGGATATCGACGCCGCGCTTGGCCGGCTGACGGCCTCCGGCCTCGTCACCCGCCGCGGCACGCCGCCGCTGGCGAGCTACGCATTCAGGCACGCGTTGGTGCAGGATGCCGCCTATGTCACGATGCTCAGAAGCCAACGACGGCAGTTGCACGCAGATATCGCGAGCGCGCTGATCAAACACTGCTCCGCGCAGACCGAAAGCCAACCCGAGATCATCGCCCATCATTTCGCGGAAGCCGGACTGGCCCGCGAAGCGACCGACCATTGGATCAAGGCCGGGCGGCTTGCACACACACGCTGGGCCAACCGCGAGGCCGCCAGTTTCTTCGAGCGGGCGTTGCGCAGCCTCGAGACGCTGCCAGAAACCACGGCGACGATGGAACAGGCGATCGATCTTCGGTTTGATCTGAAAACATCGCTGCTCCCACTCGGCCAGTTCGGGCGCATCCTCGGCTATCTTCGCGAAGCCGAAGCGTTGGCCGAACGCCTGGGCGATGCTCCGCGGCTTTGTCTGTCCTCTATTCACATGTGCCAGACTCTCGGCTTCACCGGCAATCCACTGGACGCCGTCAAATTCGGACGGCATGCGCATCTTCTTGCCGATTCTCTCGGCGAACTTTCGCTCCGGGTCGCGGCATCGCTTTTTCTCGGGACCGCTTGCTTCTTGACGCTGCACTACGCCGAGGCAGAATCTCTTTTTCTCAAGGTCCTGGAGCTACTCGAAGGCGAACTGAGCTTCCAGCAATTTTCCCTTGCCGGATTTCCGGCGGTCAGCGCCCGCAGTTTTCTCACGCGCATCTGTACCGACCAGGGCAAATTCGAACGAGGCATCGTTCACGGCGAGGAAGGCATCCGCCTCGCTGAAGCGGTCGACCACCCCTATAGCCTGGCCACCGTCTGCTGGTGTCTTGCTGACCTGCTGGCAACCCGGGGAGAACTGAGCCGCACGGTCGCCCTGCTGGAGCGCGGCCTGACGGTGGCTCGCGAGTGGAACCTGCCGTTCCTTGTCGCAGGTAATTCGGGCAGCCTGGGCTATGCGTATGCGCGGCTGGGCCGAGCTGCCGAAGGCCTGCCGCTGATGGAACAGGCGTTGAACGTTTTCGAGGATATGGGACATCGATTTGCCCAGGCACTGTTCCTGACGCCGATGGGCGAAGTATGCATGCTTGCAGGCCGCCACACGGACGCTCTCAAATTTGCCGGGAAGGCGCTGGCGCTGGCCCGCGAAAACGGTCAACGCGGCAGCGAGGCGGCCGCCCTCCGTCTTCTTGGCGAAGCTTCCGGCCGCGACGGCTCTCCTGAGCAGGCCGAAGGCTACTATCGCGATGCGCTCGCGCTGGCCAAGGAGCTCGACCTGCGTCCGCTCGTCGCGCGTTGCCATCAGGGCCTCGGAAAACTCTATCTGCACGCCGGCCGACCGGACCAAGCTGGCGAGCAACTCGCGGCCGCGACGACGATGTATCAGGACATGGACATGCGGTATTGGCTGGAGCAGGCCGATGCGGAATTAAGCCGGCTGCCTCATCTCGCCGCTGATGCGTGAGCCGGCGGCATCGCCGCTCGAAAGGCATACCTGGCGAGCGCGGTGGATGTGATCGTCGTTTTCAAGGACAAGATCCGGATCGTCGTCTCATACGACAACATCCGATCCACATTCAGCCCCGAGGGCCAACCCAAGCCGCTAACCCAAGCCGTCAACGTAAGCCTCGGGTTCGTAGATCTGTTCAGGAATGGCGCTCCCTAGGGGAATCGAACCCCTGTTTCAGCCTTGAGAGGGCCGCGTCCTAACCGCTAGACGAAGGGAGCGTTGAGGGGGAAGGCAATAGCCTCGAAATCGCCCCGCCGCAAGATGGCTTGTGCATTGCGGCGGGGATTTTGTCATCCATGCTTACCATGCCGTGCCCGCGGTTTCAGCACGGAAAGGGGTCCCGGAGCGCCCTGCCCGAGGGGCCCCGCGCGCGGATCAGCGATGCGGCCGCACCGATTGCATGATGACCACGTCAGGATGTCATCTCTGCATCATGCACGGCCCTGCTTTCGCCAAATGGAAATGCAAAACAGCTCCCTGTAAAACACCTGGCTGTGAAGTCACCGTCGGCCTGCCTCTGCTAACATCGCAGCCATTCACCATGCTGCGCCTGCACGGCGCCGGATAAGCGAGAGGAGTGCTTGGAACAAAGCGCACGGCCTTAGCGCGGCAATTTGGCTCACGAATATCTTGGCACAACAAACATCAGCGCGGCCGCAGGCGATGGAAGACGTTCCGCACCTCGCGCCGCAACCGGTCAATAGCTTAAGCAGAGCGAGGACAGACCATGATCAAACTAAAAATCAACGGCCAGGAACAGAATTGGGACGGCGACCCGGATCTTTCGCTGCTGTGGTATCTCCGTGACGAAGCCGGCCTCACGGGTACCAAGTTCGGCTGCGGCCAGGCACTGTGCGGCGCCTGCACCGTGATCGTCGACAAGGAGGCGGTCCGCGCCTGCATCACCTCGGTCTCCGACGTTGTCGGCCGCGAGGTCACCACCATCGAGGGCCTGCACCCGACCGGCGACCATCCGGTGCAGAAGGCGTGGCGCCAAGTCAATGTTCCGCAATGCGGCTACTGCCAGGCCGGCCAGATCATGCAGGCGGCGGCGCTGCTCGACCAGAACCCGAAGCCCGACCACGGCCAGATCCGCGAAGCCATGTCGGGCAATATCTGCCGCTGCGGCTGCTATCAGCGAATCGAGAATGCCGTCCATCTCGCATCGACGGGGGTGTGACATGAACATCATCACCAATCCGAACAGGCTTCGCGGCTTCGAGAAGCACGTGAAGGTCGAGAACGTTTCGCGCCGCAGCATCCTCAAGGGGCTCGGCATCGCAGGCTCGTTCGTGCTCGCCGCACCCGTGATGACGCGCCAGGCGTTCGCCTATGAAACCGGTGCCGGCAAGATGCCGCACGGCGTCGTGGTCGATCCGCGCGTGTTCGTCGCGATCGCCCCCGACGGCGTCGTCACCATCCTCGCGCACCGCTCCGAGATGGGCACCGGCGTCCGCACCAGCCTGCCCCTGATCGTCGCCGAGGAGATGGAGGCCGACTGGTCGCGCGTCCATGTCCAGCAGGCCCATGGCGACGAGGTCAAGTTCGGCAACCAGGACACCGACGGCTCGCGCAGCACGCGGCATTATCTGATCCCGATGCGCCAGATCGGCGCCTCGGCGCGCGCGATGCTGGAAGCCGCCGCCGCCAAGAAATGGGGCGTGCCGGTCACCGAGGTGAAGGCTGAGAAACACGAGGTGGTGCACAGCGCGAGCGGGCGCAGAAGCGGCTTCGGCGATCTCGCGGCCGACGCCGCCAAGGAACCGGTGCCCGACATCAAGAGCCTCAAGCTGAAGGACCCCAAGGACTTCCGCTATCTCGGCAAGGGCGAGGTCTCGATCGTCGACCTGCACGACATCACCACCGGCAAGGCGCATTACGGCGCCGATGTCAGGCTGCCCGGCCTGAAATATGCGGTCATCGCCCGTCCGCCGGTCACCGGCGGCAAGGTCAAGTCGTTCGACGACGCTGCTGCGATGAAGGTGCCCGGGGTCGAGAAGGTGATGGAGGTCAAGGGCTGGCCATGGCCGTCCAAGTTCCAGCCGCTCGGCGGCGTCGCCGTGATCGCACGCAACACGGGCGCCGCGATCAAGGGCCGCGACCAGCTGAAGATCGTCTGGGATGACGGCGCCAACGCCAAATACGACTCGGTCGCGTATCGTGCTTCGCTGGAAGAGGCCGCGCGAAAACCCGGCCTCGTGGTGCGCAAGGAAGGCGACGTCGATGCGGCACTGAAGAGCGCCGACAAGGTGATCACAGGCGAATACTATCTGCCGCATCTTGCCCATGTCAGCATGGAGCCGCCGGTCGCGGTTGCCGACGTCAAGGGCGACAAGGCCGAGATCTGGGCCCCGGTCCAGAGCCCCGGCGGCACCCGCGAGGATGTCGCCAAGACGCTCGGGATTCCCGAGGACAATGTCACCGTCAACGTGACGCTGCTCGGCGGCGGCTTCGGCCGCAAGTCGAAATGCGACTTCGCGCTCGAGGCGGCGTTGCTGTCGAAGGAACTCGGCGCGCCGGTGAAGGTGCAATGGACCCGTGAGGACGACGTCCACCACGACTTCCTGCACACCGTCTCGGTGGAGCGGATCGAGGCCGGTCTCGACAAGAGCGGCAAGGTGATTGCGTGGCGGCACCGCAGCGTGGCGCCGACCATCGCCTCGACCTTCGCCGCCGGCGCCAACCACGAAGCGCCGTTCGAGCTCGGCATGGGCCTGATCGACAACCCGTTCGAGATCGCCAATCTGCAGTGCGAGAATCCGGAAGCGGCCGCGTTCACGCGGATCGGCTGGTTCCGCTCGGTCTCCAACATCCCGCGCGCCTTCGCGGTGCAATCCATGGTCGGGGAAATCGCGCATGCGACGAACCGCGACCAGAAGGAGATGCTGCTGGAGCTGATCGGATCGCCCCGGATCGTCAATTTGTCCTCGGTGAAAGATCCCTGGAACTACGGCGAGCCCTATGAAAGCTACCCGATCGACACCGCCCGGCTGCGCAAGGTGGTCGAGCTGGTCGCCGAGAAGGGCGAGTGGGGCCGCACGGTGCCGAAAGGCCATGGCCTCGGCATCGCGGTGCATCGCTCGTTTGTCAGCTACATCGCGACCATCGTCGAGGTCGCGGTCGACGACAAGGGCAAGTTCACGGTGCCACGCGTCGACACCGCGATCGATTGCGGCACCTACGTCAATCCGGAGCGGATCCACTCGCAGATCGAAGGCGCTGCGATCATGGGGCTGAGCCTCGCCAAATACGGCGAGATCAGCTTCAAGGACGGCAAGGTGCAGCAGAGCAATTTCGACGACTTCCCGGTGATCCGGATGGACGAGTCGCCTGCGATTACCAACGTCTACATCGTGCCGCCGGGCGCGGACACGCCGCCGAGCGGCGTCGGCGAGCCCGGCGTGCCGCCGTTTGCGCCTGCCCTGATCAACGCGATCTTTGCCGCCACCGGCAAGCGCATCCGCGCGCTTCCGATCGGCAAGCAGCTGGAGACGTAAGGTTGGAACGTTAGGCGATACGGGTCGTTCTCATCGACACTCCGGAGGAGATCGATGAGAACCCCACCTCAGAAATTCGGGACGCTCGCGGCATTCTTGTCCGCGGGCGTCTTTCTTTTTGGCGCACAGGCTTTCGCACAAACGGCTTCGCCGCCGAGCACAACGGCAACGCGTCCGGCCAAGGTGCTGCCCGACCAGACCTCGGCTCCCAGCAACGCTCCGCCGGCAACCACCGGCCAAACCACCGGTGAGACGAGCCGTGATCCGACCATCAAGAAGATGAACGACGACGAGAAGCGGAAGGTCGACGAGAAGGGCAAATAGCCCGTTGCCACATCACCTGGCACACACCTTGATAGCCGCCGTTATCGCGAGCGGAGCGAAGCAATCCATGTTTCCGCTTGTGGCACTATGGATTGCTTCGCTTCGCTCGCAATGACGTGGATAGAACTGTGAGCGGACCGGGAAGCGGCCGGTCTCCCCAACCGCCGCTTCCCGATCGCATCGCCCCCTGTCGGTCAAACCATGGAGCCGGAGCTTCGGCCCTGATTTAGTCAGAACCGAGGCCCAAGTCGCGTGCCTTACTTCTTGTCGAGCGCGAACACCCAGATCACGCCGCCCTGCGGGACGTTGTTCTCGAAGCCCTTGACCTTGCCGGCCAGCGCATCCTGGATGCGCTGGGCGTCGACGCCCCAGCCCGACTGGACCGCGATGTACTGCGTTCCATCGACCTCATAGGACATCGGCATCGCCATGATGCCGGAGTTGGTCTTCTGCTCCCACAGCAGCTCGCCGGTCTTGGCGTTGAAGATGCGGAAGGCGCGGTCGTTGGTGCCGCCGGCGAGAACGAGATCGCCGGCGGTTGCCGTCACGGCGCCGAACAGCTGCGACGTCTTGTAGTCGTGCTGCCAGACCTTCTTGCCGGTGACCGGATCCCACGCCTGCAACTCGCCGAAATGATCGGCATTCGGCGCGGGGGTCAGTCCGATGTCTTCAGGCTTGGTGCCGAGCCAGAGCTGGCCGGGAACCAACGGCTGCTTCTCGCCGGTGAAGCCGCCGCAGAAGTTTTCATTGGCGGGAACGTAGACCAGCTTGGTGTTCGGGCTATAGGCCGCCGACGGCCAGTCCTTGCCGCCCCACAGCGACGGGCAGAACTCGACCCGCTTGCCGAGCACGGGCTTGTGCTCGGGATCGAGGATCGGCCGGCCGGTCTCGGCCTCGACGCCCTTCCAGACATTGGTCTTCACGAACGGCCAGCCGGCGACATAGTTGATCTTGTCCGCCTTGCGCTCCAGCACCCAGAAGATCGCATCACGCCCGGGATGGACCAGGCTCTTGAACGACTTTCCATCGCGCTGCATGTCGATCAGCATCGGCGCGTCGACCTCGTCCCAGTCCCAGGAATCGTTCTGGTGATACTGGAAGTGGGTCTTGATCTTGCCGTTGTCGGGATCGAGCGCGATCACCGAGCTGGTGTAGAGATTGTCGCCGGGATGCATCGAGCCGGGCCACGGCGCGGCGTTGCCGACGCCCCAATAGACCGTCTTGGTGTCCCTGTCGTAGGTGCCGGTCATCCAGGCCGAACCGCCGCCGGACTTCCAGTCGTCGCCGCTCCAGGTCTCGTGACCGGGCTCGCCTTCGCCGGGAATGGTGAAGGTGCGCCAGAGCTCCTTGCCGCTGTTGGCGTCGAAGCCGACGACATAACCGCGCACGCCGAACTCACCGCCCGAGCCGCCGACGATCACCTTGCCGTCGACGACGAGCGGCATCAGCGTCATGTACTGACCCTTCTTGTAGTCCTGGACCTTGGTGTCCCAGACCACCTTGCCGGTCTTGGCATCGAGCGCGACGACGTGATCGTCGGTGGTGGCGAGATAGAGCTTGTCCTCCCACAAGCCGACGCCGCGGCTGGTCGGATGCAGCTGGAACAGATCGTCGGGAAGCTGCCGCTTGTAGCGCCAGTACTCTTCGCCGGTCTTGGCGTTGAGCGCGATCACCTGCCCCATCGGGGTTGCGACGAACATCACGCCGTTGTTGACGATCGGCGGCGCTTCATGGCCTTCGAGCACGCCGGTCGAGAAGGTCCAGGCCGGCTTGAGGTCCTTGACGTTGGATGTGTTGATCTGGTTGAGCGGACTAAAGCCCTGTCCGTCATAGGTCCGGCGATAGAGCATCCAGTTGCCGGGTTCGGGATTTTCGAGGCGCGCTGACGTCACCGAACTGTAGTTTTCGATCGGCCCCGCGACGGCGTAGGTCGACATCAGGCACGCGAATGCGACACAACTCGACAGTAACCACTGCTTGCTTGTCATGAGATGCTACCTCCCTGCTCTGTTTTGTTTTTCAGTTTCGTTTAGGTCGTGCAGAACTTCCGGTGTGGCCTCATCCTCCCTGCTGAACACCCACCTTCCCGACGAATGGCGCTGCGACCGTGATCGCGCCGTCGGCAACCGTCAGCGGCAATGCCGCGAGGCGACGTGGCGCCGGCCCGAACACGACCTGCGCATTCTGCCGCGGATCGTATTCGGAGTTATGACACATGCATTTCAGAACGGTCTTGTCGCCCTGCTCTTCCTTCACCCAGGCGGTGATCGGGCATCCGGCATGCGAGCAGATCACGGAGTAGCAGACGATGCCGTCGGCTGCGCGGGCGCGCGTGGCATCGTCGAGTTCGTTCGGATCGAGCTTGACCAGCACAACCTCGTTCAGCCGCGAACCTTTGCGGACGACGGAGGTCTTCGGATCTTGCGGCCAGGCGCGAACCGGCGGACCACCGAGCTTCAGATCATCCGACTTGATGACTTGGCCGGCCTTGTCGCCTTCGGCGCGCACAAGCAGATCGGCTTTTTGCGGTCGCTCACTCGCGCCCGGCTGCTCGTCGTCATCGGCGGCTGCGGGCTCGATCGCGGCAAGACAGGCACAGCCCGCGAGCGCAGTCAGCACCGCGCGACGCGTCGGGTCGGTGCACGCCCCTGCCGCATCGGTTTCACGGGATTGCTCGATGGAAGCGCCGGGGTTGGATTGCTGCATGGCGCAAGCTGAGCGTGCAACTCGGCCGAAAAGATGGCGACACACCTTCTCGATGCACGAACGCATGCGCAAAAAATGCGCTACAGCTTTTGGTTGATCGGCCGCGCGGCTTCGCGAATGCTTCGATCAGGGTTCGTTGACGAAGCTCAGCCTGCCTGCAGGTTTCAGCGTCTTTGCATCAAATGTGCGGATCTCTGTTGCACCGCCTATATCGAGCGTGAGCACCAGCCGATCGCCGGTGACGCCGGTTGCGACGATGCGAGCGCCTTTCGGCAGCGCAGCAGTGACGTCGGATACCGAAACGGGGCTTCCCTCGCTGCGATAAAGGCGGTAGCCGATGGCGATCAACACGACAGCCACGGCCAATGCCGAGGTCAGGCCCGCGATCAGCATCATGCGCCGCACCCGCGCGATCAGCGCGGCTTGGTCGGGGGTCGGTTCGGTCACAGCGGTGTCGGTCATCACAAGGCTCTATATCTTTGCAACAGGTCGATTTGAATCAGGTCTCTTCGAATGGCGGTCGGAAGCTGGAGGTCATCGTCGCTGGCGACGAGGGCTCGGCCCGGCTTGACCGCGTGCTCGCGCAGCGCACTCCGGAGCTGTCGCGGTCCCGGCTGAAGGCGCTGATCCTCGCCGGTTCCGTGACCGTCAAGGACGCCGTCGTCCGCGACCCCGCTTATCATGTCGTCCAGGGCGATACGATCATAATCGACGTGCCGGAGGCCGCGCCCGCCGAACCGAAGGGCGAAAACATCGCGCTCGATATCGCGTTCGAGGACGACGACATCATCGTCATTAACAAGCCGAGGGGCTTGGTTGTGCATCCGGCGGCCGGCCACGCCACCGGAACGCTGGTCAACGCGCTGATCGCCCATTGCGGCACCAGCCTGTCCGGCATCGGCGGGGTCAAGCGGCCGGGCATCGTGCACCGGCTCGACAAGGACACCACCGGGCTGATGGTGGTGGCCAAGAACGACCATGCCCACCAGTCGCTGACCGCGCAGTTCGCCGACCATGGCCGCACCGGCCCGATGGAGCGCGGCTACATGGCGTTCGCCTGGGGCGTGCCGAACCGGCCCCATGGCACGATCGATGCGCCGATCGACCGCCACCCGCACGCCCGCGAGAAGATGGCGGTCCGCCAGGGCGGCCGCGAGGCGATCACCCATTTCGAGGTGCTCCAGAGCTTTGCCGGCCGCGACGGCAAGCCGGTCGCCTCGCTCTTGGCCTGCCGGCTCGAGACCGGACGGACCCATCAGATCCGGGTCCACCTTGCTCATCTCGGCCACCCCCTGATGGGCGACAGCGTCTACGGCCCGCACTTCAAGACCAAGGCCGGCCATCTCGGGCCGGAAGGTAAGGACGCACTTACCGCCCTCGACCGGCAGGCCCTTCACGCCTATCTGCTGGCTTTGGAACACCCCCGCACCGGGGAACTTTTACGCTGGGAGTCGGCCTTGCCGGAGGATTTGCTTCTCCTGGAGCGGGCGCTGGCAGCGGCGGTATGACGCACCCCTCCCGGAAAAGGCACGTCATGACAACAGGTTATACCTGCCACACGGGGACGTGACGTCAGCAATCCTTCCCTATCACGGACGGTTTAGTGTATGTTGCACCTGCGCTGAATATCCAGCGCGGAACATCGCAGCCTGGCCGGCTTTAACCCAGCGGCCACCTGCCGGGCCCGCCGCTATCGGGGGTCTGAACCACTGGAGGGCGCTCGAATGGCCCGTACAGCTACGTTACCGGTCCTCAATGGAGAATCCGGTCTTTCCCGTTACCTCGCCGAGATCCGCAAGTTCCCCATGCTGGAGCCCCAGCAGGAGTACATGCTCGCCAAGCGTTGGCGCGAGCATGATGATCGCGACGCGGCGCATAAGCTCGTCACCAGCCATCTCAGGCTCGTGGCCAAGATCGCCATGGGCTATCGCGGCTACGGCTTGCCGATCTCCGAGGTCGTCTCGGAAGGCAATGTCGGCCTGATGCAGGCGGTGAAGCGATTCGAGCCCGAGAAGGGCTTCCGTCTCGCCACTTACGCCATGTGGTGGATCAAGGCGTCAATACAAGAGTACATTCTGCGTTCCTGGTCGCTCGTGAAGATGGGCACCACCGCGAACCAGAAGAAGCTGTTCTTCAACCTGCGCAAGGCGAAGAGCAAGATCTCCGCGCTGGAAGAGGGTGATATGCACCCCGACCAGGTGAAGCTGATCGCCAAGCGCCTCGGCGTGACCGATCAGGACGTGGTCGACATGAACCGCCGCCTCGGTGGTGACGCGTCGCTCAACGCCCCGATCCGCGACGACGGCGAAGCCGGTGAATGGCAGGATTGGCTGGTCGACAACTCGCCCAACGCCGAAGCCATGATGGCCGAGAGCGAGGAGTTCGATCATCGCCGCCAGGCCCTGAACGGTGCGATCGGCGTGCTCAACCCGCGCGAACGCCGCATCTTCGAGGCGCGGCGTCTGGCGGATGAGCCGATGACGCTGGAAGACCTTGCGGCCGAGTTCGGCGTGTCGCGCGAGCGCGTGCGGCAGATCGAGGTCCGCGCCTTCGAAAAGGTGCAGTCGGCCGTCAAGGGCACGATTGCCCGGCAGGAAGCAGCGCTCGAAGCCGCGCACTAACCACGCGGCGACAAGCCAACGAGAGATGAAAGCCGGCGGCAACGCCGGCTTTTTTGTTGCCTCCAGGATGGGCGGAGCGCAGCGATACCCATCATCCCACGGCGCAGCACAGCGTTGATGGGTATCGCTTCGCTCCACCCATCCTACAGAGGCGGTATTTGGGATGAAGTTTCGGCGCGCACCTGGATCCGGGACGTATGGTCATAGATCCACCTGCCTACGAATGTCCGCATCGGCCTCGGGAGTGTACAAACGAGGTGCGCCAAGTCATGTCGGCCAAGGGCCCCAGAGGCCGACATTGCGACTTAGCCTCGACTTGATCCAAGGCGGCCTAAAACGCGGCCCAGCTTCCTTCCAGAACCGTAAACGAAGGTGGCCCCAGATGTTTCAGGCCGGGCTTAAACAACCCTGAGACCATTAGGTCATTGATCGCGTTCAGACGGAGCGCTCCGTCGTGAAGATGGCCGCCCCATTGTCGAATGCAATGCGCTCGGAAAACTGCCTGGACTGTTGATGCGATAGTGTCTGCAGCTTGCCACGCTTCATCAGGTTGACCCAAGTCGGACGCGACCGCCAAGAGGCAAGTCGAGCTAAAATCTAGCTTCTCATTGGGCTCGCTCTTCATGGAAAAGTACACATCAGGCGCCAGTCCATCGCGCTTGCAGATGGACCAAGAGGGCGCCCAGACTTCGCAATTCAGAAACGTAGCCTGACGGCCTGAAAGAAGCACACCATTCTCAGCGTGAGTCCACCGTTTGCAACCCAGTTCGTTCCAGCCAATGCGCCCAAACGAAATTCCCCTTTGATTGGGCGTTCCCCTCAACGAGTTCAGTTGAGTTGAACGCACCGCCACGTCGCTGCGCTGTACATGGATAAGATAGTCTAAAGCGTCGAATATGTGGGTCCAAGTTCGCTCAACCCACGGTGGAGCTGTCACTGGATCTCCAAGAACAGCATAGACTAGATACTTGCGGTCTCGATGTCCCATTCGGTTAACTACCATCGCGGCTGCGTCAAGCTTCTCGTCGACAGACATCATCAGCGACGTCGCCAACGTCCGCTTTGGGGTCAGAAGGCGACATCCTCGAGGTCGGATCGGGTTTTCTATTCGCCCCCCGAAAGCAGGCGTCCCGGATTAGCACCTACCCTGCTCGCCCCACTGCCGCGACATGCTGCGATCTAGGCGTCGGTCGACGCCGGCGCATGGTTTCTGCGATCCAATCAATCGACAACCCATCAATACCTGTGCATCATCGTCGATGAAAGCGACGTTCGCCTGTCCCTCACCCACAGCCATCATGCCGAGGAATGTCTTGCGACAGGATCAGGAGCGACCCATGATGCGGCGCAGCTTTGTCGGTTTCATCGGCGCAGCTCTGCTGTGCTTGTTTGAGCAGCCGGCTCTCGCCCAAGTCACCTGGCAAATGGCGACGGAATATCCGCAAACCAACATTTCGGGTGTGGGGCTAACAACCTTTTCGAGGCTCATATCAGCACACACAAATGGCTTCGTCACGGTAAGGACGTCTTTCGACAACGAGCTGAAAATCTCTTCAGCTGAGATGATCGGCGCAGCTCGCGATGGTCGGGTCACAGGCGGTGATGCATTTACAGCCTCGATGGAAAAAGCTGATCCCGTTTTTGGTTTGCCGACATTGCCATTCCTGGTGCAATCGTTCGAAGTTGCGCGCGCGTTCAATGCACGGGCACGGCCACTTTATGAGAAAGCCCTCGAGGCGCAGAATTTGAAGCTTTTGTACATGACGATCTGGCCGGCGACGGGCCTCTGGTCGGATCGAGCGCTAAACAGCGCGAATGACCTTAACGCATTGGTGGTCAGGACCT
>NZ_VKHP01000281.1 GCF_010811875.1 Bradyrhizobium uaiense
GCGCAATTGCGCACGGGGGCCGGGACCATAACCCCAGATGTAAATTGTTGAGTGATGCTGAAACGACGAGTTCCCACGCGACGCCTGCCGCGGCGTATGGGTCCCGGCCTCCGCCGGGACGACGGTGGGGTGTGTGGAGGCGGTGTTGTCACAAACGCGGTTCCGTAAATAATTTTCATCAGTCTGTTGCCGCGGTGTCGGCTGGCGCCTTCGCCAACCGTCCTTTGCGTATAAACCAGGAGACTGCAAATGACCGATCTCGTCACATGCCTTTGGTTCGATCAGGGCCAGGCGCGCGCAGCGGCGGAGTTCTACGCTGCGACGTTTCCCGACAGCCATGTCGGCGCAGGCCATCAATCGCCGATACCGGGCATCGGGCAGGGCGAGGAGCTGACGGTCGAGTTCACTGTGCTCGGCCGCCGCTTCGTCGGGCTGAACGGCGGCTCCAACTTCACGCCGAACGAGGCGGTGAGTTTCATGGTGCTCACCGACAGCCAGGAGGAGACTGATCGCTACTGGAATGCCGTCCTCGGCAACGGCGGCAAGGAATTGCCGTGCGGTTGGTGCCGGGATCGCTGGGGCTTCACCTGGCAGATCACGCCGAGGCGGTTGCTCGAGCTCGTCAACGGCGCCGATCGCGCCGCCGGACGGCGCGCGATGGAGGCGATGATGACGATGAAGAAGATCGACATTGCCACGATCGAACAGGCGGCCGCCGCGTAATCCGCGCGCCGGAATGATTTGGCCCGGGCGCGACAGTCAGGTGTCAAATCGAACTGGTATGTGCGACGCACGGTAATTCGCGCGGCGGCATGCGCCTGCGGCGACGGTCACCCCGGCGCAAACGCGGGATGTGTCCCTTGCCATCGCGTGATACCAAACTCGCTCCGCAGCTCTGGAGCCAGAATTGATGTCCGTCGCAGCCGCCGCCAACGCGCACAAAATCCCACCGCCGCCGAGAGCGATCCGAAAGAGCTCGGCTGGATGCAGGGCTTTCCGCCGCCGCAGGACAAGAGGATCACGTTCCACGACGGCTCGTTCCGCAGCTTTCCCGAGCTGCGCTGGGCCTGGAGCAACATCCGCCAGCTGGTGCCGACGGTGAATGTCTGGCGCGGGGCAGGGCCGGCGTCGGTGCTGCCGCGGGAGGATCACGACATCGGTGCCTCCGCGTCGGTGACGATGGATGGCCGCCCGCAGACCTTCGCGCGGATGCTCGAGGACAGCTACGCAGATGGAATCGCGGTGCTGCACCGGGGCAAGCTGATCTACGAGCGCTATTTCGGCACGCTGAAGCCGCACAAGCCGCATATCGCGATGTCGGTGACGAAGTCCTTCACCGGCACGCTCGCCGGCATGCTGATCGCCGAAGGCAAGATCGATCCGCAGGCGCCGGTCATCGACTACGTGCCGGAGCTGAAGGCAAGCGCATTCGGCGATGCGCGCGTGCACGAGGTGATGGATATGACCACGGGGCTGAAATACACCGAGGTCTATACCGACAAGAATTCCGACGTGTGGGGGTTGCGGCGCGCCAACGGCATGGCGCCGATCCCCGCGGGTTATGAAGGCGCGACCAACATTTTCGATTTCCTCTGCGCGCAGCAGAAGCAGGGCGAGCACGGCAAGGCCTTCGCCTACAAGACCGTCAACACCGATGTGCTGGCCTTCATCGTCAGGCGCGCCAGCGGAATGACGTTGTCCGATTTGCTGTCCGAGCGGATCTGGGCGCCGATGGGTGCGGAGGAGGATGCGCATTATCACGTCGATCGCATCGGCACCGAAAGCGGTGGCGGCGGATTGTCGACCACGCTGCGCGACCTCGCCCGCTTCGGCGAGACCATCCGCAATCACGGCCGCTTCAACGGCCGGCAGATCGTGCCGTCGTCGGTTATCGAGGACATCGCGCGCGGCGGCGATCCCGAGACATTCAAGCCGGCCGGCTACACCACGTTGCCGGGCGCGTCGTACCGCAATCAGTGGTGGGTGACGCACAATGCGCACGGCGCCTCCATGGCGCGCGGCGTGCACGGCCAGGGCATCTACATCGATCCGAAGGCCGAGATGGTGATCGCGCGCTACGCCTCGCACCACGCCGCCGGCAATGCTGCGAACGACCCCGTGACGCTGCCGGCCTATATGGCACTGGCCAAGGATTTGATGGCGGGAGGGTGAAGTCGAGTTCTATCCCCGCGATAGCTGCGTAGGGTGGATTAGCCGTAGGCGTAATCCACCGACTTGCGCGCAACTGCGGCGGGTTACGCTTCGCCCCGCCCGACGGACTACCCGCGCGAGATCTTCTCGAACCGCTTGATAAGCCGCTCGCGCTTCAGGCGGGACAGCCGCCTGATCCAGAACACGCCGTCGAGCTGGTCGATCTCGTGCTGATGGCACACCGCGCGCAGGCCGTCGGATTCCTCGGTCTGCATGTTGCCGTCGAGGTCCCAATAGCGGATGCGGACCCGCGCGCGGCGCTCGACCTCGTCGTTGACGCCGGGCATCGAGACGCTGCCTTCCTTGTGCAGGATCATCTCGGGCGAGGTCCGGATGATCTCGGGATTGACATAGGTCTGTGCACCTTCGCTGGGGTCGAGCTCCAGCACCACGACCCGCAGCGGCACGCCGATATGCGGCGCGGTGATGCCGATGCCCGGCGCCGCATGCATGGTCTCGAGCAGGTCCCGCGCCAGCTCACGCAGCGTATCGTCGAACACGGTCACCGGCTCGGCCACGAGCGCAAGCCGCGGATCGGGATAGCGGACGATGGGGCGGATGGTCATGGTGGTGTCTTAGGCCAGCGAACCGCGCCGGACAACACGCCGAAGCAGGCGCCACGCGCGGCGCACTGCTCAGAGACGCTTTTCGAAGAACAAATCAGGGTAGGGGTCGTCGTTGAAGCGCGGGATCTCGGTCCAGCCGGTACGGCGGTAGAGCTGACCGGCTTCCGCCAATGCGCTGTTGGTGTCGAGCCGCAGCACCGCGATACCGAGCTCGCGCGCGGCCTTCTCAGCCGCGTCCATCAGCCGGCGACCGAGGCCGAGGCCACGCGCGGCTGGTGCGACCCACAGCCGCTTGATCTCCGCGAAGTCACCGCTTGTGCCTTTCAGCCCGACGCAGCCGAGCGGCAGGCCGTCGGACATCGCCACGATGAAACTGCCGCGCGGCCGCACCATGTCCTTTGCATCGGGATCGCGCGACAGCTTGACGTCAAAGCCCTGTTTGAAGCGTCGCGCCAACTCGGCGTAATATTCGCCGAGGCAGTAGCGCGCTTCGTCGCTGCGCGGGTCGATCTCATCCAGGACGGCGCCGTCGCGGCCGAGCGCCGAGGCGATCAGGTCCATCGCCGCCAGCAACGCCTCGCGTTGCGTGTGATAGCTGAGGAAGTCCTTGGCCTGCCGGTTGGAGATCGCCTCATAGGCGTTGAACTCGCGCTTGCCCGCCGGCGTCAGCCTGGCGATGCGCCGGCGCGCATCGTCGCCATGCGCCGTGGTCTCGATCAACCCTTCGTCCTCGAGGCTGCGCAGCAGCCGGCTCATCAGGCCGGAATCGAGCCCGAGATAATCCCTAATGTCGCCCACATCAGTGCGGCCGTGCCCGATCGCGTTCAGCACGCGGGCGGCGCCGAGCGGCCGGCCGCGCCCGAGGAACGAGGTGTCGAGCGCGCCGACGGCGGAGGTCACGGCACGGTTGAAACGACGGACGCGGGAGACAGGGTCGAGCATATGTCTGACTTTAGTCAGATATCGTTCCCGGGTCAATCGGTGGTGCGATCGCGTTCATGGCTTGCCGATCGGCTCGAACAGCGTGTCGGGCAATTGCTGCCTGATGAAGTCGACGAAGGCGCGCTGCGCCAGCGACCGGTAGCGGTTGCTCGGCCAGGCGATCCAGACGCTGCCGCGCGGCGATCTGGTTGCCGTGCTGACCGATTACATGGTGCCGCGCGCGATGCAGGAACGCGCAAGGATCACCGGCAGCTGGCCGATCCCGACGCCCGAACGGATCGCTGCGAGCACGCCGTCGGAGTTGTTGAAGGTCACGGAGTCCGTCGCCGTCGCGCCGGCGAACTCGCCGCAGAAACTCCACGGGTAGATCTGGCCCGTCGTCGGTACGCGGAAGCTGACGCCGCGATGGACCGCGAGATCGTTCGGCGTCTCGGGCTGCGGCATCCGCCGGAAATAATCCGGCGTGCCGCAGATCACGAAATGCTGCGGCCCAATCCGGCTCGCAATCAGCGAAGAATCAGTGAGCTCGCCGGTTCGCAAGGCGACATCGATGGCTTCGCCGACCATGTCGACGAGGCGGTCCTCGAGTTGAACATCGAGCGCGACGTCGGGAAACAGCCGCGCGAACTCCGCGAACTTCGGGACCAGCAACTGGCCGATGTTGTGCGGCAGCGAGACCTTGAGCCGTCCGCGCGGCGCGCCTTGTTGCTCGGCGAGGACCTGCTCCGCCTCGTCGAGCTCCGCCAGGATGTTGCGGGCGCGCCGGAAGAATTCGGCGCCGGGGCCGGTCAGCGTCACCTTGCGGGTGGTGCGGTTGAGCAGGCGCACGCCAAGGCGGGCTTCAAGGCGGCCGACGGCCTTGCCGACCGCGGAGCCGGACAGTCCGAGAATCCGGCCCGCAGCCGCGAATCCGCCTTGCTCGGCGGCGTGAACGAACGCCGCGACGCCGGCCAGGGTCTCGTAATTGCGGAAATTTTGTCCGTTCTGAAGTGCCATGGCGGCGCATTCTAATGCTGGAAGCGTCAATGTCTATTCCGCGGCTCCTTGTTCAAGTCGAGCCGAGCCATGCAGCAATACCTCCATCAGCCGTCCGTCGACCGCACACCACCGACCAGTCTCAGGCGCGCGGTGCTCCTGCCGGGACTGGTCGCGATGTTCGGGCTGGCCAGCCTTGGTGCGCCGCTCGCGGTGTTGCCGGTGCGCGTCGATGCCGATCTCGGCTTCGGTCCGCTCGTTGCCGGCGCTGTGCTGG
The DNA here is from genome assembly GCF_010811875.1 of Bradyrhizobium uaiense. Classification (GTDB taxonomy): domain Bacteria; phylum Pseudomonadota; class Alphaproteobacteria; order Rhizobiales; family Xanthobacteraceae; genus Bradyrhizobium; species Bradyrhizobium uaiense. The sequence goes on from NZ_VKHP01000281.1 coordinate 4,972, forward strand.
CCGCCGAAGGCCTTGCGACCCTGTTGACGCGCCCGCTGGTTGGCCGCTTCGCCGACCGAAGGGGTGCACGCGACGCGACGATGCTCGGGCTCTTCGGAGCGGCGATCTCCGGCGCGTTCTACGTTCTCGCCGGGCTGTTGCCGGTGTCGCCGATCACGGCGCTTGGGCTGATGGTGATCGGCCGCATCGCGATGGGCATCGGCCAGGGCTTCCTGTTTTCCGGCGGCACCGCCTGGGCGGTAATCCTCGCTGGACCGGCACAACAGGGCAGGGCGATGTCTTGGGTCGGGCTGTTGTTCTTCGCTGGCATTTCGGCCGGTGCGCTGCTCGGAGGCCTTGCCGGAGACATCGCGCATCTCTTCACCACGCTGTTGCCGCCGCAGCTTGCGCCGGACGGCTTCTTGGTCGCGGCCGTCATCACGATGCTCGTGCCGCTCGGCGGTCTTCCGCTGGTGTTGATGGCGCAACGGAGCGCGCCGGCGCCGCACGGCGCAGCGGTCCTGCCGCTGACGGCGATCTTGAGGGCGATCTGGCGACCGACGCTGGGCTTCGGCCTCGCCGTGATGAGCTACATCGGCACGACCAGTTTTGTCGTGCTCGCGTTCCTGCATCGCAGCTGGCACAACGGTTCGATCGCGCTGTTCGTTTTCCTGGCGGCGTTTGCGCTTGCCCGACCGGTGTTCAGCGGTGTGTGCGATCGCGCCACCGGGCCGCGTCCGGTGCTGCTTGCGCTCGCGGCACTGGCGGGCGGCATGCTGATCCTCGGGCTCGCGTCCGACGAACACACCGCCATTGCCGGTGCGATCGTCGCGGGCTGCGGTATGTCGATGACGTATCCGCTGCTGGCGCTGCCGGTGGTGCGTGCCGTTCCCGCCACGCAGATTGCATCCGGCATCGGATTGTTCGACGCCGCCTACGATGTCGCAACCCTGATCACGCCGCCGCTGGCCGGCTTGATCGCTGCGACCGTAGGCTACTCGGCGGTCTTCCTGGTCCTGGCGGGCATCAGTCTTCTCGCCATGATCCCCGCGGCTGCGGCGTGGCGCCGTCGACCAGCGACCTGAACCCGCGAGGTGCGTTGCCGCCGGCGGGACATTCAATTCAGGCCCGCGCCAGCACCAGCACGTTGCCGGCGAGGATTGCGGCCGCGCCGGCGAGCACCGGCCAGCCCAGCGTGAGATGCTCGAACAGCGCCGACAGCAGCAGTGCCACGAGCGGCACCAGCGCGAGCGTGTAGGCGGCGCGACCGGGACCGAGCCGCCGCACGAGTTCGAAGTAGAGCATGAAGGTGACGCAGGATGCGGCGACGGCGAGATAGAGGAAGCTCGCCGCGTAGGTCAGCGAGACGTCGGCTGCGAAGTGCGTGCCGGTCACGACCGCCCAGAGCGCGCTCGCCGCGGCGCCGATGAATGCGCCCCAGGCCAGCACGGAGACCACGGGCAATCCGGCACGCTGGTTGCGTGCGCCGACGGTCGTGCCGGCACCGGTCGCGATCGCAGCCGCGAGCGCCCAGGCAAACCCTGCGAGCGGCGCGGTTCCGTGCGCGCTTGCACCGGGCAGGAAAATGATCGCAAGACCCAAGATGCCGCACAGCGCGCCCCAGACGAAACCGGAGGAGATCGGGACATCGAGCGCGGCACGCGCGATCACGGCGGCGAACAGCGACGAGGTCGACAGCACCAGCGCGGCAAGGCCGCTCGGCATCCGCGCGGTGGCTTCATAGAAGGCGATGAAGGCAATGGCGAAGAACAACAGGCCCTGCAACGCAACGGCCGGCCGGTCCTTGCGCGGGATCCCGAGCGGCACGCCGCGCATCCGGCCGTAGCCGAGCAGGATGAGACCCGCGAGCACCATGCGCAGGGCCACGGACCAAGGTGCGGGTGTGACACCGGCCTGCATCGCCGTTGCCAGCGCGCCGCCACCCCACAGCAGTGCGGTCAGCGCGAACAGTGCGGCCGTCATGGCGCGCCAGCATCATCGAGCAGTGCGCGCCAGCCGCCGGCATCGATCCGCGCGCTTTCTCCCTCAAGCCGGGTGAGGGCCGAGTCGAGAATCGTTCGCTCGGCTTCAGAAAGGCGCGCAAGCAGCCGTGCCTCGATCGCACTGCCGAGCGCGGCGATCCGGTTGAAGGCGGTCCGGCCGCTTCGGGTGATGCTGACCGCGGCGAAGCGGCGATCGGTCTTGCCGGGACGCCGCACCGCGAAGCCGAGTTCTGTGAGCTGGCCGATGCCGCGGCTGACCGCGAACGGATCGAGCGCGCAGGCGCGGCCGATCTCGGAGGCATTGGCGGCATCGCGCTCGGCGATCACGGCGAGGATGCGCCAGCCGGCCTGGCTCAATCCGAACGTCTCGCTGTAGAAGCTCTCGAGCGGGCGGGCGACCTGGGCCGCGACCAGGAACAGGCGATACGGCAGCCAGGCGCTGAGCTTCAGGCCATCATCCGACGCAGGGGTAGCGGTTTGCTTCATGGCGGCGAGGCTCGCACATATAATTGCAAAGTGCAAGCATTGAGCAAATGTAATCGAAGCGACCTGGGCGCATGCGCGAAAATCCCGACACACTTGTCACTCCCACTCGTTGTGGCCGCCGCGCCAGATTGCGGCATGGCCAATGACGAGCGGCCACGGCGCTGGAACTGCGCTGGGGTCCCCGAGTTCGTCCAATTCGAAGATGGAGATCATCATGAGCAAATCAGCTGAAAACGATCGTGGCGGACTGTCGGCGATGCAGACGCCGCCGGTGGTGTCGCGGGAGGCGTGGGAGGCGGCGCGCCTGGAGATGCTGGTCAAGGAGAAGGCGCAGGTGCGGGCGCGCGACGCGCTGGCCGCGGAGCGGCGACGGATGCCGTGGATGGCGGTCGAGAAGCCGTATGTCTTCGAAGGACCAAACGGCAAGGCGAGCCTGCTCGATTTGTTCGAGGGCCGCCGGCAGTTGATCATCTACCGCGCGTTCTTTGAGCCCGGCGTGTTCGGCTGGCCGGATCACGGTTGCCGCGGTTGCTCGCTCGGCGCCGATCAAGTCGGCCATCTCTCGCATCTGAACCAGCGCGACACCACGCTGGCTTATGCCTCGCGCGCGCCGCAGGCCGATATCGCGCGGCTGAAGGCGCGGATGGAGTGGGAGATGCCGTGGTACACCATCACCGACAGCTTCGACGCCGACTTCGGCGTCGCCGAATGGCACGGCCATAACGTGTTCGTCCGCAACGGCGAGCAGATCTTCCGCACCTATCTCGTCAACAGCCGCGGCGATGAGTCGATGGGCACGGTGTGGAGCTATCTCGACATCACGCCGTTCGGCCGCCAGGAACTCTGGGAGGATTCGCCGAAGGGCTATCCGCAGGGCCCGACCTACAAATGGTGGAACTGGCACGACAACTACGAGGCCGAGGCCGCGCCGAACGCAAAGTGGGCGGCGGTGACCGATGCCGGCGAGGCCGCGTTCCGCAAGATCGCGGAGCAGGAACGCAACGCAACGTGACGGGGGCATGGGGAGGACGCGCGGCGTCCTCCCTAGCTGCTCTCAGAAGAGAGTCCCTTCAGCGCCGACAACGTCTGCCGCAGCCCGCGGTCGAGACGCTTGTCGCGGCGGATCACGACCGCGAGCCGGCGATGGAGTCTGGGTGACAGCGACCGCACGATCAGGTCGCGCGGTTTGGTCCTGGCGGGGACGGCCATGCCAGGCAGAATTGCGCAGCCGAGGCCGGCGCGGACCATCTCCTTGATCGCCTCGACGCTGCCGAGCGACATCAACGGTTTCAGCGAGACGCCGCCGCGGGCCAGCCATTCATCCGCGGTGCGCCTCGTGTTGCCGCCGGGCTCGAACAGCAGGACCGGTCTGGTCGCCAGCACCTCCGGCGTGATCCGCGCCGGCAGCTTCATGTCGTGCGGCGCGATCAGCACGAACTCGTCGTTCATGACCGGGGTGATCTCGAAGCTGCGACCGGACACCGGCAGCGTAACGAGCGCGATGTCGATCGTGTTGTCTTCGACGGCCCGCGCGATCTCCGCGGTGTTGCCGGTCGTGACCGTGATCTCGAGCGAGGGCATTGCCGCCCGCAACTCCCTGAGGATCGGCGGTAGCAGGAAGATGCAGGCGGTCGCTCCCGTGCCGAGCCGCACACGGCCTGCCGTTCCGGTCGTCTGCTGCGAAACGGCATCGACTGCCGATGTCACGGCTGCGTTGATCTGGTCCATGTGCGAAAGCAAGGCGACGCCGGCGGCGGTCGGCCTGGCACGTCGTCCGACCCGCTCGATCAAGGTGGCATTCAGGCTGCGCTCGAGCTGGCGCACCTGCAGGCTCACCGCAGGCTGCGTGAGCTGCAATCGCTCGGCCGCAGCAGAAAAGCTGCCGGTGTCGATCACGACGGCGAAGCTTTCGAGATAGTCGAGGTTGAGGTTCTTCATCAAAGTATATCTTATGCCACGCATAACCAATCAAAGCTTCACTTATATAACGCCGTGGCGCATGCTCGGGCAATATTGACGGCTCAGGCGGGAGGACATGGTGATGGCAGGCAGCAACGGCGTCGTGGTCCGCGACGCGACGGACGGCGATATGGCTGACGTGCAGAGCATCTATGCCCATCACGTGCTCAATGGGCTCGCGACCTTCGAGGAGGTGCCGCCGACGGTGGATGAGATCCGTAGCCGCCGGAACGCTGTGCTGGCGGCAGGTCTGCCGTATCTCGTGGCTGAGCTGGATGGCCGCGTGGCCGGCTATTGCTACGCGACGTCGTACCGGCCGCGGCCGGCCTACCGCCACACCATCGAGGATTCCGTCTACGTGGCTGACGGGCTGCACGGCCGCGGCATCGGCGTGGCGCTGCTTCAAGAGCTGATAGTACGCGCGGAAGCAGGACCTTGGCGGCAGATGCTGGCCGTGATCGGCAACAGCGGCAACGCCGGATCGATCGCGCTGCACCGTCGCATGGGCTTTCAGCCGGCGGGCACCCTGAATTCGGTCGGCTTCAAGCTCGGGCAATGGGTCGACACCGTGCTGATGCAGCGGCCGCTCGGGCCGGGCGCTTCCACATTGCCCTCAGGCAAGGAAGCTGCCCGGTGATCGCACGCCGGGTCGTGGTCGCCCTCGGGCTGGCTCAACTGATTTCCTGGGGCACAACCTACTATCTGATCGGCGGGTTCGGCGAGCAGATATCAGCTGATCTTGGCTGGGGCCGCGACATCGTCTACGGCGGATTTGCCGCGGCGCTCTTGATGATGGGCGTGGTGTCGCCTCTTGCGGGCAGGTGGGTGGACGGCCGCGGTGGCCGGGAGGTCATGGTCTCAGGCGCTCTGATCAACGCGGCTGGCTGCGCCGGTCTCGCCCTCTCGCATCAGATCGGCACCTATTTCGCATCCTGGATCGTTCTGGGCCTCGGCATGCGGCTGACGCTGTACGATGCGGCGTTCGCGGCGCTCGCCCGGATCGGCGGACCGGAGGCGCGCCGCGCGATGTCCGGGATCACTCTGCTCGGTGGCCTGGCCGCCACCGTGTTCTGGCCGCTCGGCCATACGCTCTCGGAACATTTCGGCTGGCGGATTGCAGTGCTGGCCTATGCCGGCTTTGCGTTGCTGACGATCCCGCTGCACTTGCTGATTCCGAACAAGCGGTTTGCCGGCGTGCCGAGCTCTGGCGTGGCGGCGCCGAAGCAACCGCGCGCTGCCAGCCGCCGGCAGCTTGCGGCGGCGGGCGGGCTCTATGCCGTGATCATGACCGGAGCCAACTTCCTGAACGCCGGTATGTCCGCCCACATGATCGCCGTGCTCTCAGGGCTCGGGCTCACCGTCACCGTGGCGGTTTGGATCGCAACGCTGCGGGGCATTGGGCAATCGGCCGCGCGCCTTTGCGAAGTCCTGTTCGGCGGACGGCTCGATCCGCTCGCGCTCAATCTGATGGCCTGCCTGATCATGCCGCTCTCCTTCATTGCCGGCCTGTTCAGCGGGACATCGAAGGAGATGGGGATCGCCTTCGCGCTGCTCTACGGCGCCTGCAACGGCATTCTGACCATCACAAGGGGAACGTTGCCGTTGATCCTGTTCGATCATCGCAGCTACGGCACGCTGGTCGGCCGGCTCATCGTTCCGAGCTTCATTCTGCCCGCGGCGGCG
>NZ_VKHP01000282.1 GCF_010811875.1 Bradyrhizobium uaiense
GGCGCCGTCCCTGCCCCCTGCCTTTTGCCTGGCTTTCCGCCCCGCCCGCGCCCTGTCGGGGCCGCTCACCGCGATCACCGCCGTGATGAACCGCCTGTCCAGCGGCGACACCAGCGTCACCATTCCCGGCAGCGAGCGCCGCGACGAGCTCGGCACCATGGCGAAGGCGGTCGACGTGTTCCGCCGCGGCATGATCGAAACCACCTCGCTGCGCGACGCGCAGGAGGCCGACAAGGTGAAGGCGGCGGCCGACAAGCAGGCGTTGCAGCGGCAGATGGCCGACCGTTTCGAAGCCGACGTCAAGGGCATGGTCGCCGCCGTCGCGCAGTCGTCGGGCGCGATGCAGCGCGTCGCCAACGAGATCGCGACCAGCGTCAACGGCACCTCGGAACGGACCTCAGCCGCGGCCGCCGCGTCGGAGGAAGCGTCGGCCAGCGTCAACGCAGTCGCCGCCGCAACCGAAGAGCTGGCGTCCTCGATCACCGAGATCGGCCGCCAGGTCACCCATTCCAGCCGCGTCGCCGATGGCGCCGTGGCCAAGGCGATGGAAACCACCGAGATGGTGACGAGCCTCGCCGCGTCAGCCGAGAAGATCGGCGACGTGCTGCGCCTGATCAGCGCAATCGCCAGCCAGACCAACCTGCTGGCGCTCAACGCCACCATCGAAGCGGCGCGCGCCGGCGATGCCGGCCGCGGCTTTGCCGTGGTCGCCGCCGAGGTGAAGGACCTGGCGAGCCAGACCGCGAAGGCGACCGAGGAGATCGCCGGCCAGGTCGGCGCGATCCAGTCCGCCACCGGCAACTGCGTCAGCGCCATCGGCGACATCAGCGGCACCATCCGCGAGATCTCGGCCATCGCCACCGCGATCGCGGCCGCCGTCGAGCAGCAGGATTCGGCGGCGCGGGAGATCGCGCGCAGCGTGCAGCAGGCGTCCTCCGGGACCGGCGAAGTCTCCGCCAACATCGCCGGCGCGAGCGAGGCCGCCGGCCAGTCCCGCGCCCTCACCGGCAATGTGCTGGATACCTCCGGCCAGCTCGGCGATCACGCCTCCGCGCTGTCGCACAGCGTGGACACATTCCTTGCGGGACTGCGCAACGCGGCCTAAGCGGCGGCGCTCTATATGACCTTCAAGGCGCTGTGGTAGAGAGACGGGACGCGTCCTCCCACGGAGCCGCCATGCGCAAGCCGACAACATCGACTAGCAAGGTGACACGACGACCGCCGGCAAAATCGGCAGAAGCGCTGTTCGATGCGTACCCTGCCCCCGTCAAGGCGAAGCTGCTGGCAATACGGCGTTTGATCTTCGAGACCGCGAAGACGACCAAGGGCGTCGGTGCGCTGGAAGAGACGCTGAAATGGGGGCAGCCGAGCTACCTCACGCCGGAGACCGGCAGCGGCAGCACGGTCCGGATCGACCAGGTGAAGCCGGCCGCCGATCAGGTCGCGGTCTACTTCCATTGCCAGACCAATCTGGTCGAGACCTTTCGCGAGCTCTATCCCGAGCTCAGCTACAGCGGCAATCGCGCGATCCTGCTCGATGTCGCCGGCAAGCTGCCGGAGCCCGCGTTGCGCCATTGCATTGGGCTGGCGCTGACCTATCACCTGAACAAGAAGGCGTCGTAGGATGCGGTAGCGGCGGCGGTGCGCTCCCTCGCCCCGTTCTTACGGGGAGAGGGTTGGGGTGAGGGGCCGTCTCCACGCATTCTGTGACAGCTGCGTTCGCGGAGATCCCCCTCACCCGGAACGCATCTGACGATGCGTCATAGCCGAAGCTTTGCTTCGGCGTTCCTGGGAACGGCCGCCGGAGGCGGCCTACGCCTCTCCCCGCACGCGGGGCGAGGCGAAGCGGAGCCCGACGCTTGGGTTCGGGATAACTACGCCGCCGTCGCGACGCGCTGCGCCTTCAGCAGGCTGATGACCTCGGCGTTCGGGCGGGCGCGGCTGAACAGGAAACCCTGGCCCTCGTGGCAGCCTTCGGCGCGCAGGCAGCTCAGCTCGGCTTCGGTCTCGACGCCCTCGGCGGTGATGGTGACGCCGAGCCCCATGCCGAGGCTGACGATCGAACGCACGATCGCCTGCGCGTCCGGGTTCGCATCGAGGTCGCGCACGAAGGACTGGTCGATCTTGATCTTGTCGAACGGGAAGCTGCGCAGATAGCTGAGGCTCGAATAGCCGGTGCCGAAATCGTCCATCGACATCCGCACCCCGAGCGCGCGCAGCGCATGCAGCGTCGCCAGCACCTGGCTGCTCTTCTCGAGCAGCAGCGTCTCGGTGATTTCGAGCTCGAGCCGCCGCGCCGGCAGGCCGGATTGCCGCAGCGCGTCGGTGACCAGCGCCAGCAGATTGCCGGTGCGGAACTGCAGCGGCGACAGATTGACCGCAACGCGCACGTCGTCAGGCCATTGCGCCGCGTCCGTGCAGGCACGGCGCAGCATCAAGCTGCCCAACGGATTGATCAGGCCGGTCTCCTCGGCAACCGGAATGAACTCGCCCGGCGAGATCATGCCGCGCTCCGGATGCGGCCAGCGCACCAGCGCCTCGAGACCGGTGATGCGGCCGGTCGCAAGATCGACCAGCGGCTGGTAATAGGGCCGCAGGCCTTCGTTCTGGATCGCATCGCGCAGATCGATCTCGATCTTGCGGCGGCTCTGCGCGCGCGCGTCCATCTCCGCCTCGAAGAAGGAGAAGGTGCCGCGGAATTCGCTCTTGGCGCGCGACAACGCCATGTCGGCGCTCTTCAGCAGCTTTTCCGAATCCTCGCCGTCGCCGGGCGACATCGCGATCCCGATGCTGGCGCCGATCACCACCGAATGTCCCTCGAGCAGATAGGGCTCGCCAATCGCATCGAGGATCCGCCGCGCCAGCAGCACGGCGTCCTCGGGCCGCATCACGCCGCCCTGCACGATGGTGAATTCATCGGAGTTGAGGCGGGCCAGCGCGTCTTCATCGCGCAGCGTCGAGCGCAGACGCTTGGCGACCCCGCGCAGCAGCTTGTCGCCGATGCCGTGACCGAGCGTGTCGTTGACCGCCTTGAAATTGTCGAGGCCCAGCATCAGCACCGCGACCTTGTCGGTCGAGCGGCGGGTGTGTTGCAGCATCTCGTCCATCTGCTGGCGCAGCAGGTTACGGTTCGGCAGGCCGGTCAGGCTATCGTGCTGGGCCATGAAGGCGAGCCGCGCCTCGGCGCGCTTGCGCTCGGTGATGTCCATCAGCGCGAGCAGCATCGCCGGCTGGTCGCCATGCATCAACCGGCGCGAATAGATCGCAAGGTCGATCAGCGTGCCGTCGGCGCGCACATGCTTCCAGGTCCGCGCCGCCTGCTCGTCGCTGGTGCGGCCGGCCGCCCAGGGCAGCTCGGCATCGAACGCCTGCAGGCTCCTGATCGTCATCCGCTCGAATTCGGCACGGACGTAGCCATAATGCGCGATCGCGGCGTCGTTGACGGCGAGGATGCGCTCGCCGTCGAGCGCGCACAGGATCATCGGCACCGGATTGCCGTCGAACAGCAGACGGAACGACGCCTCGCGCTGCTTCAGCTCGGTGATGTCGACGCGCAGGCCGACGATGCCGCCATCCGAGGTCAGCCGCTCCTCGATCAGCACCACGCGGCCGTCGGCCAGCACCTGCTCGTGCCGCTCGCCCGGCTGGTACATCTTCTTGAGCCGCTCGGCGATCCATTCCTCCTCGCGGCCGGCCGCCTCGGGATAATCGCCGCGCGCGACGCCGATGCGGATGGTGTCTTCCAGGCGCGCACCGTGCTCGAACAGATCGGAGCTGCGCTTGTAGATTTCCGAGTATTTCCTGTTCCAGAGGGTGTAACGGCCTTCCGGATCCAGGAACACGATGCCTTGCGGGAGGATGTCGATCGCCTCACGCAGCCGCGCATTCGACTTGCGGGCCTCGGCGATCGCGGCCTCGGCCTGCGCGCGCTGGCGCACCAGTTCGCCGATCTCGACGCCGGGGCGGCGCAAACGGCTGGATACTTTCGGCATCGGCTTGGGCCGTCGGCCCCGAGGACGGGACAGTTTGGCCTGCTTCGGTTTCTTGATCTTCTTTGGCCGCATCATCGGTACCGCACGCCCCACGCGCATTCCAGTTCGGCAATATATCTGCGATAAGTCTCTGAAAAATTGGTATCTCTTGGCGAGTAGCTGCGCTGTTTGAGACATCGCAGCATGCCTGCTTTGCGGGCGCGTCCACACCGAACACCGGTGGCCTGCCATCCGCAGGCGGCACACAGCGCAGATTTGCAGCATGGAAGCGCCGGGGTGTGGTGAAGGAAGGGTAAATCGGCGCGCGACTGCACATTGGACGCGCCGAAAGCACTTCCAGCGCATCAATGTTGGCCAGCGTGTGACAGGGTTATCGCGGGGTTAAGGCGCGACCGGCCTCACCTCGTCTTGCAGCTAGTTGGTGATCTCGATCCGGGTACCGCCACTACCGTTGCGCTCGACCAGCCCATAGAGCTGTGCTGCGTGCGAGGGATGCAGGCGCACGCAACCATGCGAGACCGGGCCGCCGAGACGGGTGAGTTCATAGGTGCCATGGATGGCAAAGCCGCCATGGAAGAAGATCGCGTAGGGCATCGGCGAGTTGTAGTACTTCTTCGAGTACCAGCGGCGCGCCAGCATCTGCGGACGGAACACTCCACTCGGCGTGCCATAGCCGCGCCGGCCGGTCGACACCGGCCAATTCTAGCGTCTCGCGCCGTCGACGCTGACCGCCATGCGCTGAGATGATTTATCGATGTGAACCACGATGTCGGCTCGCGCCGGGGACAGCGCCAATGTCGACGCCGCAATCGCGGCGGCAAACGCCAGCCGTACGCAACATACGCTCGTCATAATAATGCCTACCCTGAAATTATTGTGCGCATGATGTCGCCTGCAACGCGTGCCTGTAAAGTGGCGTGGATCACATGGCAGCCCGGAAACCGCGGGTCATCTCGATCCGCCCTGTGGGCGATCAAGCGAATGGGATGAAGGCGCGGTCCGCCCGCTCCGAATCCATGCTAGCCTTGCGCAGACAGAGTGATCCGAATGACATCCCGCCTGCGTCTGATCCCGCTCCTGATGATCTCCGTCCTCGCCGCCTGCACCATCTCCGTGCGGGCGCAGGACAAGGGCTCGCTCAATCCGCAACCATTGCCGCCGCTCGCTAATCCCAACGATCCAACAATCGGGGCGAAGCAACTGTTCGCGCGCAAGGTGTTGCCGGCGGCGATGCCGACGCAATCGATCGGCGGCTACGCCAAGGGCTGTCTCGCCGGCGCGGCGCAGATGCCGCTCAACGGCGACACCTGGCAGGTGATGCGCCTGTCGCGCAACCGCTACTGGGGTCACCCCGCCATGATCGCGCTGTTGAAGCGGCTTGCCGCCAACGCGCACAAGGATGCCGGCTGGCCCGGCATCCTGGTCGGCGATATCGGCCAGCCGCGCGGCGGCCCCGCGCTGTCAGGTCATGCCAGCCATCAGATCGGGCTCGACGCCGACATCTGGCTGACGCCGATGCCCGATCGCAAATTGTCGCATGAGGATCGCGAGGAGATGTCGGCGGTGATGATGGTGCGCGACGACCGGCTCGATGTCGATCCGCGCGTCTTCACGCCCAGCCATGTGCTGGTGATCCGCGACGCGGCGCGGGAGCCGGCGGTGCAGCGCGTCTTCGTCAATCCGGCGATCAAGAAGGCGCTGTGCCGTGAGGCCAAGGGCGACCGCAGCTGGCTGTCGAAAATCCGGCCGTGGTGGGGCCACGACTATCACTTCCACATCCGCATGCGCTGTCCGTCCGGCAGCCCCGCATGCGAGGGACAGAAGCAGCAAGCGGAGGGCGAAGGCTGCAAGCCTTCCGATCTCGCGTTCTGGTTCAAGGATTCGGTGTTGCATCCGAAGCCACCGGCGAAGCCGCCGAAGCCGCGCCCGCCGATGACGCTGGCGCAGATGCCGGCGCCCTGCAAGATGGTGCTGAACGCACCCGACGCCAAGCAATAGCATCCATGCAATAACATCTTTGTCAGGCGGCTATGCCGGCCGGCTCGAACTGCGTTATGATCGCGTATCGTCGCGCCGCAAGCGCGTTCGAGCGATGGATCGGGGCCTCTGATCTAATTCATCCGTCACAATTGCATTGGACCAGTCATGCGCACATCGCTCCTCGCCGCATCGCTCCTGCTCGTCTCGGTTCCCGCATTCGCGGCGGAAGAACCGAGCGGCTGCGACAAGTTCAAATGGTCGATCGACCGCGCACGCGCCGCACTCACCGCGCCCGATCGCGCCAAGCTCGCCTCGGGCAGCGAGCAGACCGCATTGCCGTCGACCGCCATCACGCTGGCGCTGGTGGGCCCCGCCGATGCCAAATTGCCCTCGCCGCCGGAGCGCGCGCCGAAGGACGGCTCCTTCGCCGGCTTCACCAGCTTCAAGGCCGCGCCGAAGGCCGGGCTCTACACCGTCAGCCTCTCGGCCGGCGCCTGGGTCGACCTGGTGCAGGACGGGCATTTCCTGAAGCCGAAGGCGTTCAGCGGCGCGACCGATTGCGACGGCATCCGCAAGACCATGAAATTTGACCTCGCCGCCAGCCCGTTCGTGCTGCAGGTGACCGGCGCCAGGGAAAATTCGCTGTCGATCGCGATCCAGCCGTCGGATCAATAGGACGGCCTTTAGACAAGTAAGTCCCAGCCTGCTATGTTTGCAGTGCGATATCCCTGAGGACCGTAAGTCCTTCGGGGACCCGCGGAGCAGCGCTTCCGTCCGTCGCACCCAGACCCCACCAACGCCTGATTTGCGCGTGCCGTTCGCGCGCGAAGGCGCACGGAGCGCTTTCCATGTCACGACTTTCGATTTCGAGACTTGCCGGACTTCTCACCGTCTTCGTCATTTTGCTCGGCGCGATCCATTCGCCGGCGCGAGCCGAGGACAAGGCGCTCACCGTGTTCGCCGCGGCCTCGATGAAGAACGCGCTCGATGAGATCGACGCGGCCTATACCGCCAAGACCGGCATCAAGATCAGCGCCAGCTATGCCGCGAGCTCGGCATTGGCAAAGCAGATCGAGCAGGGCGCGCCGGCCGACGTGTTCGTCTCCGCCGACACCGACTGGATGGACTATGCGATCAAGCAGAAGAACATCAATGAGCCGACACGGGTTAACCTGCTCGGCAATTCGATCGTGCTGATCGCGCCGAAGGATTCCAGGATCGACAACGTCAACATCGGACCGGGCTTCGATCTCGCAAAGCTCGCCGGTGACGGCAAGATCGCCACCGGCGACGTCAAGGCAGTGCCGGTCGGCAAATACGCCAAGGCCGCGCTCGAGAAGCTCGGTGCCTGGCAGGCGGCGGAGCCGAAATTCGCGATGGCCGAGAGCGTGCGCGCGGCACTGACGCTGGTGGCGCGCGGCGAAGCCGTGCTCGGCATCGTCTATTCGACCGACGCCAAGGTCGAGCCGGGCGTCAAGATCGTCGGTACCTTCCCGGCCGACACCCATCCGGCGATCATCTATCCGGTTGCGGCGACGACGACCGCGAAGCCCGAGACCACCGACTACCTCACCTTCCTGCGCTCGTCCGCTGCGAAGACGATCCTCGAGAAGTACGGCTTCAAGTTCCTGATCAGCCCGACGACCTGATGTTCGAGATCTCGCCTACCGAATGGACGGCGATCCTGCTGTCGCTGCGGGTCGCCGTCATCGCAACGCTGGTGGCGACCCCGTTCGGGATCGCGCTCGCCTGGCTGCTGGCGCGGCGCGATTTCTGGGGCAAGTCGCTGCTGGATGCCGCCGTGCATCTGCCGTTGGTGCTGCCGCCTGTCGTCACCGGCTATCTGCTGCTGCTGACCTTCGGCAAGCGCGGCCTGGTCGGCGGCTGGCTGGCCGATCATCTCGGCATCGTGTTCGCATTCCGCTGGACCGGCGCTGCGCTCGCCTGCGGCGTGATGTCGTTTCCGCTGCTGGTGCGCCCGATTCGGCTCTCGATCGAGGCGGTCGACCGCCGCCTCGAGCAGGCGGCCGAGACGCTCGGCGCCGCGCCCTGGCGAGTGTTCGCAACGGTGACGCTGCCGCTGGCGCTGCCCGGCGTGCTGGCCGGCATGGTGCTCGGCTTCGCCAAGGCGATCGGCGAATTCGGCGCGACCATCACCTTCGTCTCCAACATCCCCGGCGAGACCCAGACGATTTCGTCGGCGATCTATTCGCTGATCCAGACACCCGACGGCGACACCGCCGCGGCGCGGCTCGTGATCATCTCGGTCGTGCTGGCGGTCGGCGCGCTGATCGCGGCCGAGGTCTTCGCGCGCCGCGCCACCGCGCGCCTGCACGGGCAATAGCGATGCTGCGCGTCGACATCAGCAAGCAACTCGGAGAGTTCGCGCTCGCGGCGTCGTTCACCAGCGAGGGCCGTGTCACCGGCCTGTTCGGTGCGTCCGGCTCCGGCAAGACGTCGCTGATCAACACCATCGCGGGACTGGTGCGTCCGGATCGCGGGACGATCGTGATCGACGGCGAGACGGTGGACGATACCGCGGCCGGCATCCACGTCCCGACCTGGCGCCGCCGCATCGGCTACGTCTTCCAGGACGCGCGGCTGTTTCCGCATCTCGATATCAGACAGAACCTCGATTACGGCCGCCGCATGAACGGCCTCGCTGAGGATCCCGCGCAGCACAAGCGCGTCGTCGACCTGCTCGACATCGGCGCCCTGCTCGACCGCCGCCCGGGAAAGCTCTCCGGCGGCGAGCGCCAGCGCGTCGCGCTCGGCCGGGCATTGCTGTCCAAGCCTCGGCTGTTGCTGTTGGACGAGCCGCTCGGTGCGCTCGACGAAAGCCGCAAGCTCGAGATCCTGCCCTATCTGGTCCGGCTGCGCGACGAGGCCGGCGTCCCCATGGTCTATGTCAGCCACGACGCGGCCGAGCTGCGCCAGCTCGCCACGCAGATCGTGATGCTGCGCAGCGGTCAGGTCACCGCGTTCGGCGGTGTTAAGGTGTTGACGGGAGGCACATAGCTAGCTGTTTTTCCGAAAGTCGGCATAAGATAGCCCATCTTACCTGCTAGGCCTGCGTCGGGACGACCGATCGGGCATGGGGAAAGGTGGATCGTGCGACTGACTGGCTGGGTATTGCTGCTGATCGGCGGACTGCTGTGCGCCACGATTTCGTGGGCCGCGCTCGGCTTCCTGCTGATGGGCATCGGCCTGATCTCGCTCCAGGTCGCCGAGCGGCGGCGCCGCCAGACGGATGGCACCTCGGGATTTACCCCTCCGCGCCTCAGCGCCGGGCTGCAGCCGCCGACCCTCGACCCGGGCCAGGATACAGGGCCCCAGCGTCAGCCTCGCCGGGTGGCTTGGCCCGACAAGAAAACGGACGCGCCCTACGACCGGGAGACCTACGACCGGGAGACTTGGCGCCGGCTGGTCGAAAGCGACCCCGATCTCGCCCAGCTCGCCAAGGTGCTGGCCGATTACGGCCCGCAATATGTCGACGAGCTGGCGGCCAGCTATCTCGCCGATCCCGACAAGAGCCGCCTGGGGACGATCGTCGACGGCATCATCGCGCGCGCCCGGGACAGTCAGCCGGCCTCGCCGCCTGCTCCGCCGGAAGGATCGCGGCCATCGCCGCCGCCCCCCCGGCCGGAGCCAAGGCAGGTGGCTGCCCCTCCGGCCAAGCCGGCGACTCCGCCGAGCAATCCCGCCGATGCACTGGAGGCGTCCCTGCTCGCCACGGTCGAGGAGGCTTCCGCCAGGATCGCCGCCGAACGCGCGGGTCTCTTCAAGCCTGGCAGGGAGCCTGCCAAGGCCACTGACAGCCGTCCGTCAACGGCGAGCCAGCGGGAACCGCTGTTTGGTCGAGCACCCCGGCACGCGAAGCCCGCCGAACCGCCGCCGATACCGGCTGCACCGCCCCCGATGCCGGCCGACACGCCCGCCGATCTCGAAGCATCGTTGATCGCCGCCGTCAGCGGCGCCGCGGCCCGGCGCGCCGACACGTCCAAGCCGATGCCGGAGCCAACGCCGCCCGCGAAGCGCGAGCCGGAGATCCGCGCCGTCGCAATCGACCCGCTGGCGCCGCCCGTACCTGCTCCGGCCGTCCAGACACCGTCTGCGAAAACACCGGCCGACAATCTCGACGAGACGCTGCTCGCGGCGCTGGCCGAGATTTCCGGCCTGAAGATCAAGGACGAGCCGAAGCCCGACGCTGCCTCCAAGGGCCCGCCCGCCGACGACGGCCTGTCCGACATGATCAAGAAGTTCGCCCCGGATTCGACCTTCCTGCGCAAGCAGTGACGCCGTGGCTCAGACGCCGGCGACCGACGCCCAGATATCGGAGAGCTTGCGCCGGACGGTCTGCATCCGCGTCTGCGGCACGACCTTGTCCTCTTCCTCCGGCAGGCGCAGGCCGACGACATTGACGCGGCCGCCGCTGATGCTGCGCGCGACCAGCACGATTTCATCGAGCGCGAGCTCAGCGCCTTCCTTCGGCGCACGGTCGAGATTGATGTCGAAATAGTCCGCGAGCGTCAGCTTGGCCTGATGCTCATCGACCTTGACGCCGTAGATCTCGGCGAGCTCGCCCAGCGTATGCTCGGCCGAGACCATGAAGTCGCCGAGCAAATGCGGGTCGGGCGCGCTCGACGGCGCCATGTCGACGAAGAAGCGATCGAGTGCCTCGGCGCGCTCGGGCGGCGCCAGCAGATAGATGTAGTCGCCAGGCGCGACCGGATCGGCCTCGACAGGCGTCAGGATCCGCTCGTCGCGGATCACCAGCGTCGGCTTCGACCAGGACGGGATCAGCCCGCGGCGGAAATAGAGGCTCTTCGGCCGCACCGGGTAGCCGACCAGCTGCTGTTCGAGCTGACCGGGCAGGTCCAGCTCGACGCGGCGCGGGCCGCGTTCGGCGCGCGGCAGCGCGACATGCAGCTTCCGCGCCGCCGGCGCCAACGTCCAGCCCTGCAACAGCAGCGAGATGATGACGACGACGAAGGCGACGTCGAAATAGAGATAGGCCTTCGACAGGCCGACCAGCATCGGGATC
>NZ_VKHP01000283.1 GCF_010811875.1 Bradyrhizobium uaiense
CCGGCCGCGGACGACGACCTGCGGCACACCCAGTTGCTCGTCGCACGCGTACGAGGCGGCTCAGAGACAGAACCAGAGGATCATCAGCGGCACCAGCGCCAGATGCGGAATGGTTCGGATCATCTGCAGCGAGCGGTCGAGCAGGTCCCGAACCGTCACGAACAGCCCGACAAGCAAACCGAGGATAAGGCCCGCGGCGGCGCCGATCCCGAAGCCGATTGCCACGCGGCGAAGGCTGATCAGGATATCATGCTGTAATTCGCCTCGCTCGGCGAGCTGTCGGGCAGCGTTCCAAATATCCGCGGGCGCCGGCACGATCGCTGTCGATACGACACCACTGACCGACAGGGCATGCCAAATGGCGAGCAGCGCCAGCGGCGGCAGCCACGGCAAAAACAACGAACGCCACGGTACGCCTCGCGAAGCCGATGACGCGAATATCGCGGCGTTGTACCTGACGTCCGCCATAATGGTCACGACGGTCTCGCTCCCATGGAGGGGTGCCTCCTTGCGAGCAAGTGTTCGCGTAGCTGCCGCATCGGCAGGTGCAGAAAGCAGTGACGCATCCGTCATGAAGTCAAATTATCCCGTCTCGCCTGAGACCCGAGGCACCTTGGCAAAGTCCGACGTGGAATTCGACGGCAGTGAAATTCATTTTTCGGGACTTTGCATCGAAGCTGTTCTACTTGGCCATGCCATTTGCAGAATCTATTTTCCGGTGACGGCCAGCTCGCTCTGCATCTCCGTTCAATCTGATATCTGCGAGGCTTCGCGAGAAGCGGCCAGACACATTATTCCGGCTCGCATTCCTCGCCGTGTTTGTCGGCGGCTTCCTCTCGGAAGGTGAGAAGGGTTTCCAGAACGAAAGCCGAGCATGTCGCACGATTTGCGAGCCGCAAGGATGGCTGAGCTCCTTCACTTGCTGCTGGCCTGGTCTCGATCTGCTGGCCTGGTCTCGATCGCCCGGCGTGACAGCCGTCTTCCGACGACCTGCAGCAACCGGATAGATGAACTGCAAAGCTCATGACCTGCAGAAGGGATTTCTCCCGCTATCCCGTTTTTCAAAATACCGACGGCTTGCGTAGAATATTCTTTCATCTAGCATTGATCACAGCCATTCATTTGAAAGTTCTCCGCACATGACGGACATCCACACGCTTCCGGCGGTCACGCCTCGCCGCCTCGATACGATTGACCGCAAGATCTTGAGGGTTCTCCAGGAAGACGCATCGCTATCGGTAGCTGAGATTGGTGAACGCGTTGGACTATCCTCAACCCCCTGCTGGAAGCGTGTGCAGCGCCTGGAGACCGAAGGAATCATCACGGGCAAGGTCGCTCTCGTGGACCAGAACAAGATCGGTCTGGGTCTATCGGTCTTCGTATCCGTCGAGAGCGATGATCACTCCGACACGTGGCTGAGAAAATTTGCGTCCATCGTCAGCGCGATGCCCGAGGTGATCGAGTTCTATCGCATGGCCGGCGACATCGACTACGTCCTGCGCGTGGTCGTCGCGGACATGCAGAGCTATGACTTGTTCTACAAGAAGTTGATTGGCGCGATCGCATTGAAGAATGTGACCTCGCGGTTCGCAATGGAAAAAATCAAGTCTGTCACCGCCCTGCCCGTACCAGGACTTGAACTCACCAAACCACTTCCCCTCCCCGCTCGATCGGCCGTTGAGACGAGAGTCTAGCGAATGGACTTAAAAGAGAAGCACCATCGATCCGGTGGCCGCGCCAGCTGGTAGCGGCACAGTGCGTAGATGTCGACGAATTTGAGGCCAACGGCGGAGTGACGGGTCCGCGCTGCGCTGGCGCCGGACTCGAGACTACGCATAGCAACGGAACCCGAGGAGAATGAGTTTTGCGTTCTTGGCCTCATCAGGAAATGAGCCTTCTCCCGAAGATCGCAGAGCAGTACATCGATTTCAAACTTGTGCCCCAAGCTGAGATTTGAGCACGAGCGGCGCAAAGGCGTGATACCCTTCGACGCAAACGCTGGATGCGACGGAGGATTTATGCGGCGGATATCTTCCTGGCTTTATGCTTTCGGCCGAATGACTCGACGCTTCCAGGCCAAGTGTCGGGAGTTCGCGCGGACTGATCGAGCCGAAGGGGACGAAGACGCGTACGAATTCTTCTTTTTCGGCCCACACGGCTAGAGACTTTCCCCACCTCAACCCTGCAGAATTCAGCGGGTGACTTAAGGCTAGGCGTCAGTCCTTCATCACAGCCCCTGACGTCACGCGATGACCTGCGAACAAGGCATCAATCGCTGGCATCGCCTGCCCAGAGCGGCCGGCAGATCAGTGGAGCGGCACCATGACAGGTTACCGTGGACGAAACGTCATCATCGTCGGCGGTGGCGCGAGTGGCGTGCTGCTAGCGTACCAGCTGCTGCATCAGCCAACGCGCGACCTTCGCGTCACCTTGATCGAACAGAGGCCGGATCTCGGCCGCGGCATCGCCTATCACACCGGCAATCCAGACCACTTGCTCAATGTGCGGGTCGCGAATATGAGCGCGCTGCCGGATCAGCCGGATCATTTCTGGCGTTGGCTTGGCTCGCGCGAGCTCAATGTTCCCCTCTGTCCGGATCCCTATTGCTTCGTGCCGCGACGCGTCTATGGCGACTACATCGCGAGCCTGCTCGAACAGCACACCTCCGACCCCGCAGACGTGGAGCGCCTCTCCATCGTCCACGGGACTTGTGTGGATATCAACGAAGGCCATGCTGGCGTGACCGTCACGCTCGAGGACGGCCAATCGCTGGCCGGCGATGCCGTTGTCCTTGCCACCGGACATGACATGCGCGCCAGCCGCGCAGGCTATGCCGATCCATGGGCGCCGGCGTCAGCCGCACCTGTCGATGCCGATGCAACCGTCCTGCTTCTTGGCACGGGATTGACGATGGTCGACTACGTGCTGTCACTGTTGCGCGACGGGCATCGAGGACCGATCGTCGCGATGTCGCGGCGCGGCCTGCTTGCAAAGCCGCATCGGCGCGTCGACGCTCGGCACATCGACGAAGCCGATGTCCCGTTTGGCGCCACCATCAGCAGCCTGCTCCACTGGCTTCGCCGCCGCATAGCCCGGAATGCCGCTGAGGGCGGTGACTGGCGCAGCGTGATCGATGGCCTTCGGCCCTACACCCAGCGGCTGTGGCACGAGCTTCCGCTGGCGTCCAAACGCGGCTTCCTCGAACACGCCCGCGCCTGGTGGGATGTGCATCGGCACCGGATGGCGCCGGAAGTCGAAGCTCGCGTATCTCAAGCAATCTATGCGGGCCAGCTCAGACTGATGGCGGCCAAGGTGATCAGCGTCGCGCCGAACGACGATGGAGCCCGCATACACTATCGCCGGCGCGGTGATACCAGGATCTTCAACATCCAGGTGGGCGCCGTCGTCGATTGCACCGGTATCGTCAAGGACCCCCGCGCCACGCCAAACCCGGCGGTGCGCGGCCTGTTCGATTGTGGCTTGGCGCGTGTCGATCCGCTCGGTATTGGCATCGAGACGGATCGCAACTGTGCGATCATCGGCCGCGATGGCGCGGTCTCGCAGCGCATCTTTGCAGTCGGGCCGCTGACGCGCGCTGCGTTCTGGGAGATCGTTGCGATTCCCGACATCCGCAGCCAATGCAACACCCTCGCCGCCCGGCTCGCCGAAGCGACCGGCGCGCTTCGAGCAGAGCCCGGTCGTGAACGCGCCGGCGCTTGACGACTGGAGCCGATTGGACCGAATCCGGGCTGCGCGAGCATGGCAACGACCACGCGATCAGTTCATCCCTAGTTGACCCCGAGCGGGCTTAACCGTGCCAACGGCGGCGGGTTGTCCGGATGTCTGAGAAGATCGAGGATCTGGCGCTTCAGCCGCACGAACTCGGATTCGGTCACAAGTTCGCTCTGACGAGGCCGGACGAACGGAAGGCGGATGTCGTCGATGACACGCCCCGGCCGCGCGCTCATGACGATCACACGATCGGCCAAGAACAGCGCCTCCTCGATATCGTGCGTCACAAACACTGTGGTGGTCGGAATTCTGGTCCAGACGTCGAGCAGAACCTCCTGCATCATGCTGCGCGTCTGCGCATCCAGAGCACCGAATGGTTCGTCCATGAGCAGGACTCGCGGCCGATTGATGAGAACACGCGCGATCTCGACACGCTGCTGCATACCGCCGGAAAGCTGCGACGGATAAAATTGCTCGAAGCCGGCGAGGCCAACGAGCCGTAGAATTTCATCCGCCGCGCGATACCGCTCAGCCCTGCCAACGCCGCGCATTTTCGGACCGAACGCGACATTGTCCCGAACGCGCTTCCATGGAAACAACGTATGTTGCTGGAACACGATGCCTCGATCCGGGCTTGGCCCCCCGACCAGCTGACCGTCTACCGTCAGCCGCCCGTCCATCACCGGTAGATGTCCCGCCAGGGCGCCCAGCAAGGTCGACTTCCCGCATCCGGACGGGCCAAGCACACAGACGAACTCGCCCGGCGAGACCTCAAGGTCGAGATCGCGAACGGCCTCTAAGGCATCGAGACCCGCTCCGAGCGAAATCGAGATGCGCTCGATTCCGATCCGCCCGACCGCGTTGGTCGAAATATCTGATACCCGGATGTTCATCGCGTGACCACAGGGCGTTGCCACGGCATCAGATAACGACCCAACGTCGTCAACAGCCAACTGCTGCCCATTCCGAGCAAGCCAATGACCAGCATGCCGACAATGATGTCCGCATAGTTTTGCAGCGTGTAGGCTTCCCACGTGTAATAGCCAATGCCGAACTGGCCGGAGATCATCTCCGCCGTGACCAAGCAGAACCACGATGTTCCCATCCCGATGGCAAGCCCGGTGACTATGCTGGGGGCAGCCCCCGGCAGCACGATCTCACGGAGAATGGCGGCCGGCGTGCCGCCGAGACTGCGCGCGGAGGCGATCAGCCGCCGGTCGACGTTCGCAACACCATGAACGGTATTGAGAATGATCGGGAACAGCGCACCGAGGAACGTGATGAAAATCATCGACATTTCCGACGACGGGAAGATCAGGATCGACAGTGGTATCCAAGCCACTGCCGGGATCGGTCGCAGCAACTCAAGCGGCGGCAGCAAGAGATCGCTGGCGGCGCGTGAGCGACCGATCGCAAAGCCGAAGGCGATCCCGAACACGACTGCAGCGCCATATCCCGCAAACACCCGCCACAGGCTGCTGCCCACATGCGCCATTAGCTTCGGCGACTTGAGCAGAACAATCGCGGACTGCACGACCTCGTTCGGCGGTGGCACGTTACGGAATGTGACGACACCCAGGTTTAAATGCAGCGACGAGGCTAATTGCCACAATGCGATGCAGCCGAAAATCGACAGGGCGCGAACGAACCAGCGCGCTCCCGGTAACCAGTGGACGGCGCGCCCGGCAGCCATGGCTCATCGGCTCGCCACAAGGGATTCGCGAGCCCCGACATAGTCAACCACAGTGCCGCCGTGTTCCTTCGACCACTTTTCAGCTTTATTCTTGAGCAGGAACGCACTGAGCTCACCCTTCGGGGAACGCACGAACCACGCCTGGTTCGCAAACAGCTTGATGCGGGTTTCACGATCCTGGGCATAGACGACACGAATCGCCTTACCTTCCTTCTCCAGTGCCGCGAGCGCCTTCAACGCATTCTCGGGCGAGCCGTAGTGACGAACGAGCGTCTCATCCTTGACCCAAATTTGCGCGGTGCGGCTGAAGTCCGTGATCTCGGCTCCACTCGCCGCGTCCTCTGCCTTCAAGGCGAGCTGATTGTAATTCTTCAGCTGCGCCTCATAGTCGCGACCGCTTTGGGCAGATGCGATGCGGATATATCTGTCGGTCACGAATTGATTGATATCCAGGTCGCTGTCAGTGCGCTTCAGGAACTTCAGTGTCTTGATCGAGGTGGCCACCGCCTGACGATATTCCGGCTTCCATGTCACATCCCGGGTTTGCAGACCGAGTGGCCCATGGAACAGATAGACCACTTCGGCCTCGATGCCGGTCACCTTGGCGATCAGCTCACTATACTTCTCGGGTTCGGCCGCTATCAGGCGATCGGCCTCGAGCGCCGCGCGCAGATAGGCAATGACGATCTCCGGATATTTATCTGCGTAATCGGAATCCACGAGCGCGCCATGGAAGGTCGGCGCGTTCGCTTGCGAGCCGTCAAAGATCTTGCGGGCGAAGCCACGCCACGGGAACAGCTCGGCGAACGGAACGAAATCTGCATGGGCCTCGATCTTGTTCGCCTGCAACGCGGGACCAGCGACCTCGGGCGCTTGCGTAATGATGTTGACGTCCGTTTCCGGGTTCCAGCCCTTATCTTCGATGGCACGCAACAGCATGCCATGCGACGTCGACGCAAAGGGGACTGAAATCGTCTTGCCCTTGAGGTCGTCGATCGACTGCACCGCCGAATTCGTTGGCACGACGATGCCGTTGCCGCTGCCTTTCGTGCTGCCTGACAGGACACTGATGAAGAGGCTGCGACGGCCGGCCTTCTGGAATGCCACGCCATTGAGCGAGCCGGGGAAATCCGCCATCGCGCCGAAATCGAGCTTGCCTGCGACCATCTCGTTGGTCAACGGCGCGCCGCTGGTGAAATTCTTCCACTGAATGTCGTAGGTGACATCCTTGTACTTGCCATCGTGCGGCAGGAATTTCTCCAGCAGCTTCAGCTCGCGGATCAGAAGACCGCCCGTTGCGCAGTTTATGGTGGTGTCCTGTGTCCCAACCGCGACGCGGATCGTTTCAGCGTGCAAGGCACTGGTCAGTCCGATCGCAGCGATCACAGCCGTGGCCGTCGCTTTCAGAGAGCGGAACGAGATCATCAGGCCTGTCCTTAGCTGTCGATCGACGGCGCGCTGCCGCCTGCAAATGCTGCGGACTATCGGGCCGATACCGCGTCGGCTGAAGCAATTACTTGCATTGCGTCACACCGATCGCTTGCCATCGTGATCCCATCATAATGCGCGGCAGTCGCATTGAAGGATTTTCTCGCAGCGCCCCAGTCGGAAGACGAATCCTTTCGATGGGATGCCGCTCACGCATCACCTTTGCTAAGTGCATTCAAGATCTATCAAAGAAGTGGACTTTGCCTTCCCGTCACCCTTAGCTATCGGACTGACAGCTCGAGGCAATCTGGCGGCAATGACGATACTGAAGGAAGTATTCGAATCCGGTTCGCGCAGCCCATTGGTGCCAACGGGCACTGCTACGGACACAAGCTATCGGACGCGGCAGGTATTTGCAGTCACCCCCGCCCCGCGGACGACTGGCGGCGATTCCGCGTTGTTCATGAGCGAGAGCATCGACGGGCTCGACGTCGGTGCGCACTTTCTCGATCGTCTGTCGGCCGAACAGAAGGCAGACGTCCAGGCAGCCGGACGCACCATCCTGGTCTCGCAAGGCGATATGGTGTTCAGCCAGGGCGAGCATCACAGCGGCATCTTCATCATCAAGCGGGGACAGGTCCGGGTCTATTACACCGCACCCTCGGGTCGGGAGATCACCCTCGCCTACTGGACGCCCGGTCATTTCATCGGCGGCCCCGAGATATCCGGTGGCGGACCGCACATGTGGTCCGGTATCGCGATGGAGGATTGCGAGATTACGGCTTTGCCAAGTGCCGCCCTGCAACGGCTTCTGGTGCAAATGCCGGCCTTTGCGCTGGCACTGATCGACGGGCTGATCGCCAAGGGCAAGTGCTATTCGTCGATGGCGCAGATGCTCGGCACGCGTTCGGTGATCGAACGGCTTGCGCAGTATCTCTTGAACCTTGCCGAACTGTACGGAGTTGCTGACGGCGACATTGTAATCGTCAATCGGAAGGTGACCCATGATCAGATCGCTGCCATGGTGGGTTCGACCCGGCAGTGGGTCACGATGATGCTGAAACGCTTTCAGACCAAACACATCATCGCGATCGAGGATGGGGTCATCCGAATAAAAAGAGTCGATCTGCTCGAGAAGATCCTGTTCCGGGAATGATCAGCCTTGTCCGATCTGGCCCAATGCCCAGGCCACGGTCTTTCGAACATCGGGATCTTCATCGCTGGCATGCACTGTGAGCGCGTCGCGGGCGCGCGGATCGGCGATATCACCGAGTGCCGCGGCGGCATCCTTGCGCAAGGAAGGCAACTGGTCGTCGAGGAAGGCGACGATGGCGTCGACTGCGTCCCGGATACGGAGCCTGCCCAGGTTCTGAATCGCCTTCTGGCGCACCTGCCAATAGCTGTCGGCGAGCGAGCCGACCAGCGCCGTTGCCGCCGAAGCTTGACCGATCCGCCCAATCGCATCCGCCGCAGCGGCCCTGACCTGCCATTCCCGATCTGAAAGCGCGGCGGCCGCGGCCTGGGCCGCGACGTCATTCCGCGCAAACGACAACGCATTGACGGCCGCAAGCCTTACCTCGCCAGCCTCATCCCGGGTCGCGCGGATCAGCGACGGCAGTGTCTCGGTCTTCTTGAGATAGCCGATCACGCCGACCGCCTGCACGCGCACGGCAGAGTCACTGTCGCCGAGCGCCGTAATCGCAGGACCGAGCGATGTATCGACCTGGAGCGCCTTGAGCGCACGAAAAATCGCGGCTCGCACAAAGGCCGAAGAATGTGTTGCCAGCGGCTGAAGCATGTCGCCGGCCGCCGGATCACGGAGTTCAGCCAGGCTATCAGCCGCCGCTCGGGCGACATCGGCGTCCGGATCAAGGACAGCGCCGGTCAGCGCCCTGGCCACATCGATACCGTCGAATTCACCCAGCGCCTGAGCGGCCTGCTGCCTGACGGACGGCGCAACGTCGCGAGCGGCGTGCGCCAACAACGGAACCGCCTCCTCACTCGAGGTCTCCACGAGGTCGAGCACCGCAAGCCGGCGTACGGACGGGTCCTCGCTCGCCAACCGCTCAGCGATCTCGCCGAGGTCTCCGAACGCCTCGAATGGCTCGAACACGGTCATGTTAGCGTAGCAAGTAAGGGATGTTAACGGTCACCGCGCCGGTCGGGCAATCGGTCTCGCAAGGCATGCAATACCAGCACTCGTCATACTTCATGTAGGCCTTTCCGGTGAGATCGCTGATCCGGAGCACATCGAGTGGGCACACGTCGACGCAGACCGTGCACCCCTTGTCGGCGATGCATTTGGCGTCATCCACGATGACTGGAACAGCGGTCGGCGTATGGGCAATCGGCATGAGAGATTCACCTGTTCAGGCATGCTGTCGGATGCGCTGGCGGTCATAGGCCGAGCGCTCGGATTCATCGATCGGGACGATGTAGGGCGCGACCGGCCGCTTCTCCGCCGTCATTCGACCATCCCGCTTGCGCAGGATACTGTGACAGAACCAGTCATCATCATTCTTCTCCGGGTATTCCACCCGATGATGGTAGAGGCCCCAGCGGCTTTCGGTACGGAACAGCGAGGCGAACGCCGCCATCTCGGCACAGTCGACGATCGAGGCGACTTCCAGTGACCGCATCAACTCGTGCGCATCACGCACCGCCATTGCGCTTTCCATATCATCGCGGATTTCCGCAAAACGCGCCTGACCAAGCTTCATCTTCGCCGTCACCTTCGGCGGCTGAAGATAATCATTCACGAAGCGCCGGGTCTTGTATTCGAGCTGGTTCGGTGGGATTCCGTCGTCGCGCCTGGTCGGCGCCAACACCCGCTGCTGCTCGCGCACAACGTCGGCCGCGTCGTAATCCGCCAAGTCGGTATTGGCAGCCACTTCCGCTGCGTGCTCGCCCGCCACCGCGCCGTTGGTGAAGGCGCCGAGCATGTAATTGTGCGGCACGCTTGCCATGTCGCCGGCCGCATAAAGACCCGAGACTGTAGTGCGCGCGAATTCATCGACATAGACACCGGATGCGCTGTGACCCGAGCAAAATCCGATCTCGGAAATATGCATCTCGATCATGCGCTCGCGATAATTGGTGCCGCGATTGTCGTGGAACCTTCCCCGTGACGGCCGCTCGACCTGGTGCAAGATCGCCTCGATCTTCCCGATCGTGTCGCTATGCAGATGATTGAGCTTCAGGAACACCGGTCCCTTGCCCGATTGCAGCTCGTTGTAGAACTCCTGCATCATCTGTCCGGACCAATAGTCGCATTCGATGAAGCGGTTGCCCTCGCTGTTGGTGGTGTAGGCCCCGAAGGGACCGGCCACATAGGCGCAGGCAGGGCCGTTGTAGTCCTTGATCAGCGGATTGATCTGGTAGCATTCGAGATTCGCGAGCGCTGCACCGGCGTGATAGGCCATCGCATAGCCGTCGCCGGAATTGGTGGCATTCTCATAGGTTCCCCAGAGATAGCCCGACTGCGGCAGGCCAAGCCGACCCGCCGCGCCGGCGCAGAGAATGACCGTCTTCGCGCGCAGCACCAGGAACTCGGCGCTACGCGTATTGACCGCGATCGCGCCGGCGATCTGCCCGTCACGTCCGGTCAACAGCCGCGTCGCCATGTAGCGGTTGGAGATCAACACCTTCTCGCGGCGAAGCTGGCGGTAAAGCGCCTTCTTGACAGTATCGCCGTTCGGCATCGGCAGCACGTAAGAGCCGAGGTGATGCACCTTCTTGACGTCGAAGTCGCCGTTTTCGTTCTTCTGGAACTTGATGCCGAAGCGGTCGAGCTCCTGAATGACATCGAAGCAGCGCGAGGCATAGTTGTACACCGGCGCCTGATCGCAGATGCCGTCATTGGCGATCGTGATTTCCTTGGTGTATTGCTCCGGCGTCGCATAGCTTGGTACGACCGCGTTATTCAGCCCGTCCATGCCCATCGCGATCGCGCCCGAGCGCTTGACGTTGGCCTTCTCCAGGAGCACGACGCGCGCGCCCGGACTGTGGCGCTTGGCCTTGTAGGCCGCCATCGGTCCGGCCGTGCCGCCGCCGATCACGAGCACGTCGCAGACAATCTCCGTCAGGCCGCTTTTGATCTCATCCATGTGCCGACCTCACGCTGACTGCTGC
>NZ_VKHP01000284.1 GCF_010811875.1 Bradyrhizobium uaiense
TTCGGCACGGTGATCGGTGCGGTGGCGAAGCACGTGCCGAAGGGCAACATCAGCGCGACCACCAATTGCGGCAGGGCGGCGATGCGGCGGGATATCGCCGAATCCAAGCTGATCGCGCTCGGCGCTGGCGCCAAGCTGGCGCGGCAGCGGCTGGCGTAAGCGCAGCGCCGGCGGCTCAGCCCAAAGCAGCCGCCGCGCTCTGATGCAGTACCGGCCGATAGCCGGACTGAAATGCACGGACGGTCGACGGCGGCGTCAGCAGCATCGCGGGAGCGGTCACGTCGGCCCGCTCGTAACCAGCGAACGACCAGCGCAAGGTCTTGCCAGCGGCGGCGAGGTAACTTTCGCCGTTCAGCTGCACCATCGTGCCGTCGGGTAGCTCGGCGAGCGACATCGGTAGCTCATGCAGCCGCTTCCTGCCGCGGTCGAGCCGTTCGACATGCAGCACCGCATCCATTGCCTTGGCGCTGAGATCGCTGACACCGTTGCCCGTCTCCCATGCAGCGCGAAACCGGTTGGCGTCGTCACGGCGGCAGTAGAAGCAGGGCCGGTGTCCGGCCGCGAAGGCCGTTGCTTCATCGAGGAAGAACAGCTCGGTCCAGCTCCGCCGGCTCATCACCTCGCGCCGCCGTCCCCTGAACTCGCAGACGCAGGTGAGCCATGCCGGCGACGACCAGCGCTTATTGAGGAGCGTCCGCGTCGCGGGATCGTGGATAATGCCGCGATTGCCGGTGAAGGTGCCGCGATGCTCGGTGGCGACGATCTCTCCGGTCGGAGCGATGCGATTTTGCAGGGGCATGCTTGTGCTTCCCCCTCGCCCCGCTCTTGCGGGGAGAGGGTCGGGGTGAGGGGCTGCTTCCGCGAAAACATAGTGAGAGATGAACCCGCGGTGAGTCCCCTCACCCGATCGCTTCGCGATCGACCTCTCCCCGCATCCGCCTTCGCCAAGGCTTCGGCGGACAAGCGCGGGGCGAGGTGACTCTTTAAGCCGCGCCGTCGCGGATCGGCGGCTGGAACGACAGCGCGGTATCCCAGGGGAAGAAGATCCAGGTGTCCTGCGACACCTCGGTGATGTAGGTGTCGACCAGCGGCCGGCCCTTCGGCTTGGCATAGACCGTGGCGAAATGCGCGTCGGGCAGCATCTCGCGCACCAGCTTGCCGGTCTTGCCGGTGTCGACGAGGTCGTCGACGATCAACAGCCCCTTGCCGGTGCCGCCACCGAGCTTAGCGGTCTGCTCCGAAATGCCCTTGAGCACCTTCAGGTCGCCCTGCTTGTCGTGGTCGTAGCTGGCGATGCAGACGGTGTCGATCACCCGCAGGCCGAGCTCGCGGGCCACGATCGCCGCCGGCACCAGCCCGCCGCGGGTGATCGCAATCACCGCGTGGAACGGGCCGACCTCGTTGAGCCGCCAGGTCAGCGCCCGGCAGTCCCGGTGGAATTGATCCCACGAGACCGGGAACGGCCTGCCGGCCCGGTCCTGCACACTCGGTTCAGAATTTCGTTCGACCATGTCGCCTCAACCTGCCGGCTTCTTCTGCGCGGCCTGTACCTGCTTCAACATCTCCTTCACCGCGGCCATCGCCGCGGCGAGCTTTTCCGGATCGCGCGAGCGCACCACCAGATTGGTGTTCGGCTTCTGGTTCTCGTCCTGGAACGGATAGCTGCCGATGATGGTGTCGGGATTGGCATCGGCGATCGCCCTTAACGGGCCGCCGATATCGCCTTCCCGCGCGTCGGCGCGGACCGAGTCCGACAGCATCCGCACGCCGGATTTCAGGGTCGGCGCCACGATGTCCATCATCGCCTGCATGATGGTGGGGATGCCGGCCATCACGATCACATTGCCGAGCTTGAAGCCGGGCGCCAGGATGGTCGCGCTCTGGATCAGTTCGGCGCCGTCGGGCACCCGGGCCATCCGCAGCCGCGCCTCGTTGAGGTCCTGCTCGCTCCAGCGCTCCCTGAACCGCGCCACCACATCCGGATGGTGGTGGATATCGACCCCGAACGCCTTCGCCACGCTGTCGGCGGTGATGTCGTCATGGGTCGGCCCGATGCCGCCGGTGGTGAACACGTAATTGTATCTATGCCGCAGCGCATCAAGGGCCGACACGATATCGGCCTCGTCGTCGGCGACGACGCGGACTTCCTTCAGGTCGATGCCGATATTGGTCAGGTATTCGGCGATGAAGCCGATATTCTTGTCCTTGGTCCGGCCGGACAGGATCTCGTCGCCGATCACCAATATCCCCGCCGTGACGATCTCGCTCATGGTCTCATTCCCTAACTTGATCCCCTGACATTGCCGATCCAATGCCTTGATGTCACGGGGTTTTGCCGCCGAATTAAGCAGACCTCAGCCGGTTTTTCGGGCAGCCTTCCGGATACCCCTTAGCAAATGCCAGAAGCCAATGCATATCGCGCTGGCCCGCCCCTTGCTACCATCCCATCAAGTCATGCACTGTGTCACATGGCTTGGGAGGGCAGTCGGGATATATGGCAGTCGCGTTCGATGAGATGAACGGCCTCGGCGAGGATCTTCGCCCGGCCTACCAGGAGCTCTCCCGCTGGCTGAAAGAGACGCCACCGGATGCGCTCGAATATCGACGCCAGGAAGCGGAGCTGCTGTTCCGCCGGATCGGCATCACCTTCGCGGTCTACGGCGATTCCGAGGCCCAGGAACGGCTGATCCCCTTCGACGTCATCCCGCGCATCATGTCGGCGACCGAGTGGACGCTGCTGGAGAAGGGCCTGAAGCAGCGCGTGCTCGCGCTCAACATGTTCCTCAAGGACATCTATCATGGCCGCGACATCCTGCGCGCCAACATCATCCCCGAAGACCTGATCTTCCAGAACCCGGTGTTCCGGCCGGAGATGAACGGCCAGGACGTGCCGCACGACATCTACGTCCACATCGCCGGCATCGACATCATCCGCACCGACCCCGACAACTTCATCGTGCTGGAGGACAATGCGCGCACGCCGTCCGGTGTCTCCTACATGCTGGAAAACCGCGAGATCATGATGCGGCTGTTTCCGGACCTGTTCGCGCGGCACCGCGTCGCGCCCGTGGAGCGCTATCCGGACGAGTTGCTGTCGGCGCTGCGCTCGGTCGCGCCGCACAGCGCCTCGGCTGAACCGACGGTCGCGCTGATGACGCCCGGCGTCTACAACTCGGCCTATTACGAGCACTCCTTCCTGGCCGACAAGCTCGGCATCGAGCTGGTCGAGGGGCGCGACCTCATCGTCAAGAACGACGAGGTGTTCATGCGCACCACCGAGGGGCTGAAGCGGGTCGACGTGATCTATCGCCGCGTCGACGACGATTTCCTCGATCCCCTCACCTTCCGTCCGGATTCCGCGCTCGGCGTCCCCGGGCTGATGTCGGCCTATGCGGCCGGCAACATCACGCTCGCCAATGCGGTCGGCACCGGCATCGCCGACGACAAGGCGATCTATTCCTACATGCCCGACATCGTGAAGTTCTATCTCAGCGAAGAGCCGATCCTGAAGAACGTGCAGACCTGGCGCTGCCGCGAACCGCAGGATCTGTCCTACGTGCTCGACAACCTCGCCGACCTCGTCGTCAAGGAGGTGCACGGCTCGGGCGGCTACGGCATGCTGATCGGTCCCGCCGCCACCAAGGCGACCATCGAGGCGTTCCGCGACAAGCTCAAGCGCGAGCCGGAAGGTTTCATTGCGCAGCCGACGCTGGCGCTGTCGACCTGCCCGACCTGCACCGACAAGGGCCTGGCGCCGCGCCATGTCGATCTCCGCCCGTTCGTGCTGACCGGCTCCAGCCACACCACCATCGTGCCGGGCGGGCTGACCCGCGTCGCGCTGAAGGAAGGCTCGCTCGTGGTCAATTCGAGCCAGGGCGGCGGCACCAAGGACACCTGGATACTGAGCGAGTAGTTGAAAGCATGCTGTCGCGCACCGCTGAAAACCTGTTCTGGCTGGCCCGTTATGTCGAACGCGCCGAATATCTGGCCCGCACGATCGACGCCACGTTACGCGTCACCGCATTGCCCGCGGCCTATGTGGGCAAGACCAATGAGTGGGATTCCGCGCTGCTCACCGCCGGCGTCGGCGCCGCCTTCTACGACCACTACGAAGAGGCGAACGAGCGAAACGTCATCGAATACCTCTCCTTCTCGGACGAAAACCCCGCCTCGATCAAGAACTGCATCGAGGCGGCGCGGCTCAATTCGCGCTCGGTACGAACAGCGCTGACGTCGGAGATGTGGGACACCATCAACTCGGCCTGGATCGAGCTGCAGGCGGTCTGGAACAAGGGTCCCGCCAACCGCGAGGAGCTGGCGAAATTCCTGCGCTTCGTGCAGGAGACCTCGTTGCGCTTCGATGGTTCGGCCTACCGGACCATGCTGCGCAATGACGCCTACTGGTTCTCGCGACTGGGCGTGCATCTCGAGCGCGCCGACAACACCGCCCGCATTCTCGACGTGAAGTATCACATGCTGCTGCCCGAGGAAGAGCACGTCGGCGGGCCGCTGGATTACTACCAGTGGACCTCGATCCTGCGCTCGGTGTCGGCAACGACCGCCTATCACTGGGTCTATCGGGAAACCTTAAAACCCTGGCTGATCGCCGACCTGTTGATCCTCAACGACACGCTGCCGCGCTCGCTTGCCAGCTGCTACAGCAATCTGGTGCGCAATCTGGACCAGATCGGCGTCGCCTATGGCCGCCAGGGCGCGTCCCAGCGCCACGCCCGCGGCATCAGGAACCGGCTCGAGCACAGCCATATGGACGACATCTTCCAGCACGGCGTGCACGAATTCATCCAGGAATTCATCGCGGATAACTCACGGCTGGGCGAGATCATCACCAAGCAGTATCTGATCTGACCGATTTTGACGCAAAATCTCGTGATGGCCGGGCTTGACCCGGCCATCCACGTCTTGCTTTGAAGGGCGATTAGGAAGAAAGACGTGGATGCCCGGAACAAGTCCGGGCACGACGATCCCAACTGCAGTTGATCGACCATGCGCCTGCGGATAGCCCATACCACCACCTATCGCTACGAGCCGGCGGCCTCGGGCGTGATCCAGATTCTGCGGATGACGCCGGGCAGCCATGACGGCCAGTATGTCGCGGACTGGCAGATCGACGTCTCGACCGATTCCCGGCTCGATACCCATGAGGACGCCTTCGGCAACGTCACCCATGTGCTGACACATGGCGCCATCAGCGACCTCACCATCCATTGCGAGGGCTTGGTCGAGACCCAGGACACCGGCGGCGTACTGAAAGGCAGCGACGAGCGGTTTCCACCGAGCCTGTTCCTGCGCCCCACGTCCCTGACCGACCTCAACCCGGCGATGACGACTTTCGTCCGCGAGCTGCGCGCAGAGGCCGGCGGCGACGTGCTCGGCTTCCTGCACGCGCTGATGGCGCAAATCTACGAACACATGACCTTCGACGAAGACCCGACCAACAGCGCCACCTCGGCTTCCGAGGCATTCGCGCTGAAGCGCGGGGTCTGCCAGGACTACGCCCACATCCTGATCGCCTGCGCGCGCGCCGGCGGCGTTCCGGCGCGGTTCGTCTCCGGTCACTTCCTGCGCTCCGACGGCATGGTCAACCAGCAGGCCGGCCACGCCTGGGCCGAGGCCTTCGTGCCCGACCTCGGCTGGATCGGCTTCGACGCCGCCAACGGCATCTGCACCACCGACGCCCATGCCCGCGTCGCGATCGGGCTCGACTATCTTGGCGCCGCCCCGGTCCGCGGCACCCGCTATGGCGGCGGCAACGAGACACTGACAGTCGCGGTCAAGGTCGATCAGGCCGGACGACCCGGGCAGTGGCAGAGCCAGACGCAGTCGTAGGCCCCACTCCTCTCCATCGTCATTCCGGGGCGCGTCTCTTCGGCGCGAACCCGGAATCCATTTCTCCACAGAGTCGGTGGCGCAATGGATTCCGGGTTCTCGCTTCGCGAGCCCCGGAATGACGATGGTAAGATGCGAGTGCTATTGTGCTGCCTCACACCGACCCAGCGAGATCAATCATGGCAACCGTCAAGCTTCTCTCCGACGACGAGCTCTCCGCCGAGGCACGCGCCGTCTTCGACGACATCCGCGCGACGCGAAAATCGGATTTCATCAACAATTTCTGGCGCGCGCTCGCGCATGATCCGAAAACCCTGCGGCGAACCTGGGAGAGCATCAAGGAGGTGATGGCGCCGGGTGCGCTCGATCCGAAAGTCAAGGAAATGCTCTATGTTGCGGTCTCCGTGGCCCATGGCTGCAGCTACTGCATCCACTCGCACACCGCCGCCGCCCGCGCCAAAGGCATGACCGAGGCCGAGTATCAGGAAATGCTGGCGATCGTCGGCATGGCCGCCGAGACCAACCGGCTGGTCACCGGGCTCGGCGTGCCGGTGGACGAGGCGTTCCTCGTCGATGCACCGGCAGGACGACGGCAAGAGCCGTGACGTTTTTGCAGCCCTTCGCGACGTTGCGCAGCACGGGAACGATCGGGCCGCCGCCGCCGGGCTCCCGATCACAACGCGGGGAGCCCTCTTTCTCGAGCAAGGGACATGGCGTAATCTGCGGTGAGCTGTTCTTTGAGACGGGACGGGCCGACGTCGCCGTTTGACAGAACGGGCAGCGGTCAGGCCATCGGCAGGCATCTCAGTCTGAAAGCAGCGCCTGCCTTATGTGGCGCTCCTTCAACTTCAACGTGAAGCAAGTTCGCCTGCCGCGCACGCGGCAGACAAGGGAATGCACAACCCTTGGAGGACGACATGGCAACATTCATATTGAGGATCGACTGGACCGACCAGGGAATTCGTAACGTCAAGGAAGCTCCCAAGCGCAGCCGAGCGGCGAGAGAACTCGCCCAGAAGCTCGGTGTCGAAATCAAGGAGGTCTATCTCACCTCCGGCGAGCATGACATTCTTCTCCTCGCCGAAGCGCCCCTCGGCGACAGCATTACAAAACTCGCGCTTGCCCTCAGCTCAATGGGAAACATTCGAACCTGCACCTCGCGGGCGTGGCCCGAAGCCGAGTGGACCAAGCTGATATCCGAGCTCCCGTAGCGGCTTCGGATATCCCAATGGATCCCTACGCGGTCTGACCGGCGGGTGCCGCCGCAACCTTGGCACCCGGCGATCAGCCCCGGGGACCGCGCGTGTGCGCAGGAACAGCCAGCGGCTCCTGGTCGCGTGAATGAGTGAAACGCACGAGGACGACGGCGCATGCCATTGCCAGCGGGGCAGATGCGTCACTTGTCCAGCCAAACATCCTCGAAGCGCAGATTGTTGTACTGGCTGTTGTCGTGCGGATGGAAGTTCTTCACGTAGGGCTGCCAGCAATTGCCGGCCGATGAGTGCAGGATGACAGGCCGTGCGGCGTCGTCGGCCAGGACGCGCTCGATGTCGAACACGATCTTGCGGCGCTTGTCCTTGTCGACCTCGCGCGACTGTGCCGCGAGCAATTTGTCGACCTCGGCATTGCAATACTGGGTGTAGTTGCGCTCCGAGTTGCAGGAATAGTTCTCGACCAGATTGCCGTCGGGATCGTCGACGCTGACGCCTGTGACATTGAGGCCGATGGTGTAGTCCTTGCGCTGCAGCCGCGAGTACCAGCGCGGCGTATCCAGGATATCGAGCTCGGCGACGATGTAGATCTTCTTGAGCTGGTCGGCGAGGATCACGGCCGGGTCGCGATAGGTCGGCAGATTGCGGGTCTGGATCTTGATCGACAGCGGCTTGGCGTCGCTGTAACCGAGCTTCTGCATGATCGCCTGCGCGTCCGCGAGGTTCTTCTCGGTGTCGGGACCGTAGCCCATCAACGTCGACAGGATCTCGGGCGGCATGCCCCACTCGCCTTCGGGCCTGGCCTGCATCGCGCCGCCGAGCCGCCCGGTGCCCTCGAACAGGATACTGTTGAAGGCCTTGCGATCGAGTGCCAGCGACATCGCCTTGCGGATATCGGGATTGTCGAACGGCGGATTGACGCGGTTGACCAGCAGATTGATCTGCAGATTGGTCGACGTCATCTCGCAGATCGCGCTCGGCGACCGCGCCTTGACATCCTTCATCAAGGGAATGCTGACATCAGACGGAAAGGTGATGTCGTAGTCGCCGGTCGCGAACGCCAGCATGCGCGTGGCACGGCTGTCGATCGACCGCACCGTGATCTCGTCGAGATACGGCCGATCTTTCTTGAAGTAATCCGGGTTACGGACGAGACGGATTGAATCGCCGCGCCGGAATTCGACGAATTTGAACGGTCCGGTGCCGACCGGCTTGGTGCGCATGACCTGCTGCGGCACATGGCAGGGATAGACCACCGAAAAGGCGCTGGCGAGCAGCGCCAGCAGGCCGGGCTGCGGCTCGGTCAGCTCGAAGGTCGCTTCATCGTCGCCATCGACGCTGACATCCCTGAGCTTCGAGTACCAAACCTTGCGCGGATTGCGCTTGAAGTCCTGGGTTTTGGAGTCCTGGGTTTTGGAGTCTTGGGTTTTGGAGTCTTGGGCTTTGGAGTCTTGGGTCTCGCTCTTGCCGATCAGCATCCGCCAGGTGCACTGCACGTCCCTGGCCGTGAACGGCTGGCCGTCGTGCCAATTCACGCCGTGGCGCAGCTTGAAGGTGAGCTTTGTGTTGGTCGGGTCCCACGACCAGCTCTCGGCGAGATCGGGGATCACGGTGTCGATGCTTTCGTGCACCTTGGCCGGATCGAACACCACGAGATTGTTGAAGACGGCGGCGAACGGCATCACCGAAGCGATGGTGGATTCCTCGAGCAGCGAGGTCGAGGGCGGATTGTCGTTGTGATAGAGCCGGAGCGTGCCGCCCTTCTTCTGCGCCGATGCCGGGCTCGCGGCCATCGCCGCGACACCCAGTGCCATGATGCACGCGGCCCGTTTGAATGACATTCTCGCCTCCCGGAATTCTTTTGTTCTTGTCGATTGCGGCCAGTCGACCACAACGCCAGGTGCCTCGCAATGACAGGGGCGCGTATCATTGCCGACTGCGCGCAACGCAGGGCAACGCCGGCGCCTCGCAATTCCGAGCAGGCGTCGGCTGGAACAGACGCCGACAGGCCGTCTCCGCGATCGGCCTCTGCCCTTTTTGACCAGCCACCGCATGTCCCGTCACGGGGAATTGGGGTTGGATGCGACCTCGAAATTGGCTACACGTTCTGCGCCGAGAAATACGGATCGTTGGGGACTGGAAATGACCTATTGCTGCGGAATTCTGGTGCGAGACGGCCTCGTCATGATCGCCGATACGCGCACCAATGCCGGCCTCGACAACGTCTCGACCTTCCGCAAGCTGCACATCTTCTCGACACCCGGCGAGCGCATCATGGCGATCGCCAGCGCCGGCAATCTCGCGATCAGCCAGTCGGTGCTGTCGACCCTGACCGAGGGCATGGAAAATCCGGACACCGGCGAGCGCGAGACGCTGATGAACGCCCCGACCATGTTCCAGGCGGCACAGCGGATCGGTCGCGCCATCCGCTCGGTGCACGCCACCGAGGGCGACGCGCTGCGCTCCGAGGATATCTCCTTCGACGTCTCGTTCCTGTTCGGCGGCCAGATCAAGGGGTCGCGGATGCGCCTGTTCATGGTCTACACCGCCGGCAATTTCATCGAATGCACCACCGACACACCGTATTTGCAGATCGGCGAGCACAAATACGGCAAGCCGGTGCTCGATCGCGCCATGCACTACGACGTCGAGCTCTATGAGGCGCTCAAAACGGGCCTGATCTCGATGGATTCGACGATGCGCTCCAATCTCGGCGTCGGCCTGCCGATCGACGTGCTGGTGGTGCGCACCGACGCCTGCGAGGCCGATCTCAACCACCGCATCGAGGCCGGCGAGCCCTACTTCCACGACTTGCGCTCGCGCTGGTCGGCGGCGCTGCGCGCGGCGCATCAGAACATTCCACGCCCACCCTACAAGAACGAAACCGAAGCAAAAACCAAGTAAGAGGAAACTCGGAGATGACTGAGGCAACCAGCAAGATCGCACTCGTGACGGGCGCCGGCACCGGCGTCGGCCGCGCCGCGTCGCTCGCCCTGATGGACAAGGGTTACACCGTGGTGCTGGTCGGGCGCCGCCTGGAGATGCTGGAGGAGACCGCCAAGCTCGGCCCCGCCGGCAAGAGCCTGTGCGTCACCGCCGACATGGCCAACCCGGCCGCGATCGCCGCGCTGTTCGACAAGGTGAAGGCGACCTACGGCCGGCTCGACGTTCTCTTCAACAATGCCGGCATGGGCGCGCCGCCGGTGAATTTCGAGGACCTGCCGCTCGAGCAGTGGCAGGCCGTCGTCAACACCAACCTCACCGCGCCGTTCCTGTGCACCCAGCACGCCTTCCGCATCATGAAGGACCAGACCCCGCGCGGCGGCCGCATCATCAACAACGGCTCGATCTCGGCGCATGCACCGCGGCCGTTCTCGGCGGCCTACACCTCGACCAAGCACGCCATCACCGGCCTCACCAAGGCCTCCAACCTCGACGGCCGGATGTATGACATCGCGGTCGGCCAGGTCGACATCGGCAATGCCGCAACCCCGATGACCGACCGCATGGTCAACGGCCCGGGCGTGCTGCAGCCGGACGGCACCACCAAGCACGAGCCGCGCATGGACGCGAAGGCGGTCGGCGATGCCGTCGCCTACATGGCCGGCCTGCCGCTCGACGCCAACGTGTTGTTCATGACGGTCATGGCGACCAAGATGCCGTTCGTCGGCCGCGGCTGATCTTCCCTTTTTCGCTTGCGGCAGAGCTACACGAGGGCATTGCCGGAATCGTCCCGGCCATGCCCTCTCAGGGGCGTACGGTCAAAATATCGAAAACAACCCCATGCACAGTAGCCGGCGACTGCCGGCGCCCGACACGGCGACTGTCCGACACGGCGACTTGACACGTCGGGCAACTCAGCAGTATTTTTCCATTATTCCGAAATCGTGCGTGGGGGAAGAAGGTCAGCGCGAGGG
>NZ_VKHP01000285.1 GCF_010811875.1 Bradyrhizobium uaiense
TCGCGGTGTCGACGGGCACGCGCACCGTCGCGCCCGCGATCATCACCTCGATCCGCTCGGCCGGACTCACCAGAACATGCGCCTTATCGATCGCGTTCGGCTGCGCCTCGACGGCGGCGTCGAGCCTAACTTGCACGAACTGCGGCGCTTCGCTCGACGCGAGCCGCGCCTGGCGCCGCCGCACACTGAGCAGTCCCCGGTTGCCCCTATTGCGTCGAGCCACCTCGGAAATGCTCGTCTCCGGATCGGCGCTCTCGGCCACGATCCGCGCCTTCTCCGCATCGCTCCAACTGCGCCGTCGCCTCTCCCCCGTGATCACTTCGATCCGCTGATAGAAGGCGGCATCATGCCTGTCTTGATGTCTGTCTTGATGCATGGAATGAGCGTCCCTCGCGTTGTCCAATCCACGCGCGAGCCCCGCTCATCTCGTCGGCCTAAACGAGGTGGGGTCGTCGTACCGCTATCAATCCTGTTTGGTTGCGCCGGTCGATTTTTCGGCTCCACTACTCTCGGATGCACACTGGCGAGAACCTTGCCTAAGCCACATCGACGGAGCGCTGGCCAACGCGTTCTGTCCGACTTGCCTGAGAACTTCGATGGACGTCTCGCCGCGAGCTCTGGCTTCTAGAATTTCGGATGCGACGTGCGCTCGGGCGCCGGTCTCGTGAGCGGGCAGTCCCTTGCACACCTCATCCAGAACTCGACGGAGACGGGCAGTTGTTTCGGAGCCGAGCATAGAAGGTCTCCTCCAATGGAGCGGATGCAATGACTCCGCTGCGTGACTTTCGCGACATAAATATTACCAGCACACGATTGAGTGAGAAAAAATAGCTTCGTGAACCGTCGGATCGCTCCCCGGTTGCCGGTCTACCGTCCTCGCCGCTAGCGCGCTTCTGGGCCGTATGGGACAGGCGGAATTCAACGAATTCGATCAGTCGGCGAGGACATGCGAGGATCTTCGTGGATCCACGCCGCCCATCGGGAGGGCCACCTCTTGTCGGATCGCATTCACGCCGCCATGAGGCAAGAGAGCTGCCTACGCAGCTGCCATCAATTCAGCGACGGTGCTATTTTCCATCAAACTTCGATCGCGCTAGCAATGGCGATCGCATTTTCGACTGGCGTGAAGATGTCCACGTTTGACCCCGGCGCTCTTATCGTCACGTTCAGCGCATAACGCGCAGTGCCGTCGAACCGCTCCAAGTAGGGCTTTTCCTTCCACCAGCCACCGACCGGAAAGACGCCGATGGCATCACGTTCAGCGAGGTCAGCTGCGCTTCCAGACCAAAAATCGGAATGCACCGATCCATTGTCGCGAAACGTGCCGAGGAGCCAATCTTCGCCGCCGCTTGGAGGCGCCCCCTCCTCCTCGTCCCGCGCAGCCTGGTTGATGCGGGCTCTGAACTCGTCGACAGCCTCAGTCGCGGACTTCACGCGGAAGCGAAGACCGTGCGAAGCGTACCGATGTCGCCTTGTCCACCCACGCTCACCAGGATTGGGCTCGATGAAGTACGACAAGGTCGCTCGTAGCTCTACCTGTGCGGCACCAAGCGCGGCCAGTTGCTCCTTCGGCCAAGGCAGGCGATGGAGTTTCATGTCACGGGTCTTGGCGGCAGCGCTCCCCTCACGCTGAAACGGTTGGAGTTGATCTTCGACGATGAGCGTCAGATCGTTCACCGTCGAGAGGAGCGCTCGTCCAACATCCGGGACTCCATAGCCATAGCGGCGTACGAGTGCCTGTATTTGTCCCTTCGCGCCGTTGCATGCGTCGATGCGGGCGCGCATCTGCGGCGTCCACTCCGCGGAGTGCACGATCAAGGCGCGGACCGTTTCAGGCCATAGGCCCGGGCGTGCCGCCAAGATTCGTCCCGCCATCCGCGCGGCGTGAGCGGTGGCCGCGCTCGTGTCGCCGAGAGTTGTGAAGTGACGCAGCTCCGGACGGAAATACGTCGTGAGGATCTGCAGGTCGTCGATCGGTTCGCCGGGAAGCGCTCCGTCATGCGCGAGGTTGCCACCTTCGAACACGACATCGGGTTTCACAGGCCATTGCCGGTCCCAAACGACAGAAGTCCTGCTGCGCGGTGATAGCTCGCCGGCCGGGGCGATTGGCGCGTAACCGGTAAACTCAGGATCGATGATATCCACTTTCTCAGTGTAGGCACCCACCGTCAGCGCGTTCCACGCCTGCGCCGGATCGTCGACCGCCTCGAGGTCATTGCGTGTGAGGTGATCAGCAGGCGTCAGATCCTCGGCGATGTTTCCCGCGGACAGGATGATCAGGCGCCGCTGATCCTCGTCAAAGCAGAGTTGGTCGACCGCCGCTGACCACGACGTTGGTCGGCCGCGCGCCGGGTTTGCGCTGGTGACCGCCATGGCTATGGCGCGGCGCCGCGCCGGCGCCTGGATTTCGGCGCGAGCAATCGCCTCTCCGGTGATCGCACCATAGAGCTCGGGATCGTTCGCTTCGTCCTCGGGCGGCAGAATGCGAACGCTCTCGAGGCGATAAGGCAACGCAATCGGATCGCTTCCGACGAGCACAGGGACAAGGTCGCCATAGAGCCCGACACCAGCCATCCGCGTCCCGTGACCTTGCCACGCCGGGGTGTCGTCGCTGCCCCAGGTGGGCTTGATTGTGTGGCAGTCTTCCGCGGCAAGTGCGGGTTTGATCAAGGGATGAGTTCGACGCACACCGCTGTCAAGAACACAAACCGCGACATCGTTGTCCGGTGGCATCACGCGTTCGAGCAGTTCATCACTCCAATCGCGCTGCTCGGCGCCCCCAAGGCCCATGAAGAAGGATGGTGTATCCTTTGCGCGCCGCAACTCGGCCACGACATCGCTGTGAGCAACAAGCCGATCCAGCGTTGCTACGCTAGCGAGCGCGAGCATGACCTCTCGCTCCGGAAATTTGACGGCATGCGTGCGCAGGGTGAGATCCAGCGCTTGGGCGATGCGCTCGAAATTCTCCCGGCGCCCTTTGCGCAGCCAAACCTCCCACCAGACCGGTTCGTTTAGTTGCTGCGGGAAAAGCCCATCATCGTCGGTATATAGCGATTGCGCCGTCGCCAGGCGCATGGTGTCAATCCGCGACACAAGCGGCTCGTTTCGCGGCCTTCCCTTCTTGGTGTCAGAGTCGCGATAGGCCTCGACTTTCCGCAGATAGTAGTTCTCCGCTTGTTGCGGAATGAAAACCGAAGCGCGCAGCGGCTCCCCTTCTCCTACCGGCTCATGAACTGCGACGACTTCCATCTTTTGCCGTCGGTCGGCCAACTGATCTAGAGCGATGCGCTCGCGCACCGGCAATTCGATATCGAGATAAAACCCGGGCAGGCCGACGGCCAGGTTGGGGTCGCGAACGGCGATCTGTACGCGAGCCGCCTGAATGGCCTGTCCAACAGCCTGGATCAACGCCGCTGCATGGCCTGCGCGATCACGTTCAGGAACTGCAGGCGGTTCGATTTTCTGCTTGGGCCGCCGATACGGCTCTCGAACACCATTGTCACGAAGATGGATATGGGGTCGGTCCCGAGGAAAATCGTCTGCCATTACAACCTGTGCCGTCGCTAATCAGACAGCGAGGCCCGCCGGCGTTCCATCAGCGCTTGAACGAGCGCCTCCGATGTTATCCGCTTCCCGCCCCGCAAGAGTATCGTTTTGGCCGCGTCGTCCGCAGCTCTTACAATTTCCGCCTGAGATAAATTGTGCGCCTGCTCGACGGCCTGGCTCCACTCGACACCGCGCGTGTCAAAACGGTCGAGGCGCGCCTGCAGCAAGGCTTGAGCCAGAAGTGGATCAGGCAACGCATATTCCATGACATCGTCGAAACGACGGAAGAGGGCCTTGTCCAACAGCTCGGGATGGTTGGTCGCTGCGACGACGAGGCCGTGGCTTTCATCCTGCTCCAGGAATTGCAGGAAGGAGTTCAAGACACGGCGTATTTCGCCGACGTCCTGGCGCTCGCCGCGCCGGGCGCCGATCGCGTCGAACTCGTCGAAGAAGTAGACCCCGCGTGTTGCCTGCATGGCGTCGAAGACGAGCCGCAGCTTTCCAGCCGTCTCGCCCATAAACTTCGTGATCAGGCCATCCAGGACGATGGTGAACAATGGGAGGTGGAGTTCGCCGGCCAAGGCGGCCGCCGTCATCGTCTTGCCCGAGCCAGGTGGTCCCACCAGCAGTAGTTTGCGGCGCGGCGTCAGGCCGTGCTCACGTAGGTTCTGCTGCTGCCTCTGCTCAATCAGCACACGTTCGAGCCGAAGCCGCAATTCGTCCGGTAGAACCATGTCGGTCAGACGCAGGTCCGGATAACCGGCGTGCAGCAGCCCGGCCAATTCGCCTTTCGGCTGGACCAAGGGAACCGGCCGCGCCGTTTTGGTCATTGCAGCGCCGGCTATTTTGGCCTGGTCAATCAGCTCTTTCAGTTCCTGTGCCAGCTTGCCGTGTCCCTGCCGGGCCTCATGCGCGGCAAGCTGCATTGCGGTAGCGAGGAAACGCTCCCCGTCACCGGCAATGTGGCTCTTCAGCAAACTGACAATGTGACGAGCGGTCGACATGTCTCTTCAGTCTAGTTGATCGATGCTGGCGCGGTTGCATTTGCCAGCGTTGTCCACGTTAACGTTTTGATAACCGATTGTATTGGGAATTCGTGTCTATTCCCTTGCGATTCCTTACAAATCCCCACCCGCAGCTAGAAAGCTCTAGCATTTCTGGCGGCGCGCCGCCAGCTGCGGGCCGCCTCAGCGCGCCCTCAACGCTCTCTCAGAACATAGTCGATCGCGCCCAGTTGAAGTTTAGTGCGCGAATCAGACGTCGGTCTCTTCGCCGGAAAGCGGCGGCCTTGCCGCAACGGCCGACCTTCCTGCCGAGTGCCGGGACTCCGAATGGA
Source organism: Bradyrhizobium uaiense (assembly GCF_010811875.1). Lineage (GTDB taxonomy): Bacteria > Pseudomonadota > Alphaproteobacteria > Rhizobiales > Xanthobacteraceae > Bradyrhizobium > Bradyrhizobium uaiense. Next base: position 4,883 of record NZ_VKHP01000285.1, read on the forward strand.
AAACAGGTATTAGGCGCGGACAACGGAGGCCGGTGGGCTGCTCCATCCCTCGGGTTCGATTCTGATACTGCGCGCTTGCAAGTGGTTATGCACGGCGTCGATGAAGTGCGCGTTCATATCTTCGTCGAGATCACGTCTGACGCATATTTGGATTCCCGGCCCAGCCGCGTCCTCAGCGGCTCGGCGCAGCATCCTTTCAGCGTCCACCGCGAGGATCAAAGCTGCTGCGGCTGCGAGGTCAGGAAGCGTTGAATAGTCAGCCCGCTTGCGGCTCCGATAAAATTCCAAATGTTCGAACCAAGCGTGCAGAATCCAATTCTCGGAGCCCTGTTCAATTTTGCGCCGGAGTACGATGCTGGTGCCCTTCAAGGGCGTGGCATTGACCAGCGCAACCGCTTCCCGACCGTCGAATCCACCGGCTTTCAGACGCTTGGGGATCCACGGATAGCTAGCAAGATCGCGACTGTCCCCGACGATGCGTAATCCCTCGGGGTATTGAGGGAACAACTTGTGTGCATCGTCTGTCCAGCCGCGAAAGATGTCGTACGGAGAAACACCGCCCCATTTGGAGAACCCCGCCACCCACTGACCATCCATCGGGCGCAGACCGTTCGGAGTAAAATCTGGCATTTCAGGAGGCGGGGCCAAGTCAGTTGGTCGCCCGTTGGACTGGGGATGGCGAGACAATATCGGATCGTTGACCCGTCCGCCTCTCGCTCGGTCATAGATGAGGCGGCAGGGAGCTCCTAGGTCGACAAGATCGCTGACATCGGATTGGACCCCAGCGAGGAGTGGATGCCGCCGTGGCCCATAAAGAGCGCGTTCCGTTATCCAAGTTTCTGCCGACCAGACCAGGCCGCGGCTGGTTGGAACGTCGTCGCGGCGCGACAGAATCTCCTCGAGATGCCGCTTCATCAAAGCATAGTCCGCGAGATACTCTGGGCGCCGACTCATTTCGAGTGCTAGATCGATGTCTCCTACTGCCTCCCCACCTCGCATCAAGCTGCCAAAAACCCATACCCGTTCAACGTATCGGACCGCATCTGGATCTTGGTTGAGCATTTCGACATTGCGCAGAAAATTGTCCAGTACCATCTGCGCTTGAGCCAAAGGTGTCCGGCGCACGACCCTTCCGCGAGCAACAGTCTCACCTTTTTCCGAGACCGTAAATCCATCTTTAAGTTCGATCAGCCCGCGATCGAGGCACTCTTCAAACACGATAGCACCGTCACGGCGGAGCGGAAAAACCGACTTGAGGTCAATTAAATTTCCTGGTGACCGCGTTCTCATGAATCCACGAAGCGCGTTCTTGAAAACGGCGGGCTTGTAACCCGCAATCATTATATCTCTACCAAAACTGACGCCCATCGTGCTCTCGGAGAACGGAAACTGCAGAAACTATCGACCATCATCTCCACGGAGAGATACGACGTTGTCAGGCCATCGGCACGATTTTCGCTACTTCGACGGCTTGATGAAGAATGAGATGCAGCCCCTATTGTCGTTGTAGAGCCATTGATACGTGCGCGGGAGGATGAGGACCGCGTCGTTTACGTAAAAGAACAGCTCATCGGTTACCTTGGGCGTGACATACTCGGAAATCTTCTTCACACGCCGGTCCGGGTCAGGTTCGAGAAAGTCCACTTCGCTGCCAAGGGAGCCATAGCGCGCCACCGGCTGAAACCAGGGCTGGAAATAGTATCGCCGCAGTGGTGATGCGAGAATATGGATGGCGGTCTCGGTCCAGGACAGCACAGTGCCGTCCTCCGGATTACGGAAGGTCGAATATCCACGCGCGTCCGTTTCAACGCTGCCATTCATCATGGGTTCTTCCCCGGCGCCCGCGGCTAGTTTGCATGTATCCTTGCTGGTCGAATACTTCTCGTACTGACGGGCCAGCGTCGTCGGGTCTGGATTGGTCCAAATGTAATATCGCTCGAGGCGGCCGACCTTGTAACCCGTGGCAAAGCACGGGTCGGAGGTTTGAAAAGAAACCAGCGTTCCGGCATCCGGGATGTACTCCAGCTTGTCCGTTCGTTTGCAAATCAGCCCCGCCTGGTCCACAGCCGTGAATAGGAGCCGGTCGCCGACCGTGAGTACCAGATACGCAATGACAATGGCCGAAAGCGCCGGACCCAGATAGTAGCGCCATCCTGAACGGACTCCGATGAGGACGCGTTCACGACTTCCTGGCGTGGAGCTGGGAGCGGCCTTCGGCGCCGGAAGTATTCCCGCGAACGCTTTGCGCCAAAGCACGGTCATTCGGTCGTCGATCGCCGAAGCAACGCGCCGACCGCCGACGATCAATGCTCCAATGATACCCACCAGGATCAGGAACGTCCCAGGATACTGCGCATAGGAAGCCAGCCATTGGGATACCCACGAAGGCAGGAACCCACTCAGCATTCGGATAAAATCCGAAACCCATTTGAGCGCGTTGACCCTCTCACCCAGCGGATCACTCCGCCCGCTGAACGGAAATACGACAAATACTACGGTCGCCGCCAACGTGAGGAAATACAGCGCCGCGCGCGCGTAGACGAGCGGCCAGACGTCCTCGCGCTCGGCGATAACGCGCGCCTGGGCTTGCTCCGCGGTTTCCGGCGTGTTGATTGTCGGTCCCGACGCGCTGTCCGGCAGGCTATCGATTCTGAAGCGGACGCTGCCGTCTTGGGCTATCTCTGCCGAGACAACATCATAGTCATGTGGAATTCCAATCGGCGCATAGACGTGGGCGTTGTTCTTTATGCGCCTTAATACCGTCCCGTGGATCTTGGGCTTCTCAACATATACCTCATCACCCGTCGTCCAGGAGAAGCGCTGCCGGGTCAGCCGGGATACGCGCCGTGGCCCGTAGCGGTAGTAACTCGCCGCGCCTGCGCGGGAGTCATATAGCCGGCCATCTTTATCCTGCGCCTGCTTGGTTTCCGCGAGCGCTGCCGGATCCGATGACTTGAAGCAGAGACCTTGCGCTCTCGCCTCCTCCATAATCCAGTACAGAGGTATCTGTGCCAGGGAATCGTCCGGATATCCGCCACCAACATTCGCATGTACGCCAACGAACCAGACTTGGCTAATTCTCTCCGCCGAGGTGTAACGGGCAGCTCCGCTTGTCGAATGCTTCTCCTGCCTCTCATTCCAAAGGACGGGATGGAATGTGGTGCGCTCGTCATCGAGAGAGAGCGCATGACATGCGCGCTTGACACTAGGATGAAGCGTGTGGCCGGGTAATTCCAGCGGCCAGATCCATTGGCTTACGCCCTGGGTCATTTCATCGATCGGAAGACCGTAGGCGGCGACCGTATCCCACAGCCCTAGAAAGCGGATGACCGGCGTCTCCCTTCCGGCCGGCACTCCCGTTGGCTTGGAAGGCACTTCTGTTCCAAGCAATTTCTTCAGGCCGAGAACTATCAAGTACCAGTTCGTGTGGAAATGCCTTCTGTGATATGCGCGGTAGGCCTTTTTCGCCCGCCGGTCCAATTCGCTATCGGAGATGCCCTCTGCCGGAATCAGGCCCTGATCTAGGATCAATCCCATCGTCACGCGGATCGTGAAAGCGCCTCGGCTGAACCCAAATGCGAATATCTCGTCGCCCTGGTTGCGGTAGTTGCGGCAAGCGAACTTGTAGAGCGTAATGACGTTGCGGCGGAGGCCAATGCCAAATGCTCCCCCAAGAAGAGCTAACGGCTTGAATGAAGAGGTCCCGACCCCGTCGTCATAGCAAGCGACCTGATCGTCGTTGGTGAGGTCCAACGCGCTAAACATGCGCCAAACGTTGGTTCGCCAGACCTTTGCTGATGAATTGCCAGTGCCATCTGAGAGGAGCACGACGCGCCGCGGCATTTTCTTCCTCAATCAAACTGAGATCAGTACGCTATCGCAATTTCTGAACAACATATGGTTGCATATATATCTAGATGAACGCTGTCTCGCTCACGAGTCAAGATCAATTAGTCCCTCGTTTTGGATTCTGCCTCTCGAAGGGTCTTTTTCTAATCAATGAAAGCGACTTGGTTTCCTGCAAATCTGAAATTAGACCGTGCAGCCGTTCAGCGCCTTTCGGTGTCATCACGCAGATTCTTAACAGATGGGTTGCGAGCTCCGTCCGTCCGGTTCGTACAAAATCCCAGATCTGAGATCGCTTCGGTTATCCTTGACAAGAACAACCTGAGCTCGAATCATCCAACAGATTAGGACCGGTTTTGTTGACGTCGTGCTCTTAAATTTGAGCCGCGCTTGGGGGCGTAGCTCCCGTTCGTTTAGCTGCCTGGAAACCACGATCAAACGGCCGTAAGGCCCGAACTCAATGGCCCGGAAATCTTATCGACATCTCCTCAGCAACACGCCGTGGCCGGAGGGAATGTGATCGCTCTCTGTTGCCAAATCGACGGCGGCACCAGTCTCGCATGATGTCCCGCAGCCCAAGTCGCGAGCACATAGTGGCCAGCAAAATTCGGCGGTCCGCCCGCCGCCTCTCGAAGTTGCGTGCGGGACGCGCCGAAGGAGAGGTGATGCCCCATAGTCTCCCAACATCATCATCCGATGCCCCGATACGCACGGCGCAGTACTTGCGCATGTCGTCCGAGAACCAGCGCTACTCAACTGAAAACCAGCGGAATGCGATTGCTGAGTATGCTCGTCAGCATGGTTACCAAGTTGTGGCGACGTATGTTGACGTAGGAAAGAGTGGACTTTCGCTGAAAGGCCGAGACGCGCTGCGGCAACTTCTGAGCGACGCCCTCGCCGCCGAACGTGCTTTTGACGCCACTATGGTCCTCGATGGAAGCCGCTGGGGACGCTTTCAAAATCCGGACCAAGCTGCGCACTACGAATTTTTGTGCCGGCAGGCAGGGCTCCGCGTCATCTATTGCGCAGAACCATTCGGAGAAGACGTCGCTCCTATCACAACGATCGTTAAGCACTTGAAGCGGGTGATGGCTGGTGAGTTCAGCCGCGAACTCTCGACAAAACTGGCCCGTGCCCACCGTCAACAAGCGGAACTGGGCTTTCGCCAAGGCGCGAAGCTGGTCTAAGCGAGCCGAGGCCCGTGTCGATGCCCAACGAGCGGTATCTAGTCCGAGATGCTCATCCACAGCGGATGATGACCCAAATCAAATGGGCTATGCGCGCACATTGACCGACCCCGTTGAGAAAGCTCTTGCTCTCGTGCCCGCCTCTTTATCCTAGCCGTTAAGAATGCATCGGACTTCACCGGTCGGGCTCTACGTGCTGCGCTTACCGAGCTCCGCAGATCCTGCGCGTGGGATGCCGGGGCTCGGCCTTCGGTCAGGATTCTTTGCGCAAGACCAAAGGAACGCTTCGCCGGGAGCACTCGCTGAAGGGGCCCGCCGTCATTGCATTCCGGCGTCGCTATCACTGCCCCGTCATCGGGTGCCCTTTTTACCGGTCTCAGCGTCCGCGGGTTGCCGAGCCGACGACGTTACACGAATTGAAATTCCTGCGGCGGGTCAGGAGCTCTCCACCATCGTGCACCTGTTCGTACCCTACTGCCTGAGAGACGCCTACGAGGTGGTCGTCGGCCGGCTTCGACCGGATTTCGAAATTCCGGCGGGCCTGCGCCTGGAGTAGATCACTTCCTGGGCCGTAGGAACTCCCTCGACTTCGCCGCAGTCCGCCCTATCTGCGGCACGGAAGCCTGCCCAGCGAGGTAGAATAAGGGTTGCACGGCTCACCGATTGCACCTTATCAGGTGAAGGACCGTCCCCGTCTAGGTTGTTCGCCGGCTGATTTCTCGTCCGGGTCGGTTTCGAGAGCTTCCGCAATCAAGGAGGCGTTCGCGCAGGCAAATAACCGGCAGCGGGATGGCAGACGTTCAAGAAAACCCGGATCTAATGCACTTTTAGTTGGGTACGCCAAGCCATAGAGGGAACGTACAATGAAGCCAGAAGACCATACGCAATGGGTTGGCGCGATCGTGACTAACCTGCAGGCCCTGGAAACCTGCCTGCGCTATTTTCTGTTGCCGAAATGGACAAGAGCCAGCGTTTCCAAAGCCTGGAGATCAGGACGCCAAGAAGACCTATCTGACGCGCTACCTGTCCCTCGGCAAAATTATCAAGAATTACAAT
>NZ_VKHP01000286.1 GCF_010811875.1 Bradyrhizobium uaiense
TCGTGGTCGTAACCGATCAGGTGCAGGAAGCCATGCACCGCCAGATGGCTCAAATGATGGTCGAACGGCTTCTGTTCCTCATCGGCTTCCCGCCGCGTCGTCTCATAGGCGATCGCGATGTCGCCGAGCATGCGCGGAGCATCGTCTGCTCCGCCGGTGCCTTCCGGCTGCAATGCCGGAAACGACAGCACGTTGGTCGGCTTGTCGATGCTGCGCCAGTTGGCGTTCAGGGTGCGGATGCCGGCGTCGTCGGTCAGCATCACCGCAAGCTCGGCGTCGGCGACATCGGCGTCGGCGATTTCGGCGGCAGCCTCGATGGCGCGGTGAATCACCGCGTCGGCATTGGGCTCGGCCTGCCAGCATTCGGCGGTGACGAGAACCTCGGTTGCAGGAAAAGCAGACACCTTCGTTTCAAAATCTGCGTTATGGCCGGAACCCGCATCGCGCGGGCTCGCGGCCGAAGCTATTGGTCTCAAGATCTGGCGTTTGCCGGCTTTTGCGGCAATCCCTCATAGGCGGCCACGATGCGCGCCACCAATTCATGGCGGATGACGTCCTCGGCCTTGAAATGCACCTGCGCGATGCCCTCGACGCCGTCGAGCAGCTTCACGGCTTCCGTGAGCCCTGAAGCCTGGCCATGCGGCAGGTCGACTTGCGACGGGTCGCCGGTGACGATCATCCGGCTGTTCTCGCCGAGACGCGTCAGGAACATCTTCATCTGCATCGTCGTGGTGTTCTGCGCCTCGTCGAGGATGATGGCGGCATTGGTCAAAGTGCGGCCGCGCATGAAGGCGAGCGGCGCGATCTCGATCTCGTTGCCTTGCAGCGCGCGCTCGACGACGCGGGCATCCATCAGATCGTACAGCGCGTCGTAGATCGGGCGCAGATACGGATCGACCTTCTCCTTGAGGTCGCCGGGCAGGAAGCCGAGCCGCTCGCCGGCTTCGACCGCCGGCCGCGTCAGGATGATGCGATCGACCTCCTTGCGCTCGAACAGCTGCGCCGCATGGGCGACTGCGAGCCAGGTCTTGCCGGTGCCGGCCGGGCCGATGCCGAATACCAGCTCGTGCCGCTTCAGCGCACGGATGTAGGAATCCTGTGCCGCGGTGCGGGCGCGCACCGGACGCTTGCGCAGATTGATGGTCTCGAATGTCGGCTTTGCGGTCTTGTTGTCGAACTCGAACAGCGAGCCTTGCGCGATCACGGCGCGGATCGCGCCTTCGACTTCGCCCTGATCGAGGTCGTGCCCCTCGACGGCCTGCGCATAGAGCGTCTCGAGCACGCGCCGCGCCGCATCGCAGCCGTCGCGGGAGCCCGCGATGGTGAGATGATTGCCGCGGGAATCGACCACGACGCCGAGCCGCCGCTCGATCAGCGCCAGATTCTGGCCGTAAGGGCCGACCAGCGCGGATGCGGCGCGGTTGTCGTCGAAATCGATGACGACCTGAGTCTCAGGTGGCATTTGCATGTCGCGGTCAGGTTTGCGGCTGGGAGCGAGCGAAGACGAATCCGATGCGCTTTTTGGCAAGGATTTCAGGCTCCAATGGTCTGCGAAATGAGGCCGGGTGCGGATTGCGTCGCAAGCTCGCCGATCAGGCTGTAGCGCTCGAGGCTGTCGATCCTCACGGAGCGGACCTGGCCGATGATGTCGGGCGAAGCCATCACATGGGCGGGCTGCAGATAGGCGGTGCGACCGACGATCTGGCCCGGATTGCGCGCGGCGCGCTCGAACAGCACATCGACCGTTGTGCCGATCGCAGCCCTATTGAAGGCCGATTGCTGGCTGTCGATCAATTCCTGAAGCCGCCCCAAGCGCTCGTCCATCTCGGCTGCTGACACCGTCTCCCGCATCTCCGCCGCCGGCGTACCTGGCCGTGGCGAATACTTGAATGAATACGCCGCAGCGTACCCGATTTGCGTGACAAGCGCGAGAGTGGCGGAAAATTCTTCCTCGCTCTCTCCGGGGAAGCCCACGATAAAATCTGATGAAAAAGCAATGTCTTGCCGTGCAGCCCGGAACCGGTCGATGACGCGCCGGTAGTCATCGGCGGTATGTTTCCGGTTCATGGCGGCAAGGATCCGGTCCGATCCCGACTGCACCGGCAGGTGCACGAACGGCATCAATTCAGGCAGATCGCGATGCGCCGCGATCAAATCGTCGTCGACGTCGCGCGGATGGCTGGTGGAATAGCGCAGCCGCGTGACGCCGGGAATCTCGACGATCCGTTGGAGCAATCTGCCGAGCGACCAAATGCGGCCGTCGGGGCCTTCGCCGTGATAGGCGTTGACGTTCTGTCCAATCAGGGTGAATTCGCGCACGCCGTTGTCGGCGAGCTGCTTGACGTCGTCGATGATCCTGGCGACCGGACGCGAGACTTCCGCGCCGCGCGTATAGGGCACCACGCAGAAGGTGCAGAACTTGTCGCAACCCTCCTGCACGGTGACGAAGGCGGAGATACCGCGGGCGCGGATCGCATCTGGCTTCGGCTGCGGCAGGAAGCCGAACTTGTCCTCGACCGGGAATTCGGTCTCGAGCGCGCGGCCGTTTTCCTTGGCGCGCTTCAGCAACGCAGGGAGGTGATGATAGCTCTGCGGCCCGACCACGATGTCGACAGTCGGCGCACGGTGGATGATCTCGGCGCCTTCGGCCTGCGCGACGCAGCCGGCGACGGCGATCTTCATCTCGCGGCCCCGGCGCGCCGCCTCATCCTTGGCGACGCGGAGCCGGCCGAGTTCGGAATAGACCTTCTCCGATGCCTTCTCGCGGATGTGGCAGGTGTTGAGGATCACGAGGTCGGCGTCTTCGGCGCTCGCGGTCTCGACAAAGCCCTCGCCGGCCAGCGTGTCCACCATGCGTTGCGCATCGTAGACATTCATCTGGCAGCCATAGGACTTGATGTGCAGCTTGCGCGGCGTCGTCATGGAACCCTGAGAACGAAATGGAAACGGCGCCATCCGGGCGCCGGGGCTCAAATATAGCCTAAACCGGCGAAAATCCAGCGATCGGGCGGTGTTTTTGGCCGGCCCGGCCGATCAAATCGGGCAATTGGCGCATATCGGCAAAGGTTATGGCTGCGCCGGCCTTGCGCAGCATGTCCTCGTGTTCCTCAGTGCAGTGGCTGCCGCCGCAGAAGCCGAGCACGGTCATCCCGGCGGCACGACCGCCGGTGACGCCGGCCACGCTGTCCTCGATCACGACGCAGCGCCCGGGATTGGCGCCCATCTGGTTGGCGGCGAACAGGAAGAGATCGGGCGCCGGCTTGCCGCGCTGGACCTGGGTAGCGGAGAAAATATGCGGCGCGAGCTGGTCGTAGAGCCCGGCGCAGGTCAGGCCGTGATGGATCTTTTCCGGCGTGCCGCTCGACGCCACGCACTTCGGAAGGGCGAGCGCGGCGATCGCATCGCCGACATGCGCGATGGCGTTGAGATCGTCGGCATAGAAGCTCAGCGTCGCGTGCTTGACCTCGGCCTCGAACGTGTCGGGCAGCGCGCGGCCGATCTCGCTCTCGACGATCCGCCGCGCCTCGCGGTCGGACACGCCGAGGAAGCGCTTCAAGACGCCGTCGGGCGTGATCGGAAAGCCGTGACGCGTCAGCGTATCCGCATGCGCGCGACAGGAGATCACCTCGCTGTCAACCAGCACGCCGTCGCAATCGAAGATGACGAGGTCGAAGCTCATGGTCTGGCGATGCGTGGCACGCGCTTACGACTTGCTGTCTTCGTCGAGCGGGACGCAATAGAGCTCGAGCCGGTGATCGACCAGCTTGTAGCCGAGCTTGCGCGCGATCTCGGCTTGCAGTTTCTCGATCTCCTCGGAGGTGAATTCGATCACCTTGCCGTCGCGCAGATTGATCAGGTGGTCGTGATGGCTCTCGGGCATCTGCTCGTAACGCGCGCGGCCCTCGCGGAAGTCGTGGCGCTCGATGATCCCGGCATCCTCGAACAGCTTGACGGTGCGATACACCGTCGAGATCGAGATCTTGTCGTCCACCGCGACGCAGCGGCGGTACAGTTCCTCGACGTCGGGATGATCCATGGCCTCCGCCAGCACCCGCGCGATCACGCGGCGCTGTTCGGTCATGCGCATGCCCGTCGCGGCGCAGCGCGCCTCGATGCCGGTATTCTTCTGCGCAGGCGTGATTTTCACCGTCGTCATGGACCAAGAGCCTTGAGGAGCAGAGCAGGGCGCTGTTCTGCCATCGCGCCGATGTTACGACAAGTCGCGCCGCATCAGAAGCGCGTTCAAATGTTCCCCACCGGGCTGCTTGTAATAGCGTTCGCGGCGGCCGATCACGCCGAATCCGGCCCTTTCATAAAGCCGTCGCGCCGGCGCGTTGTTCTCTTCCACTTCGAGGAAGATGGTGCGGATGCCACGGCCGGCAAGATGGCCGAGATGGGTCAGCAGCAGGTCGTGCGACAGACCGCGTCCGCGCTGGCCGGTATCGATCGCGATCGACAGGATTTCGGCTTCGTCCGCCGCCATTCGCGAGACCGCAAAGCCGATCACGTTGCGTCCCTGCCGCAGCCGGTGCACCAGCGTGTTGCGCTCGGTTAGCATCGTCTCGAATTCGCCTTCGCCCCAGCCGCGATGAAACGACGCGCCGTGCAATTGCGCGAGCCGCGCGGCGTCACGTAGCGATGCGGGCTCGACTGCGGGCGGACTGCCGCCCCACCATCGTGACAGAAAGCCGATCATGTCGATGGTGATGTGCTGATTTCGAGCCGGTTTTTCGGCGGCTTGGCGTCGGGCGCGCGCAGATAGAACGGCCGCGGCGGCGCGCTGTCGGGATCGACGGCCGCGCCGACCCAGGCGACCCAGGTAATGTCGGGCGCGGGCTGCCTGTCGACCTTCACCGGCGGCGTTGCGTCGGCGGGCCAGCGCTCGGCGAGAATATTGGCGGCGTTGCCGACCAGATGCAGCGCGCCAAACTGCGCGGCTTCCAGCGCCTCTGCGATCGGCGCAACCTTCGGCTTGAGAAGCGGGCTGCCGTCGCCGCCCACCAGCTGGAAATAGACATGATCGTGCCGCGCATCGATCGCCGACAGGATGGCGTGTGCGCCATTCTCGGCGACCACGGGCGCGGCGTAAGCGGCGAGCGTCGACAGTCCGACGATCGGCTTCGACGCGGACAGCGCCAAGCCGCGCGCGGCCGAGAGGCCGACGCGCAGGCCGGTGAAACTGCCGGGGCCGGTGGTGACGGCGATGCGGTCGAGCCCGGCAAAGCCGATGCCGCTCTCTTTCATCACGCGTGCGATCAGCGGCATCAGCGCCTCGGCATGGCCGCGCGGCATCGGCTGCGATTCAATGGCGATGGTATTGCCGGAGGTGGTGTCGAGCACGGCCGCGGAGCAGGCGTCGAGCGCGGTATCGATGGCGAGAATCATCATGGGGCAAACGTCAGGGCGAACGGAAGGTCAGAACCATTTCCGATTCGCCGGCTCACTGTTCGTCCCCCTCTTTGGAGTGGGCAAAGCCCGCAGTGCCATGCCCACCACAGCTGTGTTGTATCGAAGGTGAACCGCGCTTGGCTGGCCCACCCGGTGCAAATTACATCGGCCGGACTTCCTGCACGTCGGGCACGAAGTGCCGGAGCAGGTTCTGGATGCCGTGTTGCAAGGTTGCGGTCGATGACGGGCAGCCAGCGCAGGAGCCCTTCATGTTGAGATAGACGATGCCGTCCTTGAAGCCGCGGAAGGTGATGTCGCCGCCGTCATTGGCAACCGCCGGACGCACCCGGGTCTCGATCAAATCCTTGATCTGCTCGACCGTCTCGGCGTCGGCTTCGTCGAAGAACTCGTCTTCCTCATCGCGCGCGTCGTCGCTGCCGGCGGTGCCGTCGGTGAGCAGCGGCGCGCCGGACATGTAATGCTCCATGATCGCGCCGAGGATCGCGGGCTTGAGATGCTGCCAGTCGCCGTCCGCCTTGGTCACGGTGATGAAGTCGGCGCCGTAGAACACGCCGGTGACGCCTGACACGGCGAACAGCCGTTCGGCGAGCGGCGAGCGGGCGGCGGATTCGGCCGACGAGAATTCCATGGTGCCGGTGTCGAGCACCAGGCGGCCCGGGATGAATTTCAGGGTGGCGGGATTCGGTGTGGCTTCGGTCTGGATGAACATCTGCTGTCTCCGGCGTCGCCGGTTTCAAGGCCGGCGCGTTGGGTTCCCCCTTCAAATGGCAACTAAAAAGCCCGCGATCAAGCGCCAAAACCGCGGTTCCAGGTCCTTTATCGAGCTGGCGCGCATCCCGTCGTCGTCATGGCCGGGACAAGCCCGGCCATGACGACGATTGTGAATGTTCCTCTAGGACAGGGCGTCGATCTCGGCATCGGTCAGGCCGCCGGGCACGATGGTCACCGGGATCGGGAACGCCCCCATGGTCTTGGCCATGGTGGTGATGATCGGACCGGGCCCCTCGGCGCCCGGATTGGCCGCCAGCACCAGCATCGCGATGTCGACGTCGTTCTCGATCACGTCGAGGATCTGCTCGGTCGGGTCACCCTCGCGAATCACCCGCTCCGGAGTGATTGCGGCGATCCCGTTGGCGCGGCCGGCGGCGCGGTCGAGCGCCTCATCGGCGGCCTCCTCGGCCTCCGCGCGCATGATGTCGGCGACCCCGAGCCATTGCTGGTTCTGGTCCTCGGTCTCGATCACCCGCAGCATCACAACGCCGCCGCCGACCCGGATGGCCCACCGGCTGGCGTAATAGACCGCACGGTCCCATTCCGCGGTGTCGTCAACGATGACGAGGCATTTCGGCTTGTGACCTGTCTCGTAGCTTCGTCGCTGGGTGGTCATGCATGTCCCGGTGCTGAACCAAACCAACCCATGCTGCCATACTCCCTCCCCGTTGGGGAGAGGGAGCGCGCAGCTCTGCCGGTGATGTCAGCGCGGGCGGATGAAGCCGACGATGTCCTTGGTCATCCGCATGGTCTCGTCGGCGATGATCCGGGCACGGTTGGCGCCGTCGGCCAGGATCGCATCGACATGGCCGGGATCGGCAACCAGCCGCTTCATCTCGCCGGCGATCGGTGCCAGTTTCGCAACGCAAAGCTCGACCAGCGCGTTCTTGAAGCTGGAGAACTGCCCGCCGCCGAACTGGCTGAGCACCTCCTGCTTGGTGATTTCGGCGAGTGCCGCGTAGATGCCGACGAGATTGTCGGCTTCGGGGCGGGTCTCGAGGCCCTTTTCCTCCGACGGCAGCGGCTCCGGATCGGTCTTCGCCTTGCGGATCTTCTGCGCGATGGTCTCGGCGTCGTCGGTGAGGTTGATGCGCGAATTGTCCGATGCGTCCGACTTCGACATCTTCTTGGTGCCGTCGCGCAGGCTCATCACCCGCGTCGCGGGACCCGCGATGAACGGCTCCGGCTGCGGAAAGTAGAGGCCTTCATTGAAGCCGTGGCCGCGGATCGAATCGCCGAAGTCGTTGTTGAACTTCTGCGCGATGTCGCGGGACAGTTCGAGATGCTGCTTCTGGTCCTCGCCGACCGGCACGTGGGTGGCGCGGTACAACAGAATGTCGGCCGCCATCAGCACCGGATAGTCGTAGAGACCGACCGAGGCGTTTTCGCGGTCCTTGCCCGCCTTCTCCTTGAACTGGGTCATCCGGCTCAGCCAGCCGACGCGGGCAACGCAGTTGAAGATCCAGGTCAGCTCGGCATGGCCGGCAACCTGGCTCTGGTTGAACACGATGTGCTTCTTCGGATCGATGCCGGCGGCGATGAAGGCCGCGGTCACCTCGCGGGTGTTGCGCGCGAGCTCGGCCGGGCCGCCCCAGACCTCGACGCCCTGTGTGATCGCGTGCATGTCGACGACGCAATAGATGCAGTTATGGGTCTGCTGCATCTTCACGAAGTTGACGATGGCGCCGAGATAGTTGCCGAGGTGCAGATTGCCCGTCGGCTGGACGCCTGAGAAAACCCGTTCAACGAACGCCATGGTCTAATTCCCGGAAATGGCAGCCGTTCCGATACCATCGGAACGGAAGAAAGCTCTGGCGGCGTCGTTTGCCACTTAAGCCCCGCATGTGCAAGTCAGGCGGGGCGTCTTTGCCTGATGGCGTTAACCGCCTCGCGCCAGCCGGCGACGCCGAAAAGCTGCAAGAGGAGCCCATAGCCGGCGATGACGGCCGCGATCAGCACGAGGAGCGACGCCGCCTGCGCCAAACCGTGGCTGCCGGCTGTCGGCAGGGCAGCTTCCGCGAGCCACAGCGCCGCGCCCATCGCGAGCGCCGCGGCCAGGATGCGGGGCAGCCGGCGGCGCGCCCCGGCATCGACCGAAAAGCCGAAGGTCGCGGCCCCCTTGCGGATCAGCGCCAGTGCATTGCTCCAGGCGCCGAGCGCAATCCCTGCGGCAATTCCGCTGGCGCCGAACATCCGGCCGAGCAGGAAGGCGGCTGCGATCGCGACCACGACCGCCTTCAGCGTCGCGAACAGCGGCGTCATGGTGTCCTCGCGCGCAAAGAACGCCGGCGAGAGCGCCTTCACCAGCACATGCGCGGGCAGGGCCAGCGTCAACCAGATCAGCGCCTGCGCGGTGGCCGCGGAATCCTCCGCGGTGAACGCGCCATGCTCGAACAGCATCCGCACGATCGGTCCGCTCAGCACCATCAGGCCGAGCGTCGCCGGCAATGCCAGCCCGACCGCGAGTTCAAGCGCGCGCGATTCCGCATGCGCGATCGCGGCAGGCGCGCCGCTGCGCACCGCGCGCGTCATCTCCGGGATCAGCACGGTGCCCATCGCGACGCCGACGATGCCGAGCGGCAGCTCGAGCAGGCGGTTGGCGAAATAGAGCCAGGACACTGCCGATGGCGAGGTGGAAGCGATCACCGCGCCGGCTACCATCAGCCATTGCGGCGCGCTGCTCGCGACCATGCCGGGAACCGCGCGGCCGAGAAAGCCGCGCATTTCGGGATCGAAGGAGACGCGCAGCGGCGATGCGAGCTTGGCGCCGCGCCGCGCCAGCATCGACAGTTGCAGCAATCCGGCGACGCCGATCGTGGCCGCCATGACCAGTGCGGCCTGCACCGGATCCTGCTGCCGCATCAGCAGCACGACCATCACTGATATCAGAGCAATGTTGAACAGCAGTGGCGAGAACGCGGTCAGCGCAAAGTGCCCCTGCGCATTGAGCAGCGCCATCATCACGGTGACCGGACCGGCGAAGGCGAGATAGGGCAGCATCAGCCTCGCGTTGTCGACCGCGAGTTGCAGCGTCTCGCGGCCGACGAAGCCCGGCGCGATCGCCGCGATCACCAGCGGCATCAGCGCGCCGATCACGAGCGCGGCCGCGATCACGGCTGCGCTGACGGTGCCGAGCACGCGGCCGGCGAAAGCGCGCGCCGCCGCTTCACCATCGCCGTCGCGAACCTTGAGCCAGGCCGGCACCAGCGCAGCATTCAGCCCGCCCTCGGACAATAGCCGTCGCACAACATTCACAAGCTGGAACGCGGCCAGGAAGGCATCCGCCACCGGCCCCGCGCCAAGCAGCGCCGCGATCACGGAATCGCGCACGAAGCCGAGGAGTCGCGAGGCCAGCGTTCCCGAGGAAACCGTGAGGAAGGAGCGGAACATGGCGCCCTCTATAGCAGCAGCGCGCCTTGCCGCCAGTAGCGCGATATTCGTCCCGTCATCCTGAGGTGCGAGCGGAGCGAGCCTCGAAGGATGAATCGGCCAGAGGGGGACCGTGCATCCTTCGAGGCTCGCCAAGAGGCTCGCACCTCAGGATGACGGAACAGGTCCCGGCTTCCCTTGCTGCCCCGAGGCGTAACGTGATAGGTCGCGGCTTCTTGTTGGGTGGCGTTAACACAGGGCAGGTCTATGGCTGACGCAAAATATGACGTTCTCGGGATCGGCAACGCGATCTTCGACATGCTGGTGCAGACCGACGAGGGATTCCTCGGCCGTCACGGCATGACCAAGGGCTCGATGCAGCTGATCGACGAGGCGCGCGCCACCGCGATCTACAGCGACATGGGCGTGGCGACCAAGGTGTCGGGCGGCTCGGCCGCGAACACCATCGTCGGCGTCGGTAATCTCGGCGCCCGCGCTGCCTATGTCGGCAAGGTCAAGGACGACCAGATCGGCAAGCTCTACGTCCACGATATCCGCGCCGCCGGCGTGAGCTTCGACACTGCGCCGGCCAAGACCGGTCCGGCCACCGGCTGCTGCTACATCCTGGTGACGCCGGACGGCGAGCGCACCATGAACACCTATCTCGGCGCCGCGCAGGACCTGATGCCCGACGATATCGATCCGGCCCAGATCGCCGCCGCCAGCATCATCTATCTCGAAGGCTATCTCTGGGATCCGAAGAACGCCAAGAACGCCTTCGTGAAGGCGGCGACGATTGCGCATGGCGCCGGCCGCCAGGTCGCGCTGACGCTCTCGGATTCGTTCTGCGTCGATCGCTACCGCGACGAATTCCTCGATCTGATGCGCAAGGGCATCGTCGACCTGGTGTTCTCCAACGAGTCCGAGCTGCACTCGCTGTACCAGACCTCGGATTTCGACACCGCGCTGAAGCAGTTCGGCAAGGACACCAAGCTCGGCGTCGTCACCCGCAGCGAGAAGGGCTGCGTCGTGATCTCGGGGAATGACGTCACCTCCGCGCCGGCTTCCCCGATCGACAAGCTCGTCGACACCACAGGCGCCGGCGACCTGTTCGCCGCCGGCTTCCTGGTCGGTCTGGTGCGCAATGTCGGCCATGAAAACGCCGGCCGTCTCGGCGCGCTCGCCGCCGCCGAGGTGATCCAGCACATCGGCGCCCGGCCGCTGGTGTCGCTGAAGGATCTGGCGAAGCAGCAGGGGCTGCTGGTTTAAGCCGCCTCTTGCCTCGCCCCGCTTGCGGGGAGAGGGCTGGGG
>NZ_VKHP01000287.1 GCF_010811875.1 Bradyrhizobium uaiense
GAGCGTGCGCATCGGACACGCACTCGGCCGCAACGATGTATCAGGTATCAGACAGGCTGGTTTTGCCGCCATGCTGCTTGGAGTCCTGATCGCGGCGATCGCTACGATTGCGGTGGTCGGCACGCGCGTGTCCCCTAAGCCGCGCAGGCCACCGGCTGCAATGCTCTGAAGTGCATCAGTAATGAAGAAGCTCGCGCCGACAAGGATGAGAGCTGCAGTCAGCTTGATCGTGGCGTCCGCATTGCTGGCCGACTGGTCGACGAACAGCTCGGCGACTTCAAAGCGCGTGCCGACCACCGCAATCGTAGCGATCGCCGCGATCAGGACTCCAAGCAGCATGGCGGCAAAACCAGCCTGTCTGATACCTGATACATCGTTGCGGCCGAGTGCGTGTCCGATGCGCACGCTCACCGCCATTCCGATGCAAAACGGGATCATGAACAGGGCGGCTGCAACTTGGAATGCGATCTGATGGGCGGCAACCGCTGTAGTGCCGATCGCACCCATCAGGAGCGCCGTCGCAGAGAAAAGACCCGATTCCATGAAAATCGCGATCGAAATCGGCGTGCCGACCACGAGGAACTCCCGCATCAATGGCCAATCGAACCGCCAAAGATATCGGAGCACCTGGTAGTCGCGAAAAGGACGACAGCATGCAACGAACCAAATACCGGCCAGAAAGGTCCCACTGTTCACCAGGCTCGTCGCAAGGCCGGCTCCGAACAAGTCAAGCTGCGGCAAGCCGAATTTGCCGGTGATCAACAGATAGGCCAGCAGTGCGTTGGTCGGAATGGCCGCGAGCGTGATCCACAAGGCCGGCGCCGGGCGATCGACCGCTGCCATGAAACTGCGGATCGCCAAAAACCACAGCGCCGGCAAGATACCCCAGGTGAGCCCAAGCAGATATTGCTGAGCTAAGCGCGCGATAGCTGGCTCGTGGCCAAGCGCAAGCACGATTTGTTCGCCTCGCACCGGCAAAATCATGATCGGCGCCCATAGAACGAGTGCAATCCATAGCCCCATGCGCAGCGAGCTCCGTACTAGGGCTGGGTTTGCCGCGCCACGTGCTTGCGCCGCGAGCGGCCCTACTGCCGAGATCACGCCGGCTGCGAAGGTCAGGCCAACCGATAAGATCATACCGGCGAGCGCGGCAGCCGCGAGGGCCTCGGTGCCGATGTGGCCGATCCAGGCCAGATCCGTCGCCATCATCGCGATCTGTGCAAGCTGCGTGAGTGCGATCGGGGTCGCGAGTGTCGCTGTTGCGGCGAGTTCGCCACCGAGGTGGTGGCAAGCCCCCCATTTGGCCAATCGGTGAGGCCAGGATGATCGGTGCGTGGCGTCCCCAGTCTTTCTCATCGAATGCCGCCGCTCCGGATTGCGCGCTTCAGCCAATTGACCCGCTGATGCGAAATTCGCGCGATCACGGTCGCGTCATCGGCACTCTCATTGCGATAGCATATTCTCAATCGATGACGCCCCGCTCAAAAATGGTGAGAGCGTTTTGGCCGGCAAGGAAGGCAGTCGCTGTTATGAGCGTTGTGCTTGCGACGTCGACTGTCTCGCTTCAGACGCCGCTTGTCTCAACCGCAACGACAGAACGTTTGCAGCGAGTGAATGCCGCGGGAGGCGCATCATTCCCCAATGAAAATTTCAAGCGGATTTGGCATGTGGATTGCTTGAAAGATGCGAGAAGATTATGCGGACATGATGTTTCTCGAGCAACACATTCGGGTTTTCAGATGAAGTTTTCCGGATCGGTTAATGTCAGAAGTCTCTGCAGGTGCGCTCCACAGCGCGCGCTCCTGCATGGCGACGTTTGTTACCTTCAGGTCGCGTTTCGAACGGTCACCATCCAATCCCTCCAATGAGCACGGCTTGAGCTCTTCTATCGGTCATCTCGGGCGAGCAGCCGTTCACTTGAAGCTGAGCGACAACGACGCATCGGGGCTTGCGCTGGCAGATGATTGAGCTGATGCAGGATGATCGGGATCCTGAGCAATTATTCAGGCAACGGGACGAGCTCAGGGTCAAGTTGCTTCGCGCCCAATCGGTCATAGCCGAATGTAAGGCAGAATTGGCGGAGCTTGAGCGGAGGCTTGACTGTCTATCAGTGTCGGCGCCAACCGATGAACGCCAGCAGAAATCTGCGGCAGACACTGCGGCGCGTAAGGCGCGGCCGCGCAAATCTTAGAGCGTCAATGATCCTGTCGACCCGCTGGCTGCCACGTTCACGAGTCGATCCTGGGACCGTTAAATGCAACGGACGTTCGTGAACCCGGAGGCTCAAAGCCTTCAATATCTATCGTGTTGCGAACCGACTGCCGAATGGATGTCAAGATGCGGCTCTTCTATCGGCTTCGTTTTTTGTTGTTCGCGGTGCTTTGGCCGGCCGACGCGCTTTTGATTGGTCAAGCTGACAGAGGACGTATCGTCCGCGGTTCCGGCGGGACACCATGTTTCCGGATAGGGCGCTCACGCGGAGGTGTTCAATCTCTTTGTTAGAGAGCTAAGCCAGAGTGCGTATCGGCCGTGATCGCTCGCCAAGATCGAGGCACGTCACGCTCCCGTGATCGGGGAAGCTGACCAGCCTCATTTGGCGCCGCCTGGATGTTGATGAGAGTTGCTTGACTGTGTTCCTCAGGGGGCCTCGAGCAGGGGCTGATGATGGCAATCACCTGTGCTCGCGGATGCTAAAAAGAGGGTTCGAGGAACGTCGAAAGCCATATGCGGAGAGCGATTTCGTCAGCTTCTCGAAAGCTTGTACGAATACGAACTAACGTGGATAGGCTTCGAGGTGAGGTTTGTGCGTGGACTCGCATGATTTCGACGCGTCTGGTTCTGCAGTTTCAGCACCGGTACAGAACGCCGATCTGGAAGAGCAGCAAGCTCGGGCCGAACAAGACGCGTTTGAGCAACAGCTGGATGCAGCGCGGATGGCCGATAGCGGCCGCGTTCACGGGCATCCCGGCCGCAAACCGCCGGCCAATGTGTCTGGTACGGATCGCGATTACATTTGGGCCATGATGGAGGGCGTCAGCAAGCGCCGAAAGCTGTCACACGCGTCGACTGAGAAGTATACTCAGATGCTCTACAAGGTGGCAGCTTACCTGGGCGAGAGAGGCCAATCGCTCGAAGGAAGTGATAACAAGACGTTGAGTGAGCTTTCTGAGAGGGTGTTCAAGAAGAACAAGCATGTAGGTGTTGCATTGCAGGCGCTCCAGGAGCTGCGTGGCGGGGTTGGAAAGCGTAAACGTGGCGCGCCTGCTGGGCGCATACGTCGCGCGTCTTCGGCAACCGCCGGGCGTAGACCTGTTGCCCCAACCGAGGCTGATGCTCCGCTTATCGAAAGCATTATAGAAGAAGGTGTCAATACAAAGCATTGGGCGCCGCCTACCGTCCAGCACCATCGCACGACGCTTCGCAAACTGTCGAACAGTCTGGGGGCCCGCGGCGAGACCATTGCGGGAACGAGCGATGCTGCCTTGTCCAAATTTATCGAACAAGTCTTTCCGGAGAACTGGAAGAGAATGACCGGTTCGCTCTGTGCGCTCCGCGAGCATCGAGGAGGGGGAGAAGCTCTCAAGGGCGGGTCTTCCGCATTGGACGGCGTTGAGCGGGCCGAAAGCATGGCCGCCGCCGGCTCGTCAAGCTCCGATGTCATCCCCGAGAAACTTTACCGGCTGCTGGATAATGACGTCGACGAGTGGTCCCTCGTAGCCGAGGCTCCCGAACTTCTGAGGATGGAGCAGGAGCTGCGCGAGCATATTGCGGGCGGACCCGACGATGAATCGACCTCGCTGCCGCTTCCGGCCCGGGGCGAAGAATTGACATCCGATCCAGAGGATCCCACCGCGCGGCTGGCAAAGCGAAGACGCGTGCTGAATGCTCAATATCCGCACTCGATCACCGTTGACGCAGGGCGGTTCACCCCGAGCCTCCCGCAGTTGGTTCCGGCGGAGCGCTCGCAACTGGATGAGCCGGTTCAGTTCGATCCGGATCCGTTCGCCGATGACGCCGCAGGCCCAATAGATCCGGAGGCGTTTATTTTCGCGCCCCTTCCGCTTTCACCGGGAGAGCTGTCGCGACTGTTAGATGGTGAACCCATGCCGCCACAGCCAAATCAACTCGCCGACGAGCGAGCAGGCGCCGTCGATACGGAAGCTTCTGTCATCGCTCGACCGCCGCTTTCTCCTGGCGAGCTCTGGCGTCTGCTGGGCGATGACCCGATGCCGTCTGTACCGGATCAATTCGCAGTCCCGATCGATCCAGATGTCTTCAATTTCCGTTCCCTGCCGCGTTCTCCGGACGAACTTGGTCGACTGCTCGATGATGCGCCCGCAACCAGCAGAGCGGACCAGTTCACCGGCTGGTCGCCGAACCTTGTCGCCGGTTCCGACAGTATCGACTTCGAATACATGCCGTTCTCACCAGGCGAGCTCCGCAGGCTGCTGGATGATGACCCCGCGTCGATTGGTATAAATCGGTCAGTCGACAATTTGCCGGTCCCGGCGGATCCAGATGGGTTCATATTCAACGAAGAGCAGATGCCACCAGGAGAGCTTCGGCGATTGCTTGACGATGAGCCGGCATCCCCAGCCATGCTTCAACCGCCTCGCCGCTTGCCAAGCGACTATTAGACCAAACGAGGGATCGCCGCAGAGCCCTGAGTTTCTCTGGCGGCCGATTTAATTTGCGGCACCCACGGCACGTCTAGCCGTTATCGAGCGTATCACCTTGGCTTTCAGCCGGCTTTGCTTCGATCGCCATGGCTCAACTGGATTGCTTTTCGCGCAAAGTACTCCTGGAGCTTTAGATCAGGATGCATTTTGTAGCGCAGAGCATGTTCCCTGTCGGCACGTGATCAACTCTCAGTTCATGACTGAAGACGTCGATGGCGGATTGCAGGTGATTTTGTAAGTCTTCCTACCTAAGCCGCAGGTGTGACCCGCGCGCAAGCCTCTCTCAGCTATGAGCTGATCGGCGAAATCGCGTGCCCCCTTGCAGGGCCGTTCATCGCCCCTTGCAGCAATGCTGGTGCGCGCGCGTAAAACTCCATGCAGCCTCTGCGTCTTATAAATGTCATCTTGCGCGGCGAGTGAGGCGAGCCGCGGCGGATCGGTTCGCGTGCGCAAGACAGTTAGGCCGCATCGATCCACGCGGCAAAGAGACGAGGTCGATGACACAGCCTTTTCGAGCATGCAGTCTGTTATCCATCATTGCCTGCATCATTCTCTGTCCGGCCGCCAACGCGCAAGATCGTCGCATCGTTACCGAACCTATCGCACCACAGACGGTGTGCGACCGGCCCGTGCCGTCCGGCAAGCAAGATACGGTCACCTTGCAAGATGCCATCGACCAATGTCCGTCGGGGGCCGCCGTATATTTAGGGCGGGGCGAGTTCCGGTCGGGTCCGCTCGAAATGAAATCGGGCGTGACGTTATGGATCGGACGAGGCGCCAAGCTCATCGCCATCCCCCAACCTGCTGCTTACGATAAGGGCCGCGGACAGTGTGGTCGCATCTCCGGCAAGGGCGATGGTTGCCGGCCGTTCATCAGCTTTTCCAAAGCCCGTGGCGGCGGTATCTACGGGGACGGCATCATCGATGGTCAGGGCGGTGCAACCATGGTCGGGAGCGCCGAAACCTGGTGGCAACTGGCCCGCCGCGCCCAAGTCGAGGGCGGCAACCAAAACGCCCCGCGCTTGATCCAGATCGATCATGCGCAAGACATCACGGTCACGGGTGTCACCTTGCGCAATGCACCCAATTTTCATATCGCGATGAACCGGGTCGAAGGTGCCACTTTTTGGGGCCTCACGATCGATGCCCCAGCGGACGCCCGCAATACCGACGGTATCGACCCTGGCGCGAGCCAGGATGTGACCATCACCCGCAGCTTCATCCGAACGGGAGACGACAACGTCGCTATCAAGGCCGGCGATAATGGCTCAAGCAGCCATATCTCGATCATTGATAACTATTTCGGCTGGGGGCACGGCATGTCGATCGGCAGCGAGGTGAATTCCGGGGCCAGCGACATACTGGTGCGTAATCTGACGCTGGATGGAACGACGTCTGGTCTGCGCATCAAGAGCGATGTCAGTCGAGGTGGCCTGGTCGAGCGCGTGACTTATGAAAACGTGTGCCTGAGGGGCAACCGCTGGCCGCTGGCGTTCGATGCGAAATACGATCCGCGCGCGCAGGGCTCGAGGATTCCGGTCTATCGGCAGATTGTTCTGCGCCATGTGCGTGGCGACGATGGCGCACTGGTGATGCGCGGCGCAGACGAGCGTCATGTCCTTGACGTGAAGCTCGAGGATGTCCGATTTGCCAGTTCCGCGATCTGGCAGCTCGAACATGCAAAGGTGACCGCCGATCACTCTGACGTGTCGCCGCCGCTGCCGGGGCAAGCTGCAGAGACGTTGTCGCGCGGATCGGACACTTGTTCTAGGGCATTCCGAGACGCTAACCGCTAGGCGCTACTCTGGCGCCGGCAGGGGAGAGCCCGCATCGATAGGCTTGAACTGGCGAGATTGCGGAAGGTGAGCCCTGATGGCCCGCGCCCGTTGCGCGATTGGTTTGCAAGGGCTGACATCGCCAGAGTTACGCACAGGTTCTGGTTCGGCGAGGAAAGTATCGACCATCCGCGAGGCTATAGCGCGGCGGCGCGTTACATCGACTGCATCGGACGCGCCGCAAACGGCACCAAGGGGAAGATCAAATGCGAATGTTCCTGACGTCCGCCGCGCTTCTGGCTGGATGTTGCTGCATCCCGGCAGCATACGCCGAGGCAATATCGGTGTCGCATGCCGCAAACGCGGACTATCGCTCCGTGCAGGAAGCCGTCGACGCGTTGCCGGCGCAAGGCGGGGAAATTCGGATCGCGCCGGGGACCTATCGCGAGAAGGTCAAAACCTCCAAATCCGGTATTCATATCGTAGGGACTGGCGGCAAACCGGAGGATACGGTCATTGTGTATGGCGACGACGCAATCAATGCGGGAGGAACCGCGCGTTCGGCTACACTGGATGCCGCTGGCGATGACGTCCGGATCGAAAATCTGACCATCCAGAACGACTACGCGCTCAATCCAACCAATCCCCCATCGCAAGGAGTAGCGCTGTCCGTTACGGGAGACAGGGACGTCATTACGCGCGTCCGCCTGCTCGGCGCCCAGGACACGCTGTTTGCCGGCAAGGGGCCGAACGGCCGAATGTCACGACAATACTTCTCGGAGTGCTACATCGAGGGGCATGTCGATTTCATATTCGGCAACGCCAAGGCCTACTTCCGGAACTGTGAGTTGCATGGCATCGCCAATCAGGCCATCGTGTATACTGCCCAGAGCAAAGAGGCGCCGGAGGAGGACAGTGCTTACGTCTTCGATCATTGCAGGCTGACTGCCGAGCCCGCTGCGCGCTACGTTGCGCTTGGCCGGCCTTGGCGTCCGTATGCGACTGTGGTCTTCCTGTCGACGAAGATAGATGTACCCATCATCGCGGAAGGCTGGCGTGAATGGGATCCGGGCAAGACCAACGCGTTGAGGACGAGCTATTATGCTGAATACAAATCCTCGGGAATCGGGGCCAATCCCTCTGGCCGCGAGCCTCACTCCCATCAACTGACGGATCGCGAAGCTGTGAGATGGTCATTGAGGGTGTTCTTCGGGGGTGCCACAGATTGGCTGCCGAACGAGCGGTGGGAATGAAACAGGAGTCGAGCAACGCCGAAATCTGGATCGGCGCTCCGCCGTCTGGTTCTACGCTTGCCGCGCAAGGCTCTCGGCCGATGACCGACGCCATCAGGCATGAATTGAGCCTCCTGCAGCCAAAGCCCGCTTCACAGCTTCAGGCCGTGGTCGTTGAGCACCTTGTCTCTCAGGGCGCCCTTGATCTCGCGGGCAATTTCCTTGCGAACCGCGGCACCCAACTGTAGCTTCGCGTCCTCGACAAGGTCAGATCCGACCCCGATCAAACCTTTGTCGGTGAGCTGTTGCTGCAGCCGGCTGGCGAACTCCGTCCCCATTGCAGCAATGAGCTCGTCGTGCGCCATGGCATGGTCTTTGGGTACGATGTGACGCACAACGTCGTCCCAAGGTTGCCAGTCCACCGCCAAATAGTCGGCGAATTCCGCCGCCTCCTTGTCCCGCACGGATGTCTCTGCGCTATCAACGTCAGCGTCGGTGACGCCGGAGACTTCAAAGAAGCGCATGTCCGGCGCGACGTGTTGCAATCCCAGCCGCTCGCGGAGTTTATTTTGATAAGCAAGAAAGACCTCAATGGGGTCGATGCCTTCGACGTTGTTGCCCGAGCTTAGCGAGCGAACCTTCTCGCGCGCAATTTTCTCCAGCGCGTCCAGGCGGAACATGACCCGCCCCAGATCGATGAGATCGGGAAGCCGGACCTTGTTGTTATAGGCGCCGTTCTCGACGTCTGCGATGAGGCGTGCGGTCTGCATGCCGTTCCAGGTCAAAGTTCTACGATCCTCGCAGCTCTCGTTGGCGTCCAGGGCCAGTTGGAAGTAGCGCTTGCGCAATTGCGGGTTTATCGCCGCCTGCCGCAGATCATTGGCGACCGACTGGCGGAATTCGTCATTGTCAGAGTTGACGGATTCTCGCAGCTTGTCGAGGAAAAGCGCGTATTCCCGGGCGCCCGGCTCTTCTTCAAAAGTCTGCCAGGCCGCCAGCACCTCACTGTCGCCCTCCTTCGGATTGCCCCTGAGCCAGCCCGCGACTGTTTCAGTGAGAGCTTCGGCCTGCTCGTCGTCTGTTCCGGACAGTTCACTTACGTCCTCGCGCGTAAGCTGGACGGTCGGACCGCCGTAATCCTCAGCGCCCAAAATTGTATCTAAATTCGTCAGCACTTGCTCAGGAAGGGGATTGTCAACCAGAACTATACTGGCATCAGCGCCCAATCGCGTCAGCAGATCCTCGGGCAGACTCGTCAACTGGTTGTCGCTGGCGTCGAGAAATCGGAGCGTAGCTGGGAGGGCCTCCGGCAGACCCGTCAATCGGTTGTCGCTGACATCGAGAAAATGGAGCGAAGCTGGAAGGACCTCCGGCAGGCTCGTCAGCTGATTGTGGCCGATGTCGAGAAATCCCAGCGGCGCAGGGAGGAGTTCGGGCAGGTTTGTCAATTGATTGTAGCGGCCGTCGAGAAACTGCAGGGCAGCAGGTAGCACCTCAGGCAGGCTTGTCAGCCGGTTAGAGCTCGCGTCGAGCCCCCTGAGCTCGGTTGGAAGCGCAGGGAGGCTGGTCAGTTGATTGGCACTGACGTTGAGACGCCGGAGCGAAGCAGGGAGGTTATCGGGCAGACTCGTAAGCCGGTTGAAGGGAATATCGAGCACGACGATATCATCCGGAAGCCTGGGCAAACCAGTCAGGAAAAGCGATTCGAGATCCAGTGTGGGGGCCTCACCCCGAGCATTCACTCGCCTGACCGCTTCTTCGCGATCCTCGAGCGGGCCCACCTCAGGTTCAGCAGCCCAATTCTCAAGCGCCTGATCCTCGTTAGCCTCCGCAGGATCTGAATCTGCAGCTGCATAGCCCGCCGCTATTCCCTGCCACTGCGCCGCGGCCTCGTTTTGCCGGCCCTCTTGTTCGGAAGATGCGGAAGGCATGCCGCCCTGGCGTTGAATCTGTCCTGCCTCAAAAGGATCCATCCTACTCCCCCTAAAGACTGAGCAGACTCAGTCCACGACTACGCATTTTAGAGCCTAAGGCATTTAGCTTTCGATAAGCTGACAGAGCCTGTCGACGGTGACAACGATGGCAACGCAGCTGCCGGCACCATCGTCGCTACAACGATTGGAGCGGTGGCGAATAAGCAAGGCGGTAGCGGCTTCGCTATAGAGCGCAACGACGACCAGCAGAGCCTTTTCGGTCGAGTAGCGAGAAATGAAGGGCGGCAGGCGATCCGAAGGGCCGAGTTCACGCCGACATTCTCAGATGCCTAGGCTGTGCTGCCGAACTGGTCATTGCGAAGCTTGAGCGGTTCACCCGTAAGCTGGATTGCTTTGCTCATCCCGTGGCAAACGAGCGACCCTGAGGGTTGCAGCGATACTCGTCAGCTAATCGACAGGTAAGCCTGCTAACGGCAGAACGTTGCCCGTAAACGGTCCTGCCGGACTTATCTGGTCAACGAAATGGCCGCAAAACTCGCAGCAGTATCGATCGATTTGCCGCGCTAGGGCCGATCGACATTCACTGCATCCAGATCATTGCGGCTGCGAGATGGATGAAGCCGGTAAAGTTGTCGGTTCGCCTGTCATAACGGGTTGGCAAGCGTCGGAAGTGTTTCAGCTGGCAGAAGCAGCGCTCGATGCGATTGCGCTGTTTGTAGGCGTCGGCGTCGTGCGGAATGATGATCTTGCGGGTGCGGTTTGACGGGATCACTGCCGTTGCGCCGAGTTCCGCGATGATCGCACGCAGGGCGTTGCTGTACGGGAAGGAGTTCAGCTTGCCGTTCGGCGAGCCATTGCACGCGCGCTGCGCCCTGGCACTTCGGGCAATGCCGATTGCGGCAGGAGTATGCACTGTCACCGACTTGCTCTAGCCGGCCGCCGTATAGGCTGAACGGCAGGCGGCGTGCAGCACGTTAGGGACGAGCGGACGCTCGTCGTCGCGGCCGGGAAACAGCCATCGTTTTGGCCGAGTGAGCCGCCAATACGTCCGCAAAACCTCAAAAGCTGAGGCGAGAGCATAACGTAACGGTCCTTGCCGCCCTTGCCGTGCTCGACCCGGATCAACATCCGTTGGCTGTCGATGTCGACAACCTTCAAGAGGACCACTTCCGATACGCGCAGT
>NZ_VKHP01000288.1 GCF_010811875.1 Bradyrhizobium uaiense
GATGATCGCGGCGATGAAGCCCTTCAGGCCGATCAAAAAGCCGGTGTCATAATAGAGCGTGGTGATCGGCACGATCAGGATGCCGGAAATCGCGCCGATCACGGAAGCGAGCAGGAATGCGATCTGGGTCGCGGTGCTGCTGGCGGCGCTATTGACCATGAACCTGCTGGACTCTCGCACCGGGCGCGCTATCCGCGCGCTGCGGCGCGGCCATATCGCCGCTGAAGCGTTCGGCGTCCAGACGCCGCGCGCGAAGCTCCTAGTGTTCATCTATGCGGCGGTGCTGGCCGGCCTGTCCGGCTGGCTCTATGCGCATTTCCAGCGCGCCGCCAACCCGACGCCGTTCGGCGCGCAGGCCGGCATCGAGTATCTGTTCATCGCCGTCGTCGGCGGCGCCGGCTACGTCTGGGGCGGCGTGCTCGGCGCAGGGATCGTCGTGATCCTCAAGGAGGTGCTGCAAAGCTATTTGCCCTACATCTTCGGCGGTCAGAGCCAGCTCGAGACCATCGTGTTCGGCATCATGCTGGTGCTGCTGTTGCAGCTCGCACCGCAGGGCGCCTGGCCCTGGCTGACGTCGAAGCTGCCGTTCAACCCCGCCCGCAAGATGCCCGACACGTCCGTGAAGCTGGAACACCGCGAACGGGCGCCGGGAACGTCATCGGTGCTGCTGCACGTCGACAAGGCGCGAAAACAGTTCGGCGGCGTGCTCGCGGTGAACGACGTGTCGTTCGACGTCAACGCCCGCGAGATCGTCGCGCTGATCGGCCCGAACGGCGCCGGCAAGAGCACGACCTTCAACCTGATCACCGGCGTCCTCGCCGCAACCGGCGGCAAGATCTCGGTGCTCGGCAATGATGTCGCGAACGCCCCACCCCAGGAAGTGGTCAAGCTCGGCGTTGCTCGCACGTTCCAGCACGTCAAGCTGGTGCCCGACATGACCGTGCTGGAGAACGTCGCGATCGGTGCGCATCTGCGCGGCAATTCCGGCGCGATCTCCAGCATGCTGCGGCTCGACCGCACCGACGAGGCGAAGCTGCTGGCGGAAGCCGCGCGCCAGATCGCGCGCGTCGGGCTGTCCGACCAGATCGATCAGCTCGCCGGTTCGCTGTCGCTCGGGCAGCAGCGCATCGTCGAGATTGCGCGTGCGCTGTGCGTCGATCCGATGCTGCTGTTGCTCGACGAGCCGGCCGCCGGCCTGCGCCACATGGAGAAGCAGCGGCTGGCCGCGCTGCTCCGGCAATTGCGCGACGGCGGCATGTCGGTGCTCCTGGTCGAACATGACATGGGGTTCGTGATGGATCTCGCCGACCGCATCGTGGTGCTCGATTTCGGCACCAAGATCGCCGAGGGCACGCCGGCCTCGATCAAGCGCAACCCCGACGTGATCAAGGCCTACCTCGGAGCCGCCGCATGAGCGCGCTGCTGTCGGTAACCGACGTCCACATCTCCTACGGCAAGGTCGAGGCCGTGCGCGGCATCTCGCTCGATGTCGCAGCCAACGAGATCGTCACCATCATCGGCGCCAACGGCGCCGGCAAAACCACGCTTCTGAACGCCGTCATGGGCGTGCTGCCGCTGAGGGGCCGCACCACTTTCGCCGGCGTCGACATGGCGCCGCTCGACATCGAGGACCGCGTCGCTACCGGCTTGAGCCTCGTGCCCGAGCATCGCGAATTGTTCGGCACCATGAATGTCGAGGACAATCTCGAGCTCGGCGCGTTCCGGATTGCGAAATCGACGGCGGCCGTCTCGCTGGAGCGGGTCTACACGCTGTTTCCGCGGCTCAAGGAGCGGCGCAAGCAGCTCGCCGGCACGCTGTCCGGCGGCGAGCAGCAGATGCTGGCGATGGGCCGCGCGCTGATGGGCGCGCCGAAACTCCTGATGCTGGACGAGCCGAGCCTCGGCCTCGCCCCGATCATCGTCGCCGACATCTTCCGCATCGTCGGTGAACTCCGCTCAGCCGGCGTCTCGGTGCTGCTGGTCGAGCAGAACGCCCAGGCGGCACTCCAGATCGCCGACCGCGCCTATGTGATGGAGCTCGGCGAGTTCGTGCTGTCAGGCACCGCCAAGGACATCGCCGCCAACAAGGGCGTCGCCGCCAGCTATCTCGGCTTCCAGCACGAAGGCGAGAGCGCGATTTAGGGCGGATGGTAGGTACGCGGATGGATCACCAACCGGGTTAATGTGAGGGAGTCACCGGCGGTAGGGTTCCCTCCCCCCTTGCGGGGGAGGGTGGGGAGAGGGGTAAGCCCCGGGCAAGATGATCGATGGGATCGTCGCTATCGCAATCTCGGTCGCGCTGGGTTGAAGCGTGTACTGCGAGAGCATGCCGTGTGGCACCCCTCTCCCTAACCCTCCCCCGCAAGGGGGGAGGGAGTCCGAGCAACGTGCCCACGTTACGCAATTTCGGGTGAGATTGCTCTCCAGCGGACGCTAAGAAAAAAGCCGGCCCCTCATCGGGACCGGCTGCTTCATTTCGTAGATCGACATCGGCTCACATCGCCGGGACGTATTTGCCGTCCTTGACGGTCAGCAGGATGCGCGAGCGGTCGTCGAGGCCGTAGCGGTCCTTTTCGGTCCAGTTGTAGACGCCCTGGCTCGCGACGATCTCCTTCTCGGAGATCAGCGCCTGACGGATCGCCTCGCGGAATTCCACCGTGCCGGGCTTTGCGGTCTTCAGCGCCACCGGGATGATGCGATTCAGCACCTGGAACGCGTCGTAAGAGTGACCGGCGAACTGGCTGCGGCTGTTGGCGCCGTATTTGGCTTCATAGGCCGCGTTCAGCGTAAGGCCCGGCTTCTTGGTCAGCGCGCCGTCTGCCTGCGTCTCCGGCGACATGATCGGGCCGGCCGACATGATGACGCCTTCCGCGGACGCGCCGGCGATGCGGATGAAGTCCATGGTGGCAGCACCGTGGGTCTGGTAGATCAGGCCCTTGTAGCCGCGCTCGCGCAGCGCGCTCTGCGGCAACGCCGCGGCGGTGCCCGAGGCGCCGATCAGGATGGCGTCGGGATTGGCGGCGACGAGCTTCAGCACCTGGCCGGCGACCGAAGTATCCGGACGCGCGAAGCGCTCCTCATCGGTCATGGTCAGACCCATCGGCACGGCCTGCGCCTTGAAGTCGTTGACCCAGAGGTCGCCGTAGGAATCCGAATAGCCGATATAGCCGACGGTCTTGATGTTGTGCGCCTTCATGTGCTCGTAAAGCACCTTGCCCATGATCGGGATCGACTGCGGCAGGTCGACCGACCATTTTGCGCGGGCGTCGTTGATCGGGAACGGCGCGAGACCGAAATGCGGGATGCCAGCCTCGTTGGCGACCGTCGACACCGCGATCGTCGTCGGCGTGATGCAGGAGCCCATGATGATGTCGGCCTTGGACTCGGTGACGAAGCGCCGCGCGTTGGTGGTCGCAGCCGTCGGATCGCCGCCGTCGTCGAGTACGATCAGCTTCAGCGGCACGCCGGCGATCTCCTTCGGTACGAAATCGAGCGCATTGCGCTCGGGGATGCCGAGCGCCGCGGCGGGGCCCGTGGTCGAGAGCGAGATGCCGATGGTGATTTCATTGGTCTGCGCCAGTGCGGGCGCGCCCGGCAGCGCGATGACTGCTGCGAGCGCTGCTGCGGCGAGAGTGGCCTTCCTCATTCATTCCTCCCTGCGGATAAGTTTTTTGGTTTAAACCAATTTTACGGGCCAATTCAGCCCCTTCTTTAGAGCATGACCGGAAAAGTGGAAACCGGTTTTCCCTCGCGACAAACGCGGAACGCGTTTGCGCGGGGATCATGCTCCAAAAGTCGAGTCATGAGGGGCCGCAAGTCGGCCCTTCACGACCACGTCAGCCATTCATGAAGCGGTCGATGATCTCCTGCGGAAACGGCGCCGATTTCAGCCTGGCCGGATCGTCCGGATGGCGGCCGACCAGCACCCGGGTTTCGAATGCCTCGATCGCCAGCGCCTCGCCCTTGAGCACGCGGTGCACCACCTCGAAGCTCGAGCGCTTGATGCTCTCGATCCGGCTCTCGATGGTAATCCAGTCGCCATGGGTCGACGGGATGTGAAATTTCGCCCGCGTGTCGACCATGGGAATGCCGACCAGGCCGTATTTGTGGACGAGGTCCTGCTTCGAGCAACCGGCCGCCTCGAACATGATCGAGGTCGAATCGTCGAACATCGCGAAGTAACGCGGGTAATAGACGATGTTAGCGGGGTCGCAATCGCCCCACCGGATCTGCACGTCGCGCCGATTGACGAACATGGTTTGTCCTCGATTGAGCGTGATCGATCCGGAAGAGCGTCAAGCTCTTCCGGATCATGCGTCAGCGCGGCGCCATCCGGAGCGCGGCATCGAGCCGCACCACTTCGCCGTTCAGATAGGGATTGTCGATCATGTGCAGCGCCAGCGAGGCGAACTCATCGGCCTGGCCGAGCCGGCGCGGGAACGGGATCGCGGCGGCGAGCGAATCCTGCGCTTCCTGCGGCAGGCCGGCCAGCAAGGGCGTCATGAACAGGCCGGGCGCGATGGTCAGCACGCGGATGCCGAATTGCGCGAGCTCGCGCGCGATCGGCAAGGTCATGGCGACGATGCCGCCCTTGGAAGCCGAATAGGCCGCCTGCCCGATCTGGCCATCATAGGCCGCGACCGAAGCCGTCGAGATCACGACGCCGCGCTCGCCGGTTGCGAGCGGCTCCAGCTTCGCCATGTCAGCGGTCGCAAGCCGCAGCATGTTGAAGGAGCCGAGCAGATTGACTTTGATCATTTTGTCGAAATCGGCCAGCGCCATCGGCCCTTCGCGGCCGATCACGCGCTTGGCGACACCAATGCCGGCACAATTCACCAGCACGCGCGCCGGGCCATGCGCCTTGGCGGCGGCAGCGACTGCGGCCTCGGCTGCCGCCGCATCGGCGACGTCGCAGACCACGGCAATGCCGCCGATCTCGGCCGCGACGCTCTCGGCGAGCTTGGCGTTGAGATCGCAGACTGCGACCTTGGCGCCCTGCGCAGCCAGCCGGCGCGCGGTCGCAGCCCCCAATCCCGATGCGCCGCCGGTGACGATGGCGGCCTGATCCTTCAACTGCATGGCATTCTCCTCTTCGAGAGTCAGACTGACGTGATCACCGATGCCGGCGGCACCGGCGCATAGAGCACTTCGATGATGTCGGTGCGATGCTCCAGCACCGCGCGCTGGTTGATCGAGCCCTTGTCGGTGACCTCACCGCGATCGATCGACAGCGGCGTGTCGAGCAGAATCGCCCGCGCGATTCGGTTCGACGAGCCGGTGGCGCTCGCAAGCACGCGCGCGAAGCGCTCGCGGAAGGCGGCACGCACCAGCGGATCGTTGGCCGCGGCCGCGATGTCGCCGGAAGCAAGCGCCGGATTGATCAGGCGGCAGCCATCGAGATCGAGGATCACGATCGCCGCGAGCTCGTCGCGGTTGATTCCTGCGATCACGACGTCGCGCACCAGCGGCGCGCAGGTACCGACGAAGCGCGCCCGCAACGGCCCGACGCTGACCCAGGTGCCGCTCGCCAGCTTGAAATCCTCGGCGATGCGGCCGTCGAAATCGAAGCCGGCATCGAGATCGCCGGGGTTGGCGGGCTTCAGCGCGTCGCCGAACTTGTAGAAGCCTTCCTCGTCGAACGCCTTGGCGGTCAGGTCCGGCTGCCGCCAATAGCCTGGCGTCACGTTCGGGCCCTTGGCACGCACCTCGAGCTTGCCGTTGTTGGGGACGAGCTTCGCGTCATTGCCCGACACCGGAAGCCCGACATGGCCGGAACGGCTGGTATCGGGCCGCACCGACATGAAGAACGGCGAGGTCTCGGTGGCGCCGAGCCCGGTCAGGACAGGCACGCGATAGCCCTTCTCCTGCACGGCGAGCGCATCGAGGCTGTTCCAGATGAACGGCGACAGCGCCGCCCCCGAGAAGAACATCGCATGCAGCCGATGGAAGAATTTCGCTCGCAAGGCGGGATCGTCACGCAGATAGGGCAGCAGCGATTCATAGCCCTTGGGCACGTTGAAATAGACCGTCGGCGAGATCTCACGCAGGTTTCGCACGGTCTCCTCGATGCCGCCGGGGATCGGCTTGCCCTCATCGAGATACATCGAGCCGCCGTTGAACAGCGTCAGCCCGACATTGTGGTTGCCGCCAAAGGTGTGATTCCACGGCAGCCAATCGACGATGACGGGCGGCTCGTCCTTCAGGAACGCCAGCGTCTCGCGCAGCATCACCTGGTTGGCGCAGATCATCCGCTGGGTGTTGATGACGGCCTTGGGATTTCCCGTCGAACCCGACGTCAGCAGGAATTTCGCGATCGTATCCGGCCCGATCGCCGCATGCGTCGCATCGAGGCGTGGATCCTCCGCCGTTGCCATGAGGTCGGCAAGCCGCGTCACCTCGCGGCCAGGCACCGCGCCGCGGCTTGCGGCGATCTCGACATCGGGTCCGACATTGGCACGCAACGCATCGGCAAATTTATCGGCGTCGTCGGCGAAGACCAGGCCCGGTGTCAACAGCTTGATGACGAAGCCGAGCTTGCCGTAGTCGCGCGACACCAGCGAATAGGCCGGCGACACCGGGCAGAACGGAATGCCGGCATAGAGCGCACCCAGCGCGATCAGCGCGTGATCGATCGAATTGCCCGACAGGATCACGATCGGCCGCTCGGCTGACAATCCGCGCGCGATCAGCGCGGAAGCGATGCGCCGCGTGGCCTCATACAATTGCGCGTAGGTGATCTGCCGCCAGCCGCCGCCGGCTGCACGCTCGGCCATGAACACGCGGTTCGGCTCGGCATTTGCCCAGTGATGCAACCGGTCGGTGAGGCGAACCGGAAACTCGGCGAGCCCGAGCTTCGGGCGAAGATAGATCGTGCCGTCGTCGCGGCGCTCGACGGTGACATCAGGGTTGCCGAACGAGATCGGGCGCAACGGATGCGCGCTCGCAGTGGACGCGGACGCAGATATGTCAGCCCTGGCGCTCATGTCGGCTTCACCTTGGCGGTCTTGCGATCCAGGAACGCGCGGATCCGCTTCTTGGCTTCCTTGTCGCTCTGCGCCACCGTCGCCATCAGCGATTCCATCAAGAGGCCGGTCTGCGGATTGGCCTCGGCGATCATCGGCAGCGCCTGCAACACGGCGAAGTTGGTCAGCGGCGCGTTGGCGGCGACGCGCTCGGCGAGCTCCAGCGCTTTCGGCAACGCGCCGTCGGCCTCGGTGAGATATTGCGAGAAGCCGTAGGCTGCGCCCTCGGTCGCCGAGTAGACGCGGCCGGTCAGCATCATGTCCGCCATCCGCGGCACACCGATCAACCGCGGCAGCCGCACCGATCCGCCGCCGCCGACGAAGATGCCGCGCTGGCCCTCGGGCAGCGCGAAATAGGCCGACGGCTCGGCAACCCGGATATGCGCGGCGCAGGCCAGCTCCAGCCCGCCGCCGATCACCGCGCCCTTCAGTGCAGCGATCACGGGCACGCGGCAATACTGGATGCGGTCGAACACGCGATGCCACATCTGGGAATGCACCAGGCCCTCGGTGGCGTCGCGCTCGGTCAGTTCTGAGAGATCGAGGCCGGACGAGAAATGATCGCCGACGCCATGGATGACGACGGCGCCGACTTCGTCGGGAATCGCCGAGAAGCAATCCTGCAGCGCCAGGATGATGCCGTCGTTCAGCGCATTGCGCTTGGCGGGCCGGTTGAGCCCGACGGTGAGCACCGCCCCTCGCGTCTCGATCCTGAGCAGCGAGGCGTCACCCGCGTCGGCAGCGTTTCCCATGGCGTTATTGTTTCCTATTCAGAATAGTTATATTTTATAACGATTGACGACAGAGTCAATATGGGCACGCACGACTGTCGGGTCCGTCATCCCCGCGCAAAGGCTTCGCCTTTGTCGCTGGAGGTGCACGCGCAAGC
This sequence comes from Bradyrhizobium uaiense, assembly GCF_010811875.1. Classification (GTDB taxonomy): domain Bacteria; phylum Pseudomonadota; class Alphaproteobacteria; order Rhizobiales; family Xanthobacteraceae; genus Bradyrhizobium; species Bradyrhizobium uaiense. The sequence goes on from NZ_VKHP01000288.1 coordinate 7,912, forward strand.
GGGCCTCGAAGGATGCACGGACCGACTGGTGGCCGTCGACCCTTCGAGACGGCCGCTACGCGGCCTCCTCAGGGTGACGGTGATGGAGTGGATACGCACGGCTCCCTCCAGCCGTCGTTCCTGCGAAAGCAGGGACCCATAACCACAAGTGGTCGTTGTTGCGCGATGGTGGAACGACGAGTCCCGTTCACAACATAGGCCACGGAATATGGGTCCCTGCTTTCGCAGGGACGACACCGAATGAGTGGCGCGGTCAGTGAGTCACACAAGCAAGTGCGAGAAAGCTACAGCACCTGATGCACGTCGATCACGACGCGGTCGGCGTGGCGGGCGGCGGAGCCAATGAAGATGTGCTCCATCAGCCAGCGGTACTTTTCGGAACCGGTTTCGAATTTCGGCACGGTGCGGAAATAGATCAGCTTCGGATCGACCGGCTCGCCGCGCTTCAGCTTCTGCAACAGATCGACCGGCCCGAAGCGGATGCCCTTGTTCTCGACATAGACGACGGCGCCGTCGTCGGTCTCGAAGGCGTATTTTGCCTCCAGCTCGATCAGCTCGTTGGGCCGGATGATCTGGAAGTCGGCGCCGAAGGGAAGCACCTTTCCATTGATCCCCTCGCCTTTCACCTCGCCGCCGACGATCGGGATGATGCGGCGGATGCCGGTGCCGATGTCGCCGGCGGACGTCACCTCGGCAATCCGGGCGATGATGGTGAAGACGCATTTGGTGAGCAGCTCGGGTGCCATGGAGCTAACCTATCATGCGCTGCGGCAACCATGTCGCAAGCAGCGGGAACAGGATCAGGATCACCAGCCGGATCAGATCGGTGATCACGAACGGCAGCACGCCGACGAAAATCGTCGACATGTTGACGTCCTTGATCACGCTCTTGATCACGAACACGTTCATGCCGACCGGCGGATGGATCAGGCCGAGCTCCACCGTCATCACGATGATGATGCCGAACCAGATCGGATCGAAACCGAGCGACGTCACCACCGGAAACACGATCGGCACGGTGAGGATCACCATCGCCATCGCATCCATCAGGCAACCCAGCACCAGGTACATCAGGAGGATCAGCGCCAGCACGCCATAGGGGCCGATGCCGAGCCCGGTGAGGAATTCGGTGACGTTCTGCGGCGTCTGGGTGATGGTGAGGAAATAGCCGAAGCAGAGCGCGCCGATCAGCACGGTGAACACCGCCGCCGCGGTGCGCGTCGCCTGTAACAGCGATTGCAGGATGCCCTCTTTGGTCAGCTTGCCTCTGAGGATGCCGATGATGAAGGCGCCGACCGCGCCGACCGCGCCGGCTTCGGTCGGAACGAAGAAGCCGCCATAGAGGCCGCCGATCACGAACAGGAACAGGAGCAGCGGCGACCAGACGTCGCGCATGGCCATCGCGCGCTCGCTCCACGACGCCTTCTTGCCCGCCGGCAGGAAGCCCGGCCGCGTCACGCCGATGATGCCGATCGTGATCATGTGCATCAGGATCGCGAGCAGACCCGGGACCACGCCCGCGATGAACAGCTTGCCGATGTCCTGCTGGGTGATGATGCCGTAGACCGCGAGCACGGTGGACGGCGGCAGCATCGCCCCGAGCGTGCCGCCGACCGCGATCACGCCGGTGGAGAAGGATTGCGGATAGCCGAAGCGGCGCATCTCGGGATAGGCCACCGCCGAGAAGGTCGCGGCGGTCGCGACCGACGAGCCCGAGATCGCGGCAAAGCCGCCGCAGGCCGCGATGGTCGCAATGCCGAGCCCGCCCTTCCAGTGGCCGACGAAGGTGTTGGCAGCACGAAACAACTCGCGGCTGATGCCCGAGACGGATACGAAGGCGCCCATCAAGAGGAACATCGGGATCACGCCGAAGGAGTAATCCGTCACCGTGCGCATCGTGGTCTGGCCGACCAGCTTCAGCGCCGGCGCAAAGCCGGTGAGGTAGCCAAAGCCGGTGATGCCGACGAGGCCCATCGCCATGCCGACGGGGACCCGCAACAGCATCAGCACGAACAGGCTGACAAAGCCGATGACGGCGACGGCCTCGGGGCTCAAATCAAGGCTCATGGCCGTCTACTCCGCCGTCTTGATCTTGGCATCGTGGATATCTTCCGGATGGAAGATCAGGCGGTAGGTGCGGATCGCGATCAGCAGCACGGCCGAGACGTCGCCGATCCACGACACCAGGAAGAACGGCCAGACCGGCACGCCGAGATCCATGGTGACGATGTGGCTGTTCCTGGTGTCGATCACCTTGTCGGCCAGCGTGTAGGTCTGCACGCTCACCACGAACAGCAGCACCAGCGTCGCGAAGATGTCGATCCAGCGCTGATAGCGCGGCGAGGCGTTGGCCCAGACCAGGTCCACCGTGATGTGGGTGCCGCGATAGCTGGTCGCCGCGATGCCCCAGAAGATCAGGATGCCGAGCAGGAACTGGCCGAAATTGTAGTAGTCGGGAATCGTCACCGAGAAGAACTTGCGCATGAACACCGCGGTGAAGGTGTTGAGCGCGACGACGCCGACGAAGAAGGCCGCCACCCATTCGATCGAATCGATGAAGCGGTCCATGACATTCTTGCGCACCGGCTCGGGCGGACCGGTGATCGCGCCGTCTTGGGTGACTTCGGCAGATTGCGTCATGCGGTGCTTCGATTGGCTCCCTCGCCCCGCTCTTGCGGGGAGAGGGTTGGGGTGAGGGGCTGCTTCCACGAATAGTGAATGCGGTGAGACCTGTACCCCCCCCCCCCGCGACGGGCACGGGAACACAGTGCGCCGTGGGGGGGGGACCAGGACCCCCCCCCCGAGGGGGGGGGGGAGGGGGGGGGGGGGGAGAGAGGTCCACGCGGTCTCCTCCCTG
>NZ_VKHP01000289.1 GCF_010811875.1 Bradyrhizobium uaiense
GCCGGCCTCTTCCTCTTCTAACCCCATCAGGTGGCGGCCTTGCGTCGACCCCGTACAGAAGCGAGACCCCGGCGAGTGGACAACGCAAAAAGGGATTGACTGATCGAGGCCCGTTACAGAAGCGAAGTGTAACTCGTCGAGCCTGTTGTCAGCGAAGCGGCGGATTACGCCTACGCCTAATTCGCCCTACGCTTGCTACGCCTGTGATCTGTCTCAAATGAATTCTCTGGAGGACCACAACTCAAGCAGTCGTGCCGACTGCGCAATGAGACCGATCTCCGTCCATGAGATGTCGTTCGTCTCGTTGTACTCGTTGTAGGTCGGCACGTCCGCAAAGTGCAGGATTTCTGACGGTGTTGTGACCTGGTCCTCGAAACAGTTGAGAAGTGCAGACAGAAAGCCAGGGATGGGTAACGCGACCGGAACGGGGAGATCTCCGCTAAGCGTTGAAGTAACTCGAAACGGTATGTCTAAGAGCGCCGCAGCCGCAGTGAGTCCGCAAAGCTGATTTATGGCAGGCAAGTTGTTTGAAAAGCTCGTTGATGCACCAATTTCTCGAATGGGACGAATTGTAACGACCGCAGCGGCGACGCAGGATGCTCTAATGAATCGATCGGTTGCGCCTTCTGGTCTCAAACTGACATAGGCATCTAGCAGCAGATCGCTGGCGGCTGCTACGAGCATCGATGTCGCAAAGAGGTTATTTTTTAATGGTTCAACGGGAGCTTCACTCGAAAGAACTTCCGAAATCACCGATGAGATGGCCGAACAGATCTCACTTGCCAAATTATCTTGGATGAACCGCTCTCCGCCAACGATTACGGCAGTTCCGTCGGGCTTGCCGCGCTCTTCGGCAATTACCTCGCTTAGACGACGCGTTGCTGCTTCCAGGCTAATTTGGAAGGCTGCCGCTATCGCCGCGGCCGACTTGTAGCGCTCGACTAGGTGCGACGGTGCCAGTAGCTGCGCGGCGAAGATGTGAGCTTGACGTTCGACCTCGTTGAAGTGCGGGGAAATTCGCCGACGATGAGGTTTGCAGCAACTCTCGCTCGAATGATGGCAACCAAGTCGTGCGCGCTTTCAGTCGGTCTCAACAGTCGGTCTGTTTCGACGGATAGTTTGGTGACCAGGGAGTCGTCCTGCAACAGGCAGTGAATGACGCTGCTCGATGTTGCATCTTCAAAATGTCTCTGTTGGGCCAGTGGTGGCATCGACAACGCATCAAGCAGAGTCTTAATTCGATTGTCGATGTCGCCACCGTCACCGTCACCGATTAGTTGACCTGGCGCTTGCTTCCTGAGGAAGACTATTTCCAACTCGCACATCAATTCCAAGCGTTTCGTGACCAAAGGGGCAAAGACGGTTGTGCCGCGCCTTTCGAGGATGCCTATATGGTTTGTCGGAACTTCATGTGGGTGCTTCAGCAATTTCTCCGATTCGGCACTAAGTGGCAGATGTTGCCATAGCTCTCGTACTTGAGGATCGAAGGCTTTCCGAATTGCATGTATGTCCGGAAGGGTAGCGCGTTGCCGTGGTGCGATTGGTCCTTCATAAAGCAACCGAAAATTCATGGGCTTCTCGGACTGAGCTGTGGATGCGAATTGTTGTGACGAGCTTATCGTTCGGTGAACCACCTAATGTCTCAGACAGGCGGAGTGATATGCCGAAAGCTTTGTCCCGAATATCGCTTCGCTGATCGGGACCATCATAGCAAAGGCCGCTCGTTGGAGCGGCCTTTGTGATTTTTCGGTGCTATCTACAGCTCACGAACACCCCGTCGTGCTGCCGCAAGTATCGCACTTCATGCACGTCCCGTTCCGCACCAGCGTGAAGTTGCCGCACTCCGAGCACATCTCGCCTTCGTAGCCCTTGGCCTTCGCTTCGGCGCGACGCTCTGCCTTGGACGGGGCGGCGGCTGCGGCGGTGCCGGGCTTGCTCCAGGTCTGCAGGGCCTCGAGCTTCTCGGTCGGCGACAGGTCGTGGCTGACTTCCTGCTTGAGGGCGACGGCACCTTCGATGGTGTCGGAGACGCCGCGGGCGGTCGCGCCGTGCGGCGCCAGTGCCGTGACGCGGCTGCCGCCGGCAGGCGCATTGTCGGCATTGCTGCTCACCGCCGCCGAGCCGCCGCGCATGACGACGAGGTTGTCGGTGCGCGACCGGGTCAGGCCCTTCGACAGATACTTGGTGGCCTGGTGCTGGGCAGGAGCCTCATCCGGCTCCTTGCCTTCCTCGACGCCCTTGCCGAGCGCGTCGAAGCCGCTTTCGTTCGGATCGACATGGGCGAGATCGAAGCGCGACATGTAGCTCACCGCGAGCTCGCGGAAGACATAGTCGAGGATCGAGGTCGCGTACTTGATCGAGTCGTTGCCCTGAACGGGACCTGCGGGCTCGAAGCGGGTGAAGGTGAAGGCATCGACATATTCTTCCAGCGGCACGCCGTATTGCAGACCGAGCGACACCGCGATCGCAAAATTGTTGATGAAGGAGCGCAGAGCTGCGCCTTCCTTGTGCATGTCGATGAAGATCTCGCCGAGCCGGCCGTCGTCATATTCGCCGGTGCGGAGATAGACCTTGTGGCCGCCGACCACCGCCTTCTGGGTGTAACCCTTGCGTCGGTCAGGCATCTTCTCGCGCTCGCGCATCACGACGATGCGCTCGACCAGCTTCTCGACGATCTTCTCCGAGACCTGGGCGGCACGCGCCGCCATAGGCTTCTCGTAGAGCGCCTCGACCGCATCGTCCTCGTCCTCATCGTCGGAGATGAGCTGCGAGTTGAGCGGCTGCGACAGCTTTGAGCCGTCGCGGTACAGCGCGTTGGCCTTCAGCGCCAGCTTCCACGACAGCAAATAGGCGGACTTGCAGTCCTCCACCGTGGCGTCGTTCGGCATGTTGATGGTCTTGGAGATCGCACCCGAGATGAACGGCTGGGACGCCGCCATCATCCTGATGTGGCTCTCGACCGAGAGATAACGCTTGCCGATCTTGCCGCAGGGGTTGGCGCAGTCGAACACCGGGTAGTGCTCGGCCTTCAGATGCGGAGCGCCTTCCACCGTCATCGCGCCGCAGATGTGCACGTTGGCGGCTTCGATCTCGCGCTTGGTGAAGCCGACGGCCTGGAGCAGGTCGAAGCCGGGGGCTGCGATCGCTTCCGCGCCGATGCCGAGCTGGTCGCGGATGAAGTCCTCGCCGAAGGTCCACTTGTTGAAGGCGAACTTGACGTCGAACGCGGTCGGCAGCGCCTTTTCTACCTTGGCGATGGCTTCATCGGTGAAGCCTTTTGCCTTCAGCGTCGAGGCGTTGATGCCCGGGGCGTTCGACAGCGAGCCGTGGCCGACGGCGTAGGCCTCGATCTCGGCGATCTCGCTCTCGCGATAGCCGAGCGCGCGCAGCGCTGAGGGCACCGCCTGGTTGATGATCTTGAAGTAGCCGCCGCCGGCGAGCTTCTTGAACTTCACCAGCGCAAAATCAGGCTCGATGCCGGTGGTGTCGCAATCCATCACGAGGCCGATGGTGCCGGTCGGCGCCACCACGGTGGTCTGGGCGTTGCGATAGCCGTTGACCTCGCCGAGCGCCAGCGCGTCGTCCCACGCCAGCTTGGCGTGCGCGACGATGTCGGCTTGCGGGCACGAAGCGTGATCGAGCGGCACCGGGTTGACCGAGAGCGCCTCGTAACCGGTGGCGTTGCCATGAGCGGCGCGGCGGTGGTTGCGGATCACGCGCAGCATGTGGGCCGCGTTCTTCTTGTAGCCCGGGAAGGTGCCGAGTTCGGCGGCCATCTCCGCCGAGGTCTTGTAGGAGATGCCGGTCATCACGGCGGTCAGCGCGCCGCACAGCGAACGGCCTTCCTTCGAGTCATAGGGCAGGCCCATGGTCATCAAGAGGCCGCCGATGTTGGCGAAGCCGAGGCCGAGGGTGCGGAACTCGTAGGAGAGCTCGGCGATCGCCTTCGACGGGAACTGGGCCATCATGACCGAGATTTCGAGCACGATGGTCCAGAGCCGGCAGAGGTGCTCGTAGGACTCGATGTCGAACCGCTTGGTGGTCGTGCTGTAGAACGTCAGCAAATTGGCCGAGGCGAGGTTGCACGCCGTGTCGTCCAGGAACATGTATTCCGAGCACGGATTGGACGCGCGGATGTCGCCCGACGACTTGCACGTGTGCCAGTCGTTCATCGTGGTGTTGAAGTGCAGGCCGGGATCGGCGGAGGCCCAGGCGGCGTAACCGATCTTCTCCCAGAGGTCGCGGGCCTTCAGCGTCTTGGTGACCTTCCTGGTCGTGCGTCCCACCAGATTCCAGTCGCCGTCGGTCTCGACTGCGCGGAGGAAGTCGTCCTTCAGCGACACCGAATTGTTGGAGTTCTGGCCGGAGACCGTGAGATACGCCTCGGAATCCCAGTCGGTGTCGTAGATGTCGAACTGGATGTCCTTGTAGCCCTGCTTGGCGAACTGGATGACGCGCTTGATGTAGTTGTCGGGCACGAGGTTGCGGCGGGCGAGCTTGATCTCGCGGCGGAGCGCCGGGTTCTTTTCGGGATCGAAGCAGTCGTCGCCACTGCCTTCGCAGTTCACGCAGGCCTTCATCACGGCCTTGAGGTGCTTCTGGTTGATCTTCGAACCGGTGACGAGGGCTGCGACCTTCTGCTCCTCCTTCACCTTCCAGTCGATATAGGTCTCGATATCGGGGTGATCGGCATCGACCACGACCATCTTGGCCGCGCGACGCGTGGTGCCGCCCGACTTGATCGCGCCGGCGGCGCGGTCGCCGATCTTGAGGAAGCTCATCAGGCCGCTTGAGCGGCCGCCGCCGGACAGCTTTTCGCCTTCGCCGCGCAGGCTGGAGAAGTTCGAGCCGGTGCCGGAGCCGTACTTGAACAGGCGCGCTTCACGCACCCAGAGGTCCATGATGCCGCCCTCGTTGACGAGGTCGTCGCCGACGCCCTGGATGAAGCAGGCATGCGGCTGCGGGTGCTCATAGGCCGACTTCGACTTGGTCAGCTTGCCGGTCTTCCAGTCGACGTAATAGTGGCCCTGGCCGGGACCATCGACGCCATAGGCCCAATGCAGACCGGTGTTGAACCACTGCGGCGAGTTCGGCGCGACCATCTGTTTTGCCAGCTGGAAGCGCAGTTCATCGTAGAAGGCGAGGGCGTCTTCTTCCGTGGAGAAGTAGCCGCCCTTCCAGCCCCAATAGGTCCAGCAGCCGGCGAGGCGATCGAACACCTGCTTGGCGGAGGTCTCACCGACGATGCGCTCGTTCTCCGGCAGCGCAGCCAGCGCCTCGGTGTCGGGCACCGAACGCCACAGCCACGACGGCACGGTCTCTTCCTCGACCTTCTTCAAGCGCGCGGCGACGCCGGCCTTGCGGAAATACTTCTGCGCCAGCACGTCGGAGGCGACCTGCGACCAGAACTCCGGAACCTCGACGTTCTCGGCACGGAACACGACCGAGCCGTCCGGATTGCGGATCTCTGAGGTGGTCAGGCGGAAATTGATCCCGGCATAGGGAGATTGTCCGCTGGTGGTGTTGCGTCGTTCGATTCGCATGGTCGAGCCCCGTCACTTCTTCTGCCCGGTCCCACGTTTCTCGCAGGTTGCCGGAATGTTGTCTGTTCGCGGACTTGGGGACACGTGTGGGCACGCCTCCCGTCATCCGCAGCTCAGCCGGTGGATCCGGCCTGTTCTCTCGTCCGCTCGGCGCCGGTTTGGCCCGGCCCTGCGGCGGCACAATCCCTGGGGGGTGCCCGACTGGTCGGGTCCTCCGAGTCATGCATTCAACGCCCCAAACGCTCACGCGATACGTCACGCGTACGCTCACTTGCGGGCCGGTTTCGGCCTCTGTTTCCGGGTCCTTCTCGGCCCGTTCTGTCGTCCCGACCGCAGCCCAAAATCAGGGCAGACAAGCCCTTCACCCGCGGCTCGAAGGCCTGGCGGAGTGGTCATTTTGGAACCCTTGTGGGAGCGACCGGCGGGGACCCAAACACACTCGCGCCGAACAGGTTGAAAGCTAGGCCATGTCCGTTGCACCCGTCAAGGACTAGTACGAGTTTCTGAATCAAACACTAAATATGGTGGAGGGAGGGGGATAACAGGGGGCGGTGCCGCGCCTGTGATCGAGCCAACTATCGGTGAGTCCTCAGGGATTCCCAAGCCAAAAAAATTCGTGGCCCCTGTGGATTGGAGGTTCGCCCCGCTGTTCACAGGCGAACTATTTATTCGCCGTCCCGGATTGAATTTTTGGGACTCACGTAAGGCTACGGGCAAACTACGGATCAGGCATGTCAGCGGCGTGATGGTCGGGCGACAAAATCGCGGGCAAGGTGAGGCCGACTCACATCCTTTTCACAGCCTTGCTCTTCACACCCTTGCCGGGTTCCATGACAAACCAGAAGCCCTCCGCGCGGCCGCGCCTTGCGCCCGCCGGCCTGATGTTCCTCGCCATCACCTCGGTGGGCTGGGGGTTCAACTGGCCGTCCACCAAGTTCCTGCTCAGCGAGCTGCCGCCGCTGACCCTGCGCGGCACCACCGGCGTGATCGGCGCCGCGCTGCTCGCAGTGCTGGCGCTGATCCGCGCCCAGAGCCTGCATGTCGAGGCCCGGCTGTGGCCGCGGCTCGTGCTGTATGCGGCGCTCAACGTCACCGGCTGGATGGTGCTGATGGGGCTCGCGCTCTTGTGGCTGCCGGCGAGCGAGACCGCATTGATCGCCTACACCATGCCGGTATGGGCCTCGCTCTTGGCCTGGCCGGTGCTCGGCGAGCGGCCGACGCTACTCCGCACCATCGCATTGGTGATGGCGTTCGCGGGGCTCGCCGCGATCATGGGCGGCAACGGGATTTCCGCGAGTGAGGAGAAACTGCCGGGAATCATCATGGCGCTCGGCGGCGCGTTCGGCTTTGCGCTCGGCACGGTGCTGGCGAAGAAATATCCGCTGGTGATGCCGCCGATCCCGGCCGCGGCCTGGCAGATCGGCCTCGGCTGCGTGCCGATCGCGATCGTCGGCTTCCTGATCGAGACCACGCATATCGACCGGATCACGACGGTCGGCTGGTGGCTGCTGGTTTATTCGACGCTGATCCAGTTCTGCGTCGCCTATGTAGCCTGGTTCGCCGCGCTCGCCCGTTTGCCGGCGTCGGTGGCGGCGATCGGCACCATGGCGGTGCCCGTGATCGGCGTGATCGCCTCCGCACTCGCGCTGCACGAACCGCTTGGGCCAACGCAGATCGTCGCGCTGCTGTTCACGCTGGCCGGCGTCGCGCTGGCGACAAGCTAGCTCGCATCCTGCTCCGATTTATGCGGTGGTTAGCGTCAAAATGACCCTAACCCCGTCACCCTGAGGAGCGCGAAGCGCGTCTCGAAGGGTCGACGGCCACCAGCCGGGGCCGTGCATCCTTCGAGGCTCGCAAGGGCTCGCACCTCAGGATGACGGTGCTGATGGATCATCCAGGCCGCGCAATCATCACTCGCCGAGCGCCTGTTGCAGCATGCTGGCGAGCTGGGCCTTGCGATAGGGTTTTGCCAGCAGCAGCACGCCTTCATCGAGGCGGCCGTGATGCACGATCGCGTTCTCGGTATAGCCTGAGGTGTAGAGCACCTTCATGCCGGGCCGCCGTTTTGCCACTTCGTCGGCGAGCTGGCGGCCGTTCATGCCGCCGGGCATGATGACGTCGGTGAACAAGAGGTCGAACTTCTCGCCCTTGTCGACCAGCGCCAGCGCGGCGCGGGCGTCGGGCACCGCGATGGTCTTGTAGCCGAGGTTCGTCAGCTGCGCGACCACGTAGTTGCGCACCAGCTGGTCGTCTTCCACGACGAGGATGATTTCGCTGCCGCGCCGCACCGGCTCCGGTGCCGGTGCCTCGACCTCGACCTGGCCGCGGGCAGGGGGCAGATAGAGCTTGATCGTGGTGCCGTGGCCTTCCTCGCTGTAGATCTTGATATGGCCGCCGGACTGCTTGACGAAGCCGTAGACCATGCTCATGCCGAGGCCGGAGCCCTTGCCGACCTCCTTGGTAGTGAAGAACGGCTCGAACACCTTGTCCTGCACCGCGTGCGACATGCCGGTGCCGGTGTCGCTGACCGCGAGCAGCACGTAGCGGCCCGGCGTGATGTCGGGATTAACAGCCGCATAGGCGTCGTCGAGCACGATGTTCTTGGTCTCGAACAGCAGCTTGCCGCCGTTCGGCATCGCGTCGCGGGCGTTGATTGCCATGTTGAGCAGCGAGTTGGCAAGCTGCGACGGATCGATGTGGACGCTGGCGACGTCGGACGCGAGCACCGAACTGATCTCGATCTGCTCGCCGAGCGTCGGCCGCAGCAGTTTTGCGATATCGACCACGGTGCCGTTGATGTCGACGGTGCGCGGTTCCAGCGGCTGGCGGCGGGCGAAGGCGAGCAGATGCTGGATCAGCTCGCGGCAACGTTCGGCGGCGCGGTCGATCAGCTCGGCGGTCTGCGCAAGCTTCGGCTGGGCGCGCAGGCTGTCGACCAGCGTCTCTGTCGTGCCGGTGATCACCGTCAGCATGTTGTTGAAGTCGTGCGCGACGCCGCCGGTCAGCTTGCCGATGGCGTCGAGCTTCTGCGCCTGCTGCAGCTTGTGCTCGGTTTCGCGCGAGGCGGTGATGTCGTGATAGATCAGCGCAGCACCGGCGATGGCGTTGTCGCCATCGCGCAGTGGCCGGCCCGACACCACGAGGTGGATCTCGGGCGCGCCGCGCACCGGCCGGGCGACGAATTCCAGCCCGTCGAATTCCTCGCCGCGCAGCGCCCTGGCCGACGGCATGTCGTCGGCCAGCATCGGCGTGACGCCGTCGGCCTGGAACACGTTGCTCATGGCTCGCAGTTGCCGGACCGTCATGCCCGGCTTGTAGCGCAGCATCTTCTCGGCGGCGGGGTTCGACAGCAGCACGGTGCCGGTGGCGTCGATCACCAGCACCGCCTCCGCCATGGTGCGGAAGGTGGTTTCCATCACCGAGGTAGAACGGCGGAGCTCCTCGAGGGCGGCGCCGAGATCCTTGGTGCGCTCGGCGACCTTGCCCTCGAGCGACAGATTGGTCGCCTTGGTCGCGCTGAGCGCGCCCTGCAATTCGCGGCTGGCGCGCCGGGCCGCCAGCGTCAGCGCGACCGCGAGCGCCAGGATCATCACCACCCCGGCGAGGTCGATCGCGAGCAGCAACCGGCCGTTGGTCTTCGACTGTTCGGTGCGAATCCCGAGCAGGCGGCGCTCCTCGGCGACGAGGCGGTCGAGCGCGGCGCCGACCTGGTCCGTCAGGGCGCGGCTCTCGCCCGCGGAGACCAGCGCCGCGGCGCCGGCCATGTCGCCCGCCGTGCGCAACCTGATCAGCTCGGTGCCGAGCGCAATGGCGCGCGCGACCTGCGCCCTGGTGCCGGTGATCAGCCGGGCTTCCTCCGGCGCCGACTTCACCGCACCCATCAACTCGTCGAAGGCGGCGGAGAGGGCCGCGCTCTGCTCGCGAAACTCGTCGGTAAAGGAGGCGTCGCCCGTCAGTGCGAAGCCGCGTGCCGCGCTCTCGACGCCGCGCGGCAGCGGACGCGCGTCCGAAATGCATTTGAGGATTCGGAGCGTGTGTTCGACCGAATCAATCTCGCTGCGCGACTTGACGTCCAGCCCGATCGACGCCGCGCTGATGACGAGGAGGATCGCAAGGCCACTGCCAAGGATGAGACGCTGGGAAGCCATCGACGATTAGTACGAGTAATTATTTCGAAAGACGAGCAGAAGGAGCAGACTTCGCAAGACATTCGTTAACGGCGGCGACCAGCGCCTGCGGGGTGAACGGCTTGCGCAGGCAGGCTGACGCGCCGAGCTCGATCGTCATTCGCAGGAAGTCCGGCGCCCGGTCGGAATTGGCGAAGGCATAGCCGGACATCGCGATGACAGGAATATCGGGGGCGCGCTCGTGGAAGACGCGAATCGCCTCGAAACCGCGCATATGCGGCATGAAGACGTCGACCAGCATCACGTCGAAGGTGGCTTTTTCCAGCGCGCGCATGCCCGCTTCACCGCCGTCGGCGACGGTGACGTCGAAGCCCTGGCGCTGCAAACACACCTCGATGGCAACGCACACCATCGGGTCGTCATCGACCACGAGAACGCTCGGCACGATGCATCCTCTTTCTGCGGCCTTGCGTGCCGTCGACTCGCTTGGCCCGACTGCTGATTAAGGCGGAACCCGGACGGAAAGTCTGTATCATAGAATGCATATGCTGTTTGCTGACAAGCAGATTTCCGGCTAGCCCTGACACATCACTTGTATTTGTCCGCCCACATGACGACAGGTCCATGACTGCAGTTCCCGTCGCCGGCCGCGCCCCGCTGTCACCGCTCGGCCTCGCATTTCTGGTCGTCGCCTCGACCGGCTGGGGCCTCAACTTCCCGATCATGAAATTCCTTCTCACGGAGTGGCCGCCGCTGTCGTCGCGCGGGCTCTGTGGCGTCGTCGGCGCGATGGCACTCGCTCTGGTGGCGCTCGCGCGCGGACAGACGCTGCGTGTCCCTGACGGCATGTGGTTGCGGCTTGCCCTGGTGTCGATGCTGTCGATCGGCGGCTGGGTCGCGTCCATGGGCC
>NZ_VKHP01000290.1 GCF_010811875.1 Bradyrhizobium uaiense
GTCGGCGCCGATCACTACCCGCTCATTGTGCTGGTTCACGCCGGCTGGCTGATCGCGCTGTGGGTCTTTGGTCGCAACCAGGACGTCAACCTGGCTGCGCTGGCGGCTTTTCTGGTGCTGCAAGGCTTGCGGCTGTGGATCTTGGCCGCGCTCGGGCCGCGATGGACCACGCGGATCATCGTGTTGCCGAGCGCGCCGCTGGTGGCATCCGGGCCATACCGATATTTCCCGCATCCGAACTATGCCGTCGTCGTCGGTGAAATCGCGCTGCTCCCGCTCGCGCTGCATCTGCCGGCGTTGGCGCTGATCTTCACCGTGCTCAATCTCGCGGTGCTTGCAGTCCGAATTCGTGCCGAGACCCGTGCCCTCTCGGTTTCCGCCTGGCCGCGCATCAGCACGCCATGAGCGGCCGGGCGGAGCATCTAACCGACAGTCCATCGGTCGCGACCTGGGCCGGCTTCCTCCTGATGTGCCTCGGCATGTTCATGGCGATCCTCGACATCCAGGTGGTTGCGACCTCGTTGCCGACGATCCAGCATGCGCTGGCGATCTCGCCTTCGGCGATGAGCTGGATCCAGACCGCCTATCTGATCGCGGAGGTGATCGCGATCCCGCTGACCGGGCTGCTTACGCACGTGCTGTCGTTGCGATGGCTGTTCGTCGTTGCCGTGAGCCTGTTCACCATCGCGTCGATCGGCGGCGCTTTCAGCGGCGGCTTTGCCGTGCTGCTGGTGTTTCGCGTGCTGCAGGGATTCTCCGGCGGCGTCCTCATCCCCGCGGTGTTCTCTGCCGTGTTCACGCTGTTTCCGGTGCGCCTTCATGCGGTGGCCACCACGATCGGCGGCGTCGTCGCGGTGCTGGCACCGACCGTTGGACCCGTGGTCGGCGGCTGGATCACGCAAACCTGGTCGTGGCCGTGGCTGTTCCTGATCAATGTGGTCCCGGGGGCGATTGCGGCCACGGTCACGCCATCGCTGCTGCCGAGAGAGGGCGTGCATCTCCACGCGTTGTCGAGACTCGACAAATGGTCGCTCGTCCTGCTCGCAGCCGCGCTCGCAAGCTTCATGATCGGCCTGAAGGAAGCGCCGCAGCGCGGCTGGCTTTCGATGCTTTGCCTGAGCTTGCTGGTCGGAAGCATCGGCGGGATGGCGCTGCTGATCCGGCGCACGCTCCGCGTGACGTATCCGATCGCGCGATTGACCCTTTTCAGGCGGCGCTCGTTCGCGATCGGTTGTGGCTTGAGCTTTTGCCTCGGCATCGGCCTGTATGGATCGACCTATCTGATGCCGGTCTTCCTTGGCTTCGTCCGCCGCCATAACGCCTTCGAGATCGGCACCATCATGCTGGTCACCGGCGTTGCGCAGCTCGTCGCCGCGCCGCTGGCGGCAATCCTCGAAAGTCGCGTCGGCGCGCTTCTGCTGACCGCCGCCGGCTTCGCGTTGTTCGCGTTCGGTCTCGGCCTCAGTGCCTTTCAACCGCGCACCGCGGATTTCGGCGAGATGTTCGGGCCGCAGGTCATGCGCGGCGTCGCGATCATGTTCTGCCTGCTGCCGCCGACGCGCATTGCGTTGGGCAACTTGCCGGAGGCGGAGGTCGCCGACGCCAGCGGACTGTTCAATTTGATGCGCAATCTGGGTGGCGCGATCGGGATCGCCTTGATCGATACCGTCCTCTACGGCCGAAGCCCGATCTATGGCGAGGATTTTCGTACGCGCCTGCTGGCAGGCGATATCACCGCGGCGCAGGCGATCGGGCTCGATCCGATGTTGCTGATCAACCGTCCGCCGGGGCCGCCGGACGATGCCACGGTGGCGTTCATCCGGCCGCTGGTCGAGCGGGCGTCGCTTGCACTCACCGTCAACGAGGCATGGGCGATGCTCGCCTGCGTGGCGATCGCGGGCCTGCTGCTGGTGCCATTCGCACGCGACGGTGCGCCCTCTCCACGATCGGTGCCTTCAGATCCGGTCTAACCGCGGCCGTGTTGTTTGACGCGCCTTTCTCATCGGAGGCGGTGACCGAAATCGCCACCGGCGTCCCTCCGAATCGCCCCCACCTCTCGCCGACTGGCGAAGATTGACACCACTAGTCAGTGCTGCTATATACCGGTAGTCATTAACGCTAAGTAGAACGAGGAGATGCTTCGTGAGCAAGCAGATGACGGAGATGCTCAAGGGCACGCTGGAGGGCATCGTCCTCGCAATCCTCTCCGTGCAGCCCGCTTACGGTTACGAGATCACGGCACGTTTGCGGGAGCAGGGCTTCTCCGACATCGCCGAAGGCACCGTCTACGCATTGCTCGTCAGGAACGAGCAAAAGGGCTTCGTCGCCGTTGAGAAAGTCCCGTCCGAGAAGGGACCACCGCGCAAGGTCTATTCGCTCAACGCTCAGGGACACGAATATCTCGAGGAGTTTTGGAGGACATGGAGCTTCCTCGCGGAACGTCTCGAACAACTCCGGGAAAGAAAGGCATGAACATGTTCATCGCACGGATGATCGACGAGAAGAAACGCTACTGGCAGTACAAGGCGCGCACGGAGCAGCTTCCCGCAAGCTATCACACCGCGATCGATGCGTTGGAGCGGTACCTCATGTACTTCGGGCCCGGGAAGGGCGACGAGTTGCTGGCGATGCTGGAGGATCTTGCCGATCTCTTCGACGAGAGCGCCGCGAGCGAGACGCCGATCCGCGCGATCGTCGGTGAAGACCCCGCGGAGTTCGCCGAGGCGTTTCGTCGGAACTATCCGGTGGGCCAGTGGATCATCCGGGAGCGCGAACGGCTGATCCAAGCCATCGATCGCGTCGCAGGCAACCAACCGTAACGAAACAGCGAGCGGCCGGCGGAGGCACGGGGCAATGAGTGACGTCAACGGCGTAGTTGAGCACGGCTGGGAGCAGGTGGCGGACACCTTTCGCGCCAACTTCAAAGCAGGAAAGGACCTTGGCGCCGCATGCTGCGTCTACGTCGATGGGCGTGCCGTGGTCGATCTGTGGGGCGGTCAGGCCGACCGCGACAGCAATCGTCCGTGGGTACAGGACACGGTTGCGCTCACCGCATCGACTACGAAGGGTGCGACCGCAATGTGCGCCCACCTCCTTGTCCAGCGTGGATTGCTCGATCTCGATGCTCCCGTCACCCGATATTGGCCGGAGTTCGGCGCGGCGGGCAAGGGGACGATGCCGGTCAGGTATCTGCTCTCTCACCAAGCCGGCCTGCCGTATGTCGACACACCGCTGACATTCGAGGAGGCGTGCGCCTGGGATCCGCTGATTCGCGCGCTGGAAATACAGAAGCCGCTCTGGACGCCCGGGACGGAGCACCTCTACCACGCCATGACGTTCGGCTTCCTCGTCGGAGAGGTCGTCAGGCGTATCACGGGCAAGTCCTTGGGCAGATTCTTCGCCGAGGAAATCGCCCGCCCTCTCAAGCTCTCCGCATGGATCGGTCTACCCGAAGAGATCGAGCCGCGGGTTGCCCGGCTCGAGGTGGCTCCCTTCCCGTACGGCTCCCCCGAAGACCTGGTGACTGACTTCGCCAAGCTCATGGGGTTGGACAGCGCCGTGGCAGGGACCTTGGTGAAGGATGTCTACGGACCGGGTTCGGCCTTCATGAAGGCGGGCGGTGGGCGGCGTCACCGAGGAGAACATGCACTCGCGGGCTTATCGGGCGGCGGAGTTTCCCGCCGCGAACATGTTTGCCAACGCCCACTCCATCGCCCGCATGTACGCTGCAACGGTGAGCGACGTCGACGGCATCCGTCTCCTCCAGCCTGACACGGTGGCTGCGATGACGATGGTTCAGACCGACCGGACGCGCATGCACGGCGTCCCATCGGAGTTGCTGCCCTACACGAAGAACCTGTTCAACATGTCGCTGGGCTTTTGGCGGGCGACCCCGCCTATCAGTTCCCTGCTCGGCCCAGCGTCATTCGGCCATCCCGGCAGCGGAGGGTCGCTCGGGGCTGCCGACCCCGAATCGCGGGTCGGTTTCGGCTACGTTACCAATCTCTGGGCGGCCACCCTGATCGATCCGCGTGCCATTGAGCTGACGTCCGCAGTCAGAAAGTGCCTCGGCTAAAGCGCGACGAGATTGGGTTGAATCATCGTCGCGCTTCAGCTCGTTGCTTCAGCATGGTCCTTTCGGAAAACCGCTTATGCGCTTTTCCGGATCGGCTCTAGACCGACCGGACGTTGCTGCGTCGCGCCGGCTCGATCAATTCGCGGCGCGGGCCCGACAGCCGCTTGTACATGTGCACCATGAAGGCCATGCCGAACAGCGGCGTCGCCAGATTGACGATCGGGATCGAGACGAAGGCCGCGATGAACAGGCCGGCGGTGAACACGGTCGCCGCATTCTCCTTCCGCATCGCCTTGGCATCATCAGGCGAGCGGAACCGCATCGCCGCGAGCTCGAAATATTCTCGGCCGAGCAGCCAGGCGGTCGCGATGAAGAAGATGATGAAGCCTGCACCTGCGAACAGCACGAACGGCAGCGCGACCACATAGACCAGGATGGTCAGCAGCGCCGTCTTGACGCCCTCGATGGTCGCGAGCGTGACCGGCAGCGCCGTGCCGGGATGGTCGGCCGGATAGTGCTCGCGCTCGACATGGTCGGCGACGTCGTCGACGAACAGGCTCGCCACCAGCGAGGTGATCGCGGGCATCAGGAAGATGCCGCCGAGCACGACGCCAAGGCCCGCCGAGATCGAGATGATCCAGGACAGCACGTGCAGGGTGGAATGGAAGTTGGGGCCGAGCATGCCTTCGGCCCAGACCTCGCCAGTGTCGGCAAACCAGCTGAGCAGCCGCTGCAGCCCGATCGCCAGCACGGTGATCAAGACCAGCGCAAGCCCGATCGAGCGCCACAGGATCGTGCGCATCGGCGGCGACAGGATTTGCGAAAGCGCCTTGACGGCGGCGTCCAACATGACTGGGTTACCTCTGCAAATTGACGAGCGAGAGGTAGCCACCCATTATGGCTTCGGCAAGTGCCGCGTGTGTCGCGGTAACAGCGTTTTCGAGCGGACTACTCTAGGCGTCGAGCGGCTTGCCGCGGACTTCGGGTCCCCAGACACCGATAGCAATGATCACGACGACCATCGCCGCGGTGATCAGGCCGAACACGCCGCTGACGCCGGCCTCTTTCAACATGAACGCCACGATGAAGCCGGAGAAGGTCGCGCTGAGCCGGCTCATCGAATAGACCAGCCCGGCCGCGCGCGCCCGGATCGAGGTCGGGAACACCTCGGTCTGGTAGGCGTGATAGGCGTAGGACAGCGTCATGTTGGCCCCCGTCACCAGCACGCCGCTCAAGATCAGCAGCACCGGCTCGGTAAGCTGCGAGAAGGCCAGGCCGAACACCGAGATCGCGACCGCCGCGCCGCAGATGATCCATTTGCGCTCGAAGCGATCGGCGAAGGTTGCGGCCAGCAGCGGCGCCAGCGGATAGGCGAAGGCGATGATGAAGGAATATTGCAGGCTCTTGGTGACGTTGATGCCCTTCTCGACCAGCAGCGCCGGAACCCAGTTGGAGAAGCCGTAGACGCCGAATGCCTGGCACAGATTGAAGATCATGAAGAGCACGACGAGCGAGGCGTAGGGCGGCCGGAACAGGTCGGCATAGCCGGTTTCAACCGGTGGGCGTGCCGGCGCCATCGTGGCAGTCGGGGCAGGGCGCGATGCGGCGGTGCCCGATGCGGCCTCAAGCGTCCGCATGATCTTCTCGGCCTCGGCGACGCGGCCATGCCGGGCCAGCCAGAGCGGGCTTTCCGGCACGTAGAGTCGCAGCACCCAGATGATCATGCTCGCGGCGGCACCGATCAGCACCACCCAGCGCCAGCCGTCGATGCCGTGCGGCGAGAGCGGAACCAGCCACCACGACAGCGCGGCAACGATCGGCACCGCCGACAGCATCACCGCCTGATTGATCGCAAAGGCCCGGCCGCGCATCCAGCTCGGCACCAGCTCGGTGATGTAGGCATCGATGGTGATGACCTCGATGCCGATCCCGATTCCGGCAATGAAGCGCCACAGCAGCAGGCCGCCGGGTGTGGTCTGGCACGCCATGATCACCGACGCCGCGCTGTAGAACAGCAGCGACCAGGTGAAGACGGCCTTGCGCCCATAACGATCGGCGAGGAAGCCGAGGCAGAAGGTGCCGATGAACAGGCCGGCGAAGGTCGCCGCGACGAAAGCGCCGATGCCGGAGAAGCCGAAGAAGGCCTGCGTCGTCGTGGTCATCAGCCCGCTGCGGGCGAGGCCCGGCGCGATATAGCCGGTGAAGAACAGGTCGTAGATTTCGAAGCAGCCGCCGAGCGAGAGCAGGATCACCAGCCGCCAGACATAGCCGGACGTGGGCAGCGCCTCGAGCCGTCGTGAAATCTGGTCCGGTCCGCTTGTCGTGTTGACGCGATCGGCAACCGAGCCGAGTTCGACGGCGCTCATCATGGTCCTCCCCGTGTGGTCCAGTGGCCCCCTTTCTTGCGAAGGCGTGCCGGTTGTGCATGTTTGGCAGCCGCAAGCCAGAAATCCAGACGAACATATCGAAGCAATCGTTCGATATTTTCGATCTCAGATCAGGAGCGTCGCCTCCCAGGCGCCGCGGCCGACCTGGTCTGCGATCAGGGCGCGGATCAGGCGGCACATTTCCTCCATGACGTAGGTCATCGGGCGGTTGCGCAGGCGGCAAAGATAGAGCGTGCGGGTCAGTTTGGGCTCGATCACTTCGCGCGTGACCAGCAGCCGTGCTTTGAGCGGCTCACTGACGAAGTGCGTCGTCGCGATCGTGCAGCCGAGGCCCGCGGTCAGCGCGCCGATCATGCCGCTGGTCGAATTGAGATGCATGATGGCATTGGCCTCGAGCCGCTTGAGCGGCACGGGGTCATCCAGCAATGCACGCGCCGATAGCCCATGCCGCAACAGGATCAGCGGCAGCTGTGCCACTTCCTCGAAGGTGATCGGCGCTTTCTTGCCGACAAGCTTCTCGGTGCCGACGCAGAACATCTGCTCCTCCAGCACCGGTTCGGCGATCAGGTCCTTTTCCGACGGCGGATTGTAGACCAGCGCCAGATCGACCTCGGAGCCCATCAGGTGCAGCAGCGTCGCGCCGGACAGACTTTCGGTCAGCGACAGCTTCAGGTTCGGATATTTCGTCAGCACGGTCCGCATCAGCGGCACGCCGATCGCCTTCATCCCGGAATTGGCCATGCCGATCGAGATGTCGCCGGCGATCGCGCTGCCGCCTTCCTTGATCTCGCGTTCGGCCGCCGCCATCGCGCGCAGGATGATGCGGGCATGCTCATAGAGCCGCTCGCCCGCCGCGGTCGGTTCCATGCCGCGCGGCTTGCGCTCGAACAGCGGCGTGGCGAACTCCGCTTCGAGATTGGCGATGTGGTGGCTCAGCGCGGACTGCGCGACATTGGCCTGATCCGCCGCCCGCGACAGGTTGCGTTGCTCGTAAACCGCGATGAAATAGCGAAGCTGGCGCGAATCCATGAGGTTCAGCGTTCTAGAACCGCGAATGCACTATTCGACAGATTATATTTTTCAGATAGCGTGCGGAAGCCTAACCTGCGCCGATCACAAAGCGTTTTCGAGCGAAGCGGGTACCGGTTCGCTTGAAGAAAACGCGTCTAGACAAGAGCGCAACGAGCACGGAGAAACCGATGACCGGGAGCGGACTGCCGCTGGAGGGCGTGAGGGTCGTCGAGATGACCCACATGGTGATGGGGCCGACCTGCGGGATGATCCTGGCGCAACTCGGCGCCGAGGTGATCAAGGTCGAACCCCCCGCAGGCGACAAGACCCGTTCGCTCGGCGGCATGGGCGTCTCGTTCTTTCCGCTGTTCAACCGCGGCAAGCGCAGCGTCGTGCTCGATCTGGCCAGGCCCGAGGACCGCGACACCATGCACCGGCTGCTCGCCAGCGCCGACGTGTTCCTGGAGAACTTTCGCGACGGCCAGCTCGACAAGCAGGGGCTCGGCGCCGACGAGCTGCGCGCGAAATATCCGCATCTGATCATCGCCGGCCACAAGGGCTTCCTCTCCGGGCCCTACGATCATCGCCCGGCGCTCGACGAGGTCGTGCAGATGATGTCGGGGCTCGCCGCGATGACCGGCACAAGCGACAAGCCGCAACGCGTCGGCTCCTCCGCCAACGACATCATGGGCGGCATGTTCGGGGTGATCTCCATTCTCGCCGCGCTCTATCAGAAGCGCGGCGGCAACCAGACCGGCGCCGACATCCGCATCGGCCTGTTCGAGAACTGCCTGTTCCTGGTCGCCCAGCACATGGTCGAGTACGAGATGACCGGGCGCAAGCCGCGCTCGATGCCGGAGCGCGAGCATGCCTGGCCGATCTATGACATCTTCGATGCCGCCGGCGGCGACCGCATCTTCATCGGCGTCGTCACCGAAGGTCATTGGCAGAGCTTCTGCCGCGAGTTCGGTCTGACGGAATTCGCCGACGATCCGACGTTGCGCTCGACCACGGACCGCATCATGGCGCGCGACCGGATCATCCCGCGCGTCGCCGAGGTGATCAAAGGCTGGAACGTGGCCGACCTCTCGGCCAGGCTCGACGCGCTCAACATCTGCTTCTCGCCGATCAACCGGCCGGAGGATCTGCTCAGGGATCCGCATGTGCTGCGACCCGGCGGCCTCGTTCACAACGTCAATGCCGACGGCAAGCCGTTCCGCGTCCCCGCGCTGCCGCTCGAATGGAACGGCCACAATATCGGCGAAGGCCTGAAAGTGCCGGTGCTTGGCGCCGATACCGACGCGGTGCGCGCCGAGCTCGCCCGACAACAGAAGATTTCATCAACCGGAAACGCTGCGTGAGGCTGACATGACCCGCGTCCACGATATCTATCCCAACGACAGAGTGAGCCTGCGCGAAGTCGGTCTGCGCGATGGCCTGCAGCTGGTGAAGACGTTCCCGTCCACCGCGGCGAAGCAACGCTGGGTGCGCGACGAGTATGGCGCCGGCGTCCGGCATTTCGAGGTCGGCTCGTTCCTGCCGGCCAAGACCTTTCCGCAATTCGTCGATGTCCGCGATATCGTCGCCACCATCGCCGCGCTGCCCGGCGCGCATGGCGTCGCGCTGGCGCTGAACGAGCGCGGCGTCAACGAGGCGCTGGCGTCCGGCGTCGCCGAGATCGCCTCGGTGGTGTCGGCGACCGAGGAGCACAGCCAGGCCAATGCCAACCGCTCGCGCCAATCCGCGATCGATAACATCAAGCGCCTCTGCGAGCTGCGCGACGCCAGCGCGCACAAGCCGCTGGTCAATGCCGCGATCTCGATGGGGCTGGGCTGCTCGATCGTGGGTGCGGTCGATCCGAACGAGGTACTGCGCCTCACCGAGAAGCTCTACGAGGTCGGCGTCGACATGGTCGCGATTGCCGATACCGTCGGCTATGCCGGGCCGAAGCAGGTCGGCGAGCTGACGCGCGGCGCGGTGAAGATCGCGGGATCGAAGCCGGTCTGCGTGCATCTGCACGACACCCGCGGCATGGGCATCGCCAATGCCTCGGCGGCGCTCGATGAAGGTGCCCGCGTGCTCGACGGTTCGCTCGGTGGCCTCGGTGGCTGCCCGTTCGCGCCGGGCGCCACCGGCAATGTCGTGTTCGAGGACCTCGTCTTCCTCTGCGAGAGCAAGGGATTTCCGACCGGCATCGATCTCGATCGCCTGGTCGAGGTGCGCGCGATCCTGAAATCCGAGATGCCGAACGAGCAGCTCTATGGCGGCCTCGCCCGCGCCGGCTTGCCGCGCGGCGCCAAGGCGAAGGCGGCGTAGCTGTTCTGCTCTCTCGCCCCGCTCTTGCGGGGAGAGGTAAGCACCGTCAATCGTGCCTGTGCCCACGCCCCCGCTTGCGTGGCTTCTTGTCGGGGGCGGTCGGGATCATCACGACGCGGCCGTAACGCACGCCGCGTTCGGCGATGACGTGGTCGGCGAGATGGCGGACCTCGCTGCTCGCGCCCCTCAGTGCCGTCACCTCCATGCAGCTGTCATCGTCGAGATGGACGTGCAGCGTCGCCAGCGACATATCGTGATGACCGTGGAAATTCTGCACCAGCCGCTTAGACAGGTCGCGGGCGGCATGATCGTAGACATAGACCAGCGCCGCAACGCATTGCCCTGACGGCGCCTCCTCGGCACTCTGCTGCAAGCTGGCGCGCGCGAGGTCGCGGATGATCTCGGAGCGGTTCTGATAGCCGCGCGCCTCGGCGGCGGCGTCGATCTCCGCGAGCAGGTCATCCTCGATAGTGATGGTGATGCGTTGCATGGGTTGTCCGTGTTGCCGGCGTCAGTATGATAATTTTATTGTAACGTCATACCGTGCTTGCTAGCGTTGCTGCGCCGGGTTTGGTTGGGCTGGCGCGGTCGTCGCGTGACTGTAACAGGTATCATGCGGGGGCATGGTGTGGACGCTGCGACGGTCTGGCGCGCTTGGACGTCACCAGTGGCAACTGCCCCGGAGCGGTGACAACGGTCTGTCCTTCGGCGACCGGCGCGAATGCGGCAATGGATGCTGCGGCGAGA
>NZ_VKHP01000028.1 GCF_010811875.1 Bradyrhizobium uaiense
GTATTACATCCTCGATCTCTCGCCGCAGAATTCGCTGGTCCGGTTCCTGGTCGAGCGCGGCTTCACCGTGTTCATGATCCACGCCGGCACGATCAACACCGGCTCGGGGCAAACGTCGGCTGTTGCAGGCGCGTACTGGATGAGCTCGATCAGCTCATTCCGGTAGACAACCTTGCCTTTGGTCACGGCAACGTCCTTCCCAACCACAAACGGAGCAGGTCCGGGTTGTTTGGCGGTCAACTGGTCCCTGCAATCCTCCAGCCAGTTATGCCAGCCCGACACGAAGTTGCCGCCCCCCGAATCCATTGCCTCGCGCAGCACCTCGGGATTGCTGAACGCAAAGTTGGACGGAGCAACGACGTCGAGGCATTGCCGGATGGTGAAATCCACGACCGCTGCATTTGCTTTCGAGACGCCGTGCAGGCCGCTGGTCGCCGACTGCCACCATTGCTCCGCCAGCAGGAACGCCTGAGCCATGACGTTGAAGGCCGACAACGTCCAATCCTGGCCGGCAAACCGGTTGTCACCTGGTTGAGGCTTGACCATGAACCAGGGCTGCCAGGCCGCGTGCGGCGTCGACACCATGCGCGCGAAACGCGATGCATCAGCAAGTGCACTCAAGCCCAGTTGAAGCCGTCTACCGGGTGAGGCCGCCAGATGGAGTTGCCAATCAGCGAAAGCGAGCGCAAGGCTCGCCGGTGAAAGCCCGCCGGTCCATCGAGCCATTGCCGCGTGAACGAGTTGGTCGAGCGATTCAGTACCCGTCAATGGCTCGCTTTCGGGCTGAACTGAAGCAGGTGCCCCGGCACCTGTCACATCGTCGTTAGCAGGAGATGCGGGCTGGTCGAGAACTGCCTGGACTGTCATCGCTCGCCTCCGAGGTGGAATCGCTTCCGCCCAAGCGCCACGATCTCCGCGTCGGTCGGGTGATCGCTCGACTCAACATGCAAATTGAGGTCGGGCCGCTCCGCCCTGAGATACTGCGTCAGTTCGGCCTTCTCGATACCTGGACCGATGACGAGCAAATCGCTGCAACGGCTCACGGCCTCGCCCACCCTGGCGAGGAATGTGGCGTCGGCCTGGACGCGGCCATCGCCGATCATATTCGCCTTGTGATGCAGATGCTGCGACGCCAAATGCGCATGGACGGTTGTCGTGGCGACGCCCGTCAATCCAACGCCGAAAACCCTCGCAACAAGGTGGTCGATCCAAACGACGGCGTGCGCATGTGATTGCAGGGTCATCTCGCTCATGAAGTAGCTCCGGTACCTTCTTTCTCTGCTTCTCTCAATCGGCGCG
Organism: Bradyrhizobium uaiense; assembly: GCF_010811875.1. GTDB lineage: Bacteria > Pseudomonadota > Alphaproteobacteria > Rhizobiales > Xanthobacteraceae > Bradyrhizobium > Bradyrhizobium uaiense. The sequence goes on from NZ_VKHP01000028.1 coordinate 1,300, forward strand.
CCAATGCCGCAAGCAGCTCCCTGCGGCTGACAATACCGACGACGGTTCCGGCGCCGAGCACCGGAATCTGGGCGACATTGTAGATATCCATCTGCGCGACGACGTCCTCGATCGATGCCTCGACATCGACGGTGATCGGCGAGCTACTCATGAGCGAGCCGACCTGCTGCGTGCGCATGCGTTCGCGTTCGGGTGTATTCTCCGCAATGCCGAGCAGCGACTCCAGCCAGTTTCCGGACGGGGGACTGATGCCGAGCTCGTCACGGTGAAGGAAATCGCCCTCCGAAACCACGCCGACGAGGTCGCCGGCGTCATCAATTACCGGCAGGCCGCGCTGATCGGTCTCAAGCAGCAGTTCGACGGCATAGAGCACAGTGGCGGTCGGTTTGACCGTCGCGAACGAACTGCGCATTACATCGGTTGCGAGCATAGTCGTCGCTCCCCTTCAACACATGTGCTGGCCGCCATTGATCGACAGCGTCGACCCGGTGATGAACCCCGCTTCGTCGGCGGCAAGAAAGGCGACGACACGGGCAATCTCTTCCGGCTGTCCCAGCCGCCCGACCGGGATCTGCGGCAGAATGGAGTTCTGCATGACATCTGCCGGCACCGCGGACAGCATCTCGGTATTGATATAGCCCGGGCAGATCGCGTTCACCGTGATCCCAAATCGCGCGCTTTCAAGCGCGAGCGCGCGAGTGAAGCCGAGCTCGGCGGCCTTCGCGGCTGCATAATTCGTCTGGCCGATTTGACCCTTCTGCCCGTTGATCGACGAGATGTTGATGATCCGACCGAACTTGCGCGCCCGCATGCCCTCGATAAGGGCCCGGCACATGTTGAATAGCGAATCGAGATCGGTTCGGATCACCGCGTCCCATTGCGGCTTCGTCATGCGATGCAGTGTGGCGTCGCGCACGATACCGGCGTTATTGACCAGGATGTCGATCGGGCCCAACGCCGCCTCCACCTCGCGAACGCCGGCTGCACAGGCCTGAAAGTTCGCCACATCCCACTGGAATACGGGAATTCCGGTCTGATCCTGAAACGACCACGCGGCCTCCGCATTTCCGGCATAGCTGGCCGCCACCCGGCATCCGGCAGCAGCGAGGGCCCGCGAAATCGCTGCGCCAATTCCTCTGCTTCCACCTGTAACCAACGCAACGCGCGCCATGCCGGCCCTCCAAACTGGGCACAACATTTGCGCGAAGGAGCGCTCAATGAATTGATCTCGCTCAATCAGAATCCACGAACGCGCATGAGGCAGATCAAATTGGCTCGCCTCGACCCGTGCTTTGATGGCACTTGCTTTTACACCCTTTTGGAGAATGGCCCATGTTCAAGAACATCCTGGTCCACATTCCGACGGAGCTGTCGCCACGTCCTGCGATCGACGGATCGGTCTCGCTCGCGCTCGGCACCGGTGCCCATCTGGACGCAATGGCAATCGGCTACGAGACTGCCAGCGTGCCGTTGGTCGTTGAAGGGGGCGCGGCGGTCGCTTCGCTGTACGAGGTCGAACACGAACAGGCACTCGAACGCGCCGATGCGGCGCTGCGGGTCTTCGACATCGAGGCGCGGAATGCGGGGATATCCTACACGAGCCGCGCCGTGGGTGCGCTCCCCATCGATGCTCGCGAGATCATCTGCGCGAACGCACGACTGCACGATCTGACAGTGGTGGTGCAGCCGCTGGGCGAATACAACAGCTACGACAACGTGATCCCGCGCGAGCTCCTGTTCCGGGCCGGTGGCCCCGTCCTTTTCATGCCATACACGTTCCACGGCGCATTTTCGGCGAAGCGCATCGGGATCTGCTGGGATGGCAGCCGGCTTGCCGCCCGCGCGCTGCATGACGCGATGCCTCTGCTACACGCAGCCGACGCTCTCGTGGTCATCGCCATTGACGGCCCTGACCCAATCCCCGCGGAAAGCTCCACCGACCATCTGGTGCACTATCTTGCAAAGGCGGGTCTTCCGGCCAAGATCACGTCGTTGCCGGCGTCCCGATCGGAAGTCCAGTCGATCCTGCTGTCGATTGCGGCGGATGAGAGCCTCGACCTTCTGGTGATGGGTGGATACGGCCACTCCCGGCTGCAGGAAACCCTGCTCGGCGGCGTGACGCGCGCCATGCTGCGCGTGATGACGGTTCCAGTCCTGATGTCCCATTGAGCGTCAATTGACCTGAGGCATACCGTCATGACGTTCCGTCATTCAGTCGGCTACGGCTTCGCCGTTGTTGTCAGCGCGATCTGCACCGCGTTGGCTCCAGCCGCCGCTGATCAAGAGCAAGGCCGTCGCCTTGCGCAGCTTTACTGCGCCCGCTGCCATGCGATCGACCGGGTGAGCCCGAGCCCGCTGAGGATAGCACCACCGTTCCGGACATTACACGAACGCTATCCAGTCGAGATGCTGCAGGAGGCGTTAGCGGAAGGGATCGTCACCGGTCATCCGACCATGCCTCAGTTCAGCTTCGAGCCCGACCAGGTGGGCGACTTTATGCTGTTCTTGAAATCTCTGGAGCGCGGCCAAACGGACCGTTGAGCCAGGTCAATATGCAGAGTGTCACGCAGCTTTATTGTTCAACTATCAACACGGAGGGTCCGACATGCGTGCGCATCAGATCATGACCAAACATATCATCGCCGTCAGCCCGCACACGAAGATCCTGGATGCGGCCAACATTATGCTGCGATGTCACCTCAGCGGGCTGCCGGTGATGGACGAAGACGGGACGCTCAGGGGCATGGTCTCCGAGGGAGATTTCCTGGAGCGCGGAGAGATCGGCACAGGGCACAAGCGCTCAGCATGGCTGGAACTGTTCACCGGCGTGGGTCGCGCGGCGACCGATTTCGTGCACGAGCGCGGCCGCAAGGTCGAAGATGTCATGACGACGAACCCGGTCACCGTCGATGAGCAGACGCCGCTCGACGAGATCGTGCATCTGATGCACAAGCACGGCGTGAAGCGGGTGCCGGTAGTGAACGGCAAGGTCATGGTCGGAATCGTTACCCGGGCGGATATCCTGCAGGCCGTCGCGTCACTGGCTCGCGAAGTGCCTGATCCGACGGCCGATGATACCCACATCCGTAAACGGATCCTGCGCGAAATCAATGCCACCGGCTGGCGGCCGGCCGGCTTCCAGGTCTGGGTGCGCAACGGCGCCGTGCATCTGCACGGCCTGATCTTCGATGACCGCGCACGTCAGGCCGCAATCGTGCTCGCCGAGAACACCTCTGGCGTCAAGGAAGTTCACGATCACCTCTGCTTCGTCGATGGCTACTCCGGCTACTACGTGGAGTCCCCGGAGGACATCAAGGCGGCTGGTTGATCAAATCGAGGAGCCCGACATGGCAATGAGTACACTAATTGTCGTTTCAGCCGTCTGTCTCATCTTCGCGATCTTTGCGCTCGTGCTCGCCCTGACCGATCGCAGCACGACGCGTTGGCTGCGCCAGCGCGACGACGAGAATCGCGCCAGCACGCGAGCCTCCTTTCCTGACAAGCACGTCGCCTGATCCAGCTCTCAATTCATGCGTTGCGAGACCGTTGTCTCGCAGCGTGCGGAGGCTTATGTCCCGCGCCTACGTATAAATACGTAAGGGGCTTCTACTTAGGGGAAATATCCAAATTTCCGAATTCAGGAGATGCGATCAATCTGTCTCCATCGATCTTCCCATCCATGGAGCGTCGCCATGCAGACCCAGACCGCAATTTCTCACGAGAACAGCCGCCACCCGACCAGCACCCTCAGCCGGCACGTGCACGTTGAGGGGCCTTTCGGCATGATCGGGACATCGATGCGATTCGCGCGCAACAGCGAGATCTATGGCGAAGACGAGGCCGCGGAATACCTCTACCAGGTCGTTTCAGGCGCCGTCCGAACCTACAAGATTCTGGAAGATGGACGTCGCCAGATCGGCGCATTCTATCTGCCCGGCGATATCTTCGGCTTCGAGGCCGGCGAGACCCATATCTCTTCGGCTGAGGCCGTCTCCGAGGCGCGGGTTATCGTGGTCAAGCGCGCCGCGCTCATGGTCCGTGCGACTCACGAAAAGGATCTGGCACGGCAGCTATGGGATGCGACGGCCCAGGAATTGCGTCGCTTCCAGGAGCACCTGATGCTCCTGATCTGCAGCGCCGAAGATCGTGTCGTCGGCTTCCTGCACGATATGGCGCGTCGCGCCGTCAAGAATGCAGCCATCGAGCTTCCAATGTCGCGACAAGATATCGCCGACTACCTCGGTCTGACGATCGAAACGGTGTCACGCACCTTTACCCAGCTCGAGCAGAGCGGCGTGATCTCACTCCCGACCTCGCGACGAGTGCAATTGCGCAACCGCGCGGTGACAAGCCGGACCATGGCGGCGTGAGAAGGACGCGCCAGGCTTCGAAAATCGGCCGCAACTGAGAGGCGGGAATCGAATGCGGTCGAATCTGGCGATCACCTACGGGCAGGACAGGCTGCCACGCTACACCAGCTACCCCACAGCGCCGCATTTTTCTGCGGAGATCGGCGAGGCTGATTACCGGACATGGCTCAGGTCGGTTCCAACTCGGCGGCCGGCCTCGATCTACCTGCATGTGCCGTTTTGCCGGTCGATGTGCTGGTACTGCGGGTGCCATACCTCCATCACCAGCCGCGACGAACCGGTGGCCATTTACGCTGCCGGCCTTCGCACCGAAGCGCATCTCGTCGCGGAGGCGATCGGTCAGCGTTTGCCGGTCTCCCACATCCATTTCGGCGGCGGCACCCCGACGGTCATGACGCCCGAAACGTTCGCCGACCTCGTCAGCGCCCTGCGCCACTCATTCTTCGTGCAGCCCGACGCCGAGATCGCCGTCGAGATCGATCCCCGCACCCTGACCGAGCCGATGGCGGAGGCGTTGGGCTACAGCGGCGTCAACCGCGCGAGCCTCGGCGTCCAGAGCTTCGATCCCGTCGTTCAGCACGCGATCAACCGCTCGCAGAGCCTTGAGCAGACCGCGGAAGCGCTCGAACGGCTGCGTCGTGCTGGCGTCGGCCGCATCAACGTCGACCTGCTCTACGGCCTGCCCGCCCAAACTGTCGATTCCTGTCTGGACACCATCGACAAATGCATCGCGCTGCGGCCCGGCCGGTTCTCCGTGTTCGGATACGCCCACATTCCATCCTTCAAGAAGCACCAACGCATGATCGACGAGGCGTCGCTGCCGGGCAGCCTCGAGCGGCATCGTCAGTCCGAAGCGATCGCGCGGGCACTCACCGATGCCGGATACGTCCGCATCGGCCTCGACCATTTCGCGCTCCCTAACGACAATCTGGCCACAGCGAAGCGCGCGGGCCGGCTGCGGCGCAACTTCCAGGGCTACACTGACGATTCTGCCGAGGTCCTGATTGGACTCGGTGCCAGCGCAATCGGCCGCATGCCGCAGGGCTTCGTGCAGAATGCAGTTGCGACACGCGATTACCTCGCGCGCATCGCCGAAGACCGACTTGCCACGGTCAAGGGCTACATGCTGACGGCGGAGGACCGTTTCCGTTCCGACATCATCGAGCGCATCATGTGCGACATGGCCGTCGACCTGCCGCGGATATGCCGCCAGCACCACCGGGATCCGAGTTCGGTTGTCGTCGATCGCTCCCGGCTCGACAAGCTTATCGCGGACGGCGCCGTGACGATGAGGGGTGACCGCCTTTGTGTCAGCAATGACGCAGAGTTCCTGGTCCGAAGCGTCGCTGCGGCGTTCGACGCTCACCTTGGCCGCACCACGGCCCGGCATAGCCGAGCGGTCTAGATAGCGACCGTCTTTGCACCAAGCGGAGCCCAGTCCGGCCCCTCTATAACAGTTTCGGATGTTGCCGGCTTCGTTTGCCGATCCAGGTCATGCATGTCGCGAACAAAACGAGCGTCGCGACCCCTGCAGCGCTCACCACGAGTTGCGCCGCGATGCTGTTGGACACCTCGGTGAGATACAAACTCGCCAGCAGGGAAAGCACGACGGCGGCACAATAGGTTTCGAGCGAACGCTCGCCGCAGCGAATTGCTCCCTTCAGACCGACCACGGCAAATCCTCGCCAATTACGTGGCACGAACCTCGCCACGACGATGGCGATCGCCAGGAAATGCAGCAACCGCGACGGGTCCAGATCGGGCTTGTTGATCGGATAGATCAACCGCTCGATGTAGCCAGGAATCGCAGACGCCAACGGCTGGATCTCCCAGCTCAATGCGATCACGAGACCAAAACAGATGTAGGCTATCGCGAGTGCAACGACGGGCCCCGAGACTATTCTCGGCCACAACATCCGATAGCCTCGAACCGCCCACCACGCCCCAAGAACGACCAGGAACTGCCAGGCAAGTGGATTGAAGTACCACTGATTGGTTGGCCACTCCGGCAAGTTCCAGCCGTACAATTGGACCAGCGCATAGATTAACGCGGAGATCATCAGAGACGCGTTTGGAAATTCCAATATTCCCCAGAGGACTGGCGCAAACAATAGATGAAAGAACACGAAGGTCGGCAAGACATCCGTGTTCACGGGACGGTATGTCAAGATAGCGGCATAGATTAGTGCTGCACCAGGATTTTGCAGCAGGACCCGCACGTTGACTTCGTCCGCCAGGCGATCGCTTCCGAAGGCGTACACGATCATGGCAAGGGCCATGGTCAGGATGAGAAAAGCTGCATAGATCTCCCAGCTTCGCAGCAATGTATGCGCGAAAACTGAGGCCCACCCGTACCGAGCGCGGACACCGTTGTAACTCAGTGCACAGGTCACGCCGGATACGAACATGAAGACTTCGGTCGCATCGCTGAAGCCGTAATGGCGCAGCGTCCACCAGCTAAAGACATTGTTGGGGATGTGATCGAGGAAAATGCACCAGAGAGCAAGACCCCGGCATAGGTCCAGCCGGAGATCGCGGTCTAGGGCCGGGCTGCCGTCGACCTGGGGATCAAAGGTCAGCGATGCGGAGCACCGACTGGCATTTCCGCCGTTCGAGCCACTGGTTGGACAACCAGAAGGCATGGTGACACTCGATCTTCGATCGGCTTACCAGGCTCGGTTGCCTGCCGTCACAGGTGACATATCAGCGCGATTACATGATCGTCCGGTTGATAAGTATCAACACACCGTGTCCTTTCCGAGAGTTAGCTGAAATGCGTCAGCTCAACTTGGAGGAATCGCACTGTGCGCGTACGGGAGATCATGTCACGGAACGTCGTCACCATCGCTGCCGATGCAGCGGTGATCGACGCCATCAAGACGATGCTGTCCCATCATTTCAGTGGCCTTCCGGTCATCGATCAGGATAGAGCGCTCGTCGGCATACTGTCGGACGGAGATTTCATCAGGCGCGTGGAAGTTGGAACGGAAAAGCGCCGCGGTCGCTGGCTTGCCATGCTCGCGGGTACAAACCAGGCCGCGCTCGACTTCGCCCGCCAACACGGTCGCAAGGTCAGTCAGATCATGTCGCCTAACCCGATCACAGTCGAGGAGGACACCCCGCTCGAGCAGGTCGTCCAACTCATGGAATCGCACGGCGTCACGCGATTTCCGGTCATGCGCGATAAAACGCTGGTCGGGATGGTTACGCGTACGGACTTCATGACCGCTGTCGCGAGCCTTCGCCTAGACGGGCTCTCCTTTTCTGGCAGTGACGATCAGATCCGCGCGGCGGTCATTGCGGCACTGGCGCATGCACCCTGGCGACCCGCTGCGCTGAACGTCAGCGTGCACGATGGTATTGTCAGCCTGCGTGGCAGCGTCCGGAGCGACAATGCGCAGAAGGCAACGATCGTTGCAGCGGAGAACGTCGGTGGCGTGAAGCGGGTCGAAGATCAGCTGGCTAGAATCGCCTACCCACCGCCGGAAGAGGACTATGGCGGCGGCGACTTTGTGTCGTTGCAGGAAGAGCCCTCCACGGAGGACGATCGACCGTTGTAGGCGCACGCGACAGACGCAGGCGTTTTATGCGAGTGGCGTTACTGCATCGGCAGATCTAGCGCCAACTCGTGTCTAGGCAGGGTTTACCTGAAACTTGCTTCCCCTGAGGATGGGTCGCACACCGTTCCGAGTGGCTTGAGCAGCATCAATCTCGCACCACGAGGCCGCACGACAGCCGCCGATGCGTTGCGGCGCTCGGTTGCCATCCAGGCAGATGTCATTCGCTGCGCTGGAGCAACGATATCCCCGCCGGCCATGCCGCACTGTTGGATGACATACGCACACGACCCACTAGCGGACCGCGGGACCGGGGTTGATCCGCATCAAGGCCGGTTTTCCTGAGGGTGCGATCCTTGCGTTGGTACGATGGACGGCCTTGACCACAGATGGATCGATCGCAGCAACAGAACGCACAGAGACTTGACGACGCGAGCGATAGGAGCGCTCGCGCCGTTACAACCCCCACACCGACGCCGACGTTCCGTCAGCCGGTGCGACGCCGGCAGCCTCGAAGCGATCCCACCGTCTCTTGGTACGGCCGTCTGCTCATTGTTGGAGCATTGCTTGTCGCCGCCGGCTGGGAAATCTTTCGGCTGCTTCTGACCATCGTCACTCTCGACTGAGGAGTCGTCGAAGGGATTTTGGGTTCAGCTGGATATTGGCGGCGCGTCCTGCACCAGCTCGGCTGAGCTATATGCGTCGGACTTCGATTTTCGGAAGTACACCGAAGCCTCTCCCGGAACGCTCACGCAACGATGCTTCCTGGCAAATTGTGCGACCTTGGCAGCAGCCACCTCATTGATCCCAAACAACCGCTCATAGTCATGGTCGGAGATACTAAAAACACCGCCAGCGCCGAGACGATCGAGTCGGGATCGCAACTCGGCAAGAGTGAGGTTTTCATTCATTCCCATTACCAGATCTCTAGACCGAGCTGGACTTCGGCCGAGAGTTGATTCCCAGCAACGTATAGAGCGGGCAGTACGAGAATGCTGTCGCGATAAGGACAAACCCGAGAGTCCCTGCGACCAGCAACCCGGCTCCAAGCGAGCCGTCTTTCACGGGATATGCGATCAAAGCCAGACCGATGATGATCCGGGCGTACTGATCGATAAGTCCGACGTTGCGTGTCATGGCAATCTGCCTCCTTTGACGCGGCTCCACTTTGAACGCACTCCGGCTCGTACCCCTTGATCGCGATCAATCCACTCGGCTGTTAGGCATGGCGACTCTGCCAAGGCTGAGCCAGGTCAAACCCGCCTCGGTCCCCTGAGCTTTCGTCGGTCGCCCGCCTAATCTGGATCCCGCCCGATGCTGCGGGCCGAGCGCGCGAGCTCCTCATATCCAGCCGCGATCTTCATGAAGTGATCGAGAATCGCCTGGTCCTGATATCGTGCGGCTAGGCGCTTCGTCCGCTCTGCCCGGGATGCCCAATATGAGGCGTCGTCCTGAGGCTTTCGGGCACGCGGCTTCTTCCGCACGACTTCATCGGCATTTTTCGCCGCTTGACGTGGTGGCTGCGCAACAGTGACGGCTTCGCTCCCGTGTTGCTGCGGCAGGCCCCGCTTGGCATATCCAGAGCACATCATACCAATCTTCCAGCCATCGAAGCACGGCAGCTCCTGTCCCTTTGGGCAGTTCGCCAACGGCCTCGCACCGCGCGAGGTTGATCCGGATCAATCCATCGCCGGCTCGGAAACCACCGCACGTTCCTGAAACTGGTCGTAAGCGCCCAGCGCGTCGGCGGCATACATCAAGGAGGGACCGCCGCCCATGTAGACCGCCATTCCGAGCGTCTCCTCGACCTCCTTGCGGCCGACCCCAAGCTTGACCAAGGCCTCGGCGTGGAAGCCGATGCAGCCGTCGCAGTGAGCGGCAACGCCAAGCGCGAGCGCGATCAATTCCTTCGTTCGGGCATCAAGCGGCGCCATTTCTGGTGGCCGCCCGCGCCATCGCCGAGAACGCTCGCATGGTTTCAGGAATGCCCGTGCGCAGCTGGCCCAGATTGCTGGAGATGTGCTTGCAGACGTCGGCATAGTCCTTTTGCATGCAACCCTCGGTCTTCGACATTAGCACTATTCAGGGGAAGGGCGGCTCCGCCGACGGGGATGCAACGGTGAACGCCGCCCTTATCCAATGCAACCCGGCAACACGATCTCGCCTCTCTGAAGGCCGTGCGTGTTCGGCTTGCCAGGACCCGCACTTTGTAACGCAGCGATCGCGCGTGACGTTTGCGCCAGATCAAACCGCACGCACTTTGCCGCTTGCGCCGGATCAACATGCCCCACCCATCAGGAGCTAAGCTGAACGCCACGCTCCAGAACGATGGGAGAACTTCGGATGTACGCGCACCAGATCATGGCCCGCAAGGTGCTCTCGACAACGCCGGACAGCACCATCCTCGACGCGGCAAACATCATGCTTCAGCACCGCGTCAGCGGGCTCCCAGTGGTCGACCACGACGGCACCCTCGTCGGCATCATCACGGAAGGCGATTTTCTTCATCGCAGCGAGCTCGGCACCGGACGGAAGCGCAACTGGTTGATGACCTTCATCCTCGGACCGGGAAAATGGGCCGAGGACTACGTACTCGAGCATGGACGCAAGGTCTCTGAGATCATGACCCGCGCGCCATTTACCGTGGCCGAGGATGCACCGCTGACAACGGTCGTCGAACTGATGGAGAAGAACAATGTCAAACGGCTCCCGGTGGTTCGCGGCGGCAAGCTTGTCGGCATCATCACCCGCAGCAATCTGCTGCGAACGGTGGCGCGCCTTGCACGCGACATACCTGCTCCGACCGAAAACGACGACCAGATCCGGCGGCGTATCCTCGACGAGATCGAGGGGAACGCCTGGTGCCCGTTGGGACTCAGTGTCATCGTCCGGGGCGGCATCGTCCACTTAAGCGGCTTGATTACCGAAAGCAGATTTCGCAAGGCCGCGATCGTCGCGGCCGAGAACGTTCCCGGAGTCATCGAGGTGCATGATCACCTCTGCTGGGGCGATAGTTTCTCGGGCTTCTACCTGAAATCGCCGGACGATCAGGGGCTGGAGAAGCAGGCTCACTAGAAGCGACTTGACGAGCAACATCCCAGATGCGTCATGAACGTTTGATGGCGCAGACAAATCTCCAAATAGCTCGTCGCTTTATTGATCCAGAGCAACGCCATTCCGCTGCGATGCGTTCAACTTTGAACGACCGCGCATTCGGAGTTTCTGCAATGGCCATTGAAACAGCGAAGGCTATTATGATGATTTTCCTGTTCGGATCGCTTTTGATCGCCATCCACATGTGGGAACGCATCGCGACGAAACGACTGAGAGCATTGGCGCTACGTCGCGCTCGCTCGCCCGGCTGAGCCTCGTCAGAAGGAGCGCCGCGCGAAAGCTACTAATTTGGAATCGACAAGCTCCATCGGAGGCATTGATGCGCGCCCATCAGATCATGACGAAGAATGTCGTCACCGTCACGCCCCGGACCGCAATCGAGGACGCCGCCAACATCATGCTTCGAAACCACGTCAGCGGCCTGCCGGTCGTCGACGGCGGCAAGTTGGTGGGAATAGTGTCGGAAAGCGACTTCCTGCGCCGCGGCGAGATCGGGACCGGGCGCAAGCGTTCGGCCATTCTCCAGTTCCTGTTCGGATCCGGCCGCGCAGCCGACGACTTCGTCCACGAGCGCGGTCGCAGGATCGAGGACGTGATGACACTGGATCCGGTCACGGTCAAAGAACAAACGCCGCTCGAGGAGCTGGTGCGCCTGATGGAGAAAAAGGACATCAAGCGGTTACCCGTGATGCGCGGCAAGGAACTTGTCGGCATCGTGACCCGGTCAAATCTGCTCCAGGCCGTGGCCAGTCTGGCGCACGAGATTCCGGATCCGACCGTGGACGACGATCATATCCGCGATCGTGTCCTACGGCAGGTCGACGCCGCGAGCTGGCATCCCATCGGATTCGAGGTGACCGTCCGCAACGGCGTTGTCCATTTGCATGGCATCGCCACCAGTGACCATGCGCGCGAGGCGACCATTGTGGCCGCGGAGAACACCGCTGGCGTCAAGGAGGTGCACGATCACCTCTGCTTCGTGGATACCTATACCGGCTTCTACGTTGAATCTCCCGAGGACAAGAGGGCTACGCGCTGAAACGACCAAGAACTCGCTTGGCCGAGGATCGTCCGGCTCATCTTCGCAGACCGCCTATAGATCGAATACGTCGCCCAGACGCGGTAGCTCCACCCGCTGTCCGTCCAAATGCGCAGCGAGCGCCTGCATCGCGGGCTCTTCGCCATGAACCAGGAAGGTCGCCTCCCATCCCTCGATCGCGCGTCGCCATGCGAGCAGTTCCGGCTGATCGGCGTGAGCTGAAAATCCGTTGATCGTGTAGACCGCGCTGCGAACCGCAATGTCCTCGCCGAACAGCCGCACCGACTTGGCCCCATCGATAATCTGCCGCGCAATCGTTCCCGAGGCGGCGTATCCGACGAATACGATCGCCGATTCCTTGCGCCAGATGTTGTGCCGGAGATGATGGCGAATTCTGCCGCCCGTGCACATCCCGGACCCGGCCATGATGACGGCACCGCCCGTTATCCTGTTGATAGCGACCGAATCAGCACTCTCGCGGACGAGACGCAGATTTGCCGGCTGCAGCGGATCCCGGCCCTCACGAAACATGGAGGCGGCCTCGGAGCTCAGACATTCGGGATGCCGCTTGAATATCTCGGTCGCCGAGATCGCCATCGGCGAATCCAGGAAGATTGGCATGGCTGGCGGCAACCTGCTGCACGCCACCCCCTGGCGCAGGGCATAGAGGATCTCCTGGGCGCGCTCGAGCGCGAAGGTCGGGATGATGACGTTGCCACCGCGCGCCAGCGTGCTGCTGACCGCGCCGTAGAGCTCCTCGATGGAGTCTTGCAGCGACCGATGGCGCCTGTCACCATACGTCGATTCCATGACGATAATGTCGGCGCGAGCGGGAGGGCTCGGCAGCCGCAGCAGCGGGCGACCCGCGTTGCCAAGATCGCCCGAGAACAGCACCGAACGCGTGCGGTCGTGCTCGGCAGCCTCGATCAGGATGCTCGCGGAGCCCAGGATATGGCCGGCATCGAAGAAGGTCGCGCGGAGTCCCTCTGCGAGTTGCAGCGCCTGTCCATACTCTGCCGTCCTTCCAAATCGATCGAAGCAATCAAGCGCTTCGACGACGCTGTAGAGCGGCGAAGGCGGATCCTCTTCCCCACGCCTGCGCCATTGGCGGGCTCTCCGCTGCGCGTCCTCCTCCTGAAGATGTGCGGCATCGACCAACACGAGACGGGCCAATTCGCGACTGGCCGGAGTCGAGATCACCTCGCCTCTGAACCCTCGCTTGGCGAGCAATGGAATCCTGCCGCAGTGATCCAGGTGGGCATGGGTCAGCAGAACATAGTCGATGGTTGCAGGATCGAACCCGAAAGCGGCGATGTTCTCTTCCACCAGGTCGCGGCTTCCCTGAAAAAGACCGCAATCGACCAGGATGCGACGATTCAGGCATTCGACCAGGTGACAGGACCCGGTCACCGCTCGATCGGCGCCATGAAAGGATAGCTTCACGATTCGACCTCTCGATTGATCGACCGGTCTCGTGAGGCGTCGTCGGCTTCGAACGGAAGAAGCGGCTGGCCCGCCGCCTGGTACCACCGCAGAATGCCTTGCTAGGCTTCCTCGGCGGACTCTGCAAACCAAAACAGGTCCCGGTCTTCCGGATCGATGACACCCTCCTCGACGAGGAAGTCTGGATCAAACGCGCGACGCCAATACGACTCGCCGACCAGCACGACCGGCACCGGCGCGATCTTTCGGGTTTGCGCCAATGACAGCACTTCGAACAGTTCGTCCATCGTGCCAAACCCGCCCGGGAATGCCACCAGCGCCCGCGCGCGCATCAGGAGATGCAACTTTCGCATCGCAAAATAGTGAAACCTGAAGCAGAGCTCGGGCGTGACATATTGGTTCGGGTCCTGCTCCTTCGGAAGCGTGATGTTCAGTCCGATCGACTGGGCCCCGACGTCGCGCGCACCCCGGTTGGCTGCTTCCATGATGCCCGGGCCGCTACCGGTCATGATCATGAGGCGGCCACCGATGGCCTTTTCGCCCGCGGCACCGACGATCTGGCCGAACTCGCGCGCGATCCTGTAATACTTGCTCTTCGCCGCAATACTCCGTGCCGTCTTGAGACGGCGCTGCAAATCGTCATCATCGGGATTCAACGAGAGCTCGTCAGCTATCGAGACGACGGCCCGACGGGCCGCTTGTGCTTCGCAGATGCGAGTGCTGCCAAAGACGACGATCGTATGAGCGATCTGATGTTCCCGGAGCAGGGTCTCGGCCTTGAGGAAATCAAGTTGGAGACGGATGCCGCGTGCAGCTTCGCTCTGCAGGAAATCTCCGTCCCGATCCGCCTCTTGGTAGCTTGGCGATTGCAGGATGCTGCGCAGAAGGCTGGGCGCGCGACTGTCCTCCTCCGCGTCCTGGGGCTGCTCTCCCGGGAATGCCGCGATCCTGTCGACACGGTAGGCCCGCCTCGGGTTCGGACGAGCCGATGGCAGATCGCGTTCGTCAGTCATGCGCCGGCATGCCGTCCGTCTCGGAGGATGTGAGCGCCATAGCGTCCTTCAGGGCCTCACGAACCTCGTCGTCTTCCAACGCATCCAGCAGCCAGCGACGATCAGCCGACCTCTCGCAACCACTATCTGCTTCATATTTCACAGGTTGCTCGACGGCCAGCAACTTCATTCGGTCAGTCATGGCGAACCTCATCAGCGCTCGATGGACACTGCCAGCATCCGCGATCGCCTCCACGGAAACCTTGAGCAGGGTCAATTCAGCGATAGCTTTCCTTGAGGGGCAAGGCACGGCATGAGCCTGCTTCTTGCTGTTCTTGCACTCGACCGGAAGCGCGCTCGGATCAATCGCGCGCCCCACAACTGGCTGCCAGGCGGTCTCCGCATCAGTCGCCCTCGGATCGCGCGAGTATTCGCTCAAGCGCGGTGATCAGCTGCACGCGGCCAACGATGCCAACGACACGAGTATCCCGCAGGACCATGACTTGCGATATCTGATGCTTGTCCATTTCGACAACGATCTCGTCCACAGTCGCGCATTCATCGACGCAAACGGGCTTGCGGCTCATCACGGCGTCGACACTCAGGGCCCGAGTCCGCTCGCGGACCAGCCGCCCCTCCTCTCTGCTCAGCAGCCATTCGAGCCAAAAGCCCTCTGGCCAATGCACGCCGAGTTCGCGGCGGTGAAGGAAGTCGCCCTCGGAGATAACACCGATCAGCGCCCCTGAGCCATCGAGCACAGGCAAGCCGCGCTGGCCGGTTTCCAGCAATAGACGAACGGCATCGAGCAATGGCGCGGCGGGTTTGATCGTCACGAACGACGTACGCATGACATCCAACGCCAACATGGCAAACTCCCTAGAGTTTTTTTGTACGCGATGATCCGCCAGCATCGATCAAAAACGGAAGGCCGGGCTGACCTGGATCAATAAACCGCGCAGCTTTTGTAACCGCTGGTTTTCGCCGCAGGATCGCTCTGCGGGTTGTCAGCTCACATGGGCAGCGCCGGTAGAGGATGGGACCGCCAGCCCGATTGCCCACGTCGAAAGCTACTCGCAGAAGCTCGCGGCTGTTGCCGCCCTTGCCGGCAGCACCCACGTAAGCTCGAAATGGAAAATTTGACCGTGATCAAGCCATCAAACCAACATCTAGGGCAATCCCGCCTCGGAAACGCACGGATCGAACCATGGGTGGAAACTCTCTATTTGCTTTCGCACTCACGGCCACGCTCATCGAACTGACACCGGGACCTAACATGGGCTATCTCGCGGTACTGGCCGTTTCGGTCGGTCGGCGAGCCGGTCTTGCCGCAACGGCTGGTGTCGCCTGCGGCTTGTTAGGAGTTGGGATCGCATCATCCCTCGGCCTTGCAGCTCTCGTGGCGGCCTCCACCCCGCTTTACGAAGCCCTTCGCTGGGGTGGCGCGCTCTACCTGCTTTGGCTTGCCTGGCAAGGATGGCGCGATGCTCCGCAAGAGATCGTCAAGCCAGTCGATGCGGCGGCGCACTCCAAATTCTTCTTCAGGGGCTTGATTACCAATCTACTCAATCCCAAGGCCGGCGTTTTCTATCTATCGATTTTTCCGACGTTCATCGATGAGGCACGGCCACTGCTTCAGCAGACAGCGATCCTGCTGACGACGTACATTGCAATAGCTACCGCAATTCATGCGGCTGTCGTGATTTCAGCGAACGCCATCCGGCCAACCATCGAAAAGCGGGCAAACACAATGCTCATCGGGCGGATAATGGCAGTGTTGCTGGCCGTTGTCGCAATCTGGCTGTTCTATACGACGAGACGGACTTACTCTTGAACTCGCTCTTGAGACACGGTTGGCCGTACAGCGTCTATCGTATAGGTGCCGCGAGCGCCTCCACACTAGGGCCAGGGAACTCCGAATCGATTGATCGGGGTCAAATCACGCATCCGCGCGATCCCGCAGGATGCGACATCTTCCCGTCTACAGAGAGCACGATCATGCAAGCACGCGACGTCATGGTGTCACCCGTCATTACGGTGGACTCCAACGCAACGGTTCGGCTCGTCGCTTCCCTGCTGCTCCAGCACCGCATCAGCGCCGTCCCCGTTGTGGGCAAGGACAGCGAACTCGTCGGGATCGTCACGGAAAGCGACTTGATGCATCGGACTGAAGCGGGCACCGAGCGACCGTATTCGTGGTGGCTGCGGCTTCTGGTCGGAGACGCACAAATGGCGTCCGACTACGTGAAATCCCATGCGGTCAAGATCTCAGACATCATGACCCGCAAGGTCGTGACCGCAACGCCGGAGACGCCTCTGCATGAAATTGCGATGCTGCTCGAAAAACATGGCATCAAGCGCATACCCATCGTCGATGAAACCGGCCACCTCGTCGGCATCGTCAGCCGGGCCAATCTGCTCCAGGCTGTCGCGAGCGCCCGGCCGAAGCTGGAGATATCACCCGCCGATTCCGTCATCAGAAAGAAATTGCTCGGCGAGCTTCGCGGGCAACCATGGGCACACACATTCAATCTGACCGCGACCGTACAGAACGGCGTCGTCGACCTGTGGGGATATGCGCCAACCGCCGCCGAGCGCACGGCGATCCGGATTGCCGCCGAGGCAATCCCCGGTGTCGTTGCTGTGAACGATCACCTTCTGGAAACGCCGATCATGGTCTACTGATCTCGGTGCACGATCATTGAGCGGCCACCATTCAGCCTGCTGATCAAATCGGTCGCACCTCAAAACGATCCGCGATCCGTGGAACGCCTAATTCATTCTGATGTAGAGACGATCGATGGCATCGGAGGGAATAGCGAGGCCAAAGGCGCGCTCGGATTCAGTCTCATCGGCGCCGGCGGCAACAATGCCGATCACTTCGCCCCGCAGATTGAATAGCGCTCCGCCTGAACTGCCGCGATCCAGCAAGGCGTCGGTCTGAATGAGATCCTGGCAGGGGATGCCAGGCCGCGAACGATGCAGAGCGCTGACAATGCCGAAGCTAACGCTTGGAGCGGATCCCGAGGAGCCGCCGACCGCAAGGACGAAATCCCCGGGCTCGGCGTCGATCGATCGACCGACGCGGGCTGCGGTCAGGCCGGAGGCCGAAATTCTCAGCATCGCCAGGTCATATCTCTCGTCAGCCACCACGAATCTGGCGTCAAGCTGGCGCCCGTCGGACAATCGGACCGCAAGTGTCTTGGCACCGCTGACCAGATGGTTGGTTGTTACGATCAATCCGGACTCCGCCTTGATGATGACGCCCGCACCATACACGTCGTTCGTCGTGCGAGGCGGTCCATTGGGAAGCTCGGCACCAGAGTCCATTGACCGGGCGGCTGCTGTAGTCTCCGTGCTGACCCTTATGCCGACGACACTTTGGATGACCTTCCCGACCAGGGGCGCAAGCGGTTGCATATCCCGGATTTCCCCTGATTGCACTTGCCCCGGCCAGAGCAGGAGCATCCACGTCATAACGACGAGGAATGACGACAGGCGGTCGGACCACTTCCGCACCAACTTGCAGCAGGATCTTCTCGGGTCCATCTCGCGCCGCCTCGCCTATTCGGCTGCGGCGATCGGCAGCACGCCAGGCCGCTCCGCCGCGACGATTGCCTTCCACAATGCAGCGATGCGGCCCTGAGTGGCTGGCAGAATCGAGCAATGCCCTGCGGCGTCAAAATCACAGAACCGCGCTGCCGGATCGTCACACATCTCCGCAAACGTCCGGTTGATGAGGTCGAGACATTCCAGGAGTTTGGTGATGGTCTCCAAGCCCGCGCGACGCTGAAGATCGAGGAGCCGGAACGTCACGACTGGCGGGTCGCCGAACGAGATCTCGGGATGGGCGAGCCCGAAGAACATTTCGACAGCAGACGGCGCCTGTCTGATTCGATTGAGAAGGTTCGCTGCCTGAGCTTCCGTGCAGGCAACCAGGCGAGGCGACGACGCTCCGGGTACCGACACCGGACCCAGAACCACCGATATCTGCTGCTCAAGCCAGAGGCGAACAGGAGCCGGGGCATTCTGAATTTGCTGGGCGTCAAGCATTATGCTGGTCATCGTTGATCCTCCACTTTCCATACGACCACTAGTCTGCTCGCAGCGGCCTTGACAGGGATCAATGATGCGGCAACTGCCTTGCGGCGCGTGCGGCTGCCGCTCATCTATGGCGGCAGATCGCGTTGCCGCTGCCGAGCAGCGTCGGCAGCGCCGACCCGGACGCCTTCGTGGGCCGCTTACTTCTGCTGAATGCGATTCAGGTAATCGATAACGGTGAGAATGCGCGTTCGCACGACGACTTCCCGCAAGTCCCGCGACAGATCGAGCGCGTCGTAGGTTGGATCAACAGTGTGAGGCAGGCTCTTGACGGGGTTGAACCGTTCTCCCCAAATCGGCATCTCGTGGGTGCCGTGCGCGGAAATTGCTTTCCGTCCGTCTATGGTTTCGTAAACGGCGTTTATGGGAAAGACCCCGTTGTTGTGCTTCGCCAACGCCGTCAAATCGGCAGGCGGCACCTTCAGCTGCTCGCTAACCGGTCCCTTACCCTTTCCATCCGCACCGTGGCAGCTTGCGCACGAAGCCTGAAATTCCGCCTTTCCGACATCGGCGTCTTCAGCGTGGACGGCCGCGGCGAAAACAACGGTCAGACTGGCAATCATCAGCGGCTTGAAGCAACGAGTCCTCATATCCCGCCCCCTGGCTTTTCGCGCCCCCCGGCTTTCGGATAAATCAGCTTAGCGGTGATGGATTTGCTTTGGTTTGATGTACATCAATCGTCACCTTGCGGCGCAGCCGGTCGGCCGACGCCTCGGCAGAGCGACCAAAGCATTGGGTACTGCGCTTCATGCAGCACGACCTCGGATGTTTCGGATGGCAACTCCTCAACGGTCCCTTCGGCGCGAGCTTGTCACCCGTGGAGATGCGGCTAATTACATTGGTGCCTGGACTGTACAAAAGCTAATTGCCGAAGAGGGTTTCAGTCAACGCGCAAGCGTTGCCATCCGGCGCATGACATCGCGGAAAACCGTAGGTTGGCGTACGGAAATCTTGCAAATTGCGGAGAGCGCGTTAATCAATCCTCATCGAGAGATAAGGCATTTTCGATTTCCCTCGACTAGAACCCACCGTTTAGACGACCGCCGGAACGGGTTCGCCTGCGCGTCGCTGGGGATCGACGAGTACCGTGGCATTCCGCGCACTCGTACACACTACGGATCAGACCGTGCGCGGACTTGCGTTCACCATGTGATCAACGGTGCACGATGCAGGCCCCGGGGAAGCTTCAGCTAGCTACCACGGCCTCCAACGGAGAGAGCGCGCGCGACCTGATCAGATATCTGACGCCGGCGGAAGCCGATGCGCCCAAGCGTCGTTACGGCATGGAGCCGGTGTGACGAGGGGCATGAATCGAAGGCCATGACAGGGCGCGCTCCGCGCGCGACCTGATCCCTGTTTTGAGCGAAGGCCGAGCGTCGTGCGCGAGCCGCCCGACCAAACGCTGACGTCAGAGCATCCCAAGCGCCTGCATGTAGGTCTCCAGGATGGTCTCCTGCTCCTGGCGCTCGTTGGCATCCTGCTTGCGCAGGCGCACGATGGTGCGCAGCGCCTTGACGTCGAAGCCGTTGCCCTTGGCCTCGGCATAGACGTCGCGGATATCGTCCGAGATCGTCTTCTTTTCCTCTTCCAGCCGCTCGATGCGCTCGATGATGGACCTGAGCTGGTCCTTGGCAAATCGCGTTGCGGGCTCATCCTGAACGGCGGCAGACGTGGTGGCCATCGCGTACTCCTGAAATGGCAATGAAATGTCGCGCGAATACGCGCCACGCGCACCGCTTGTCGCGGGCGACCCTCGATTTTGGAGCGCGTTCCGTCAAGGAAACATCGCGCTCATCCACAGCGCGCCCACAGGAGATGCTGAGAGCCACGGAACGGATGTCACATAGAGTGAGATTTAATGCCCGCTTTGGGCCTTCTTCATCGCCGCAAGCTGCTCCGGCGTCGCGCTGCCCTGATGCTTCGCCTTCCATTCCTCATAGGGCATGCCGTAGACCGCCTCACGGCTCTCGTCCTTGCTCACCGCAAGGCCCTTGGCGTCGGCCTCTTCCTTCATCCAGTTGGACAGGCAATTGCGGCAGAAGCCGGCCAGGTTCATCAGGTCGATGTTCTGCACATCGGTCCGGTTGCGCAGATGATTGACGAGGCGCCGGAAGACCGCGGCCTCAAGTTCCGTTCTGGTTTTGTCGTCAATGCTCATTTTCGTGATCCCGGCTGTGGCGCTCACCATATTGATATCAGATGGGAATTGTCACAGATTTTGCCATATCGGCGCGCAAAATGGACCGGTTCGGCCAGACGTGCCGCGATCCCACCCTGTGGGAGACGGGCGCCCGCCCGTTGACTGTGCCTGCCGGACACGCGAAATCGTCAATGATTTGATATAGCTTCGCCGCATGAGCCCAATAGATTCTCTCGCCTCAACTCCCCGCAATATCCGCCTGACCCTCGCCGGCCTCCTTCCGGGGCTGGCGCTCGTTGCGGCGTGCCTGTGGACGAGCCCGGCGGCCGCCGATTTCCGGCTCTGCAACAACACATCGAGCCGCGTCGGGATCGCGCTGGGCTACAAGGACGCCGAGGGCTGGACCACGGAAGGCTGGTGGAACGTGTCGTCGCGGACCTGCGAGACCCTGCTGCGCGGCAACCTTGTCGCACGCTATTACTACATCTACGCTCTCGACTATGATCGCGGCGGTGAATGGTCCGGCCAGGCCTTCATGTGCTCGCGCGACAAGGAATTCACCATCAAGGGTACCGAGAATTGCCTAGCGCGCGGTTTTGACCGCACCGGCTTCTTCGAGGTCGACACCGGCGAGCAGCGTGCATGGACCGTCCAACTGACCGAAGCCAACGAACAACAGCCGCAGAAAGTACCGGGAATGCCGGGCGGCGTCGGCCCGGGAAGCCCCGGGGCGATGCCAGGCCTGCCGAACCCGCCGCCGGGCGCAGCACCGCCGGGCGCGCCGGGTCTGCCGCCAGCCGCAACGCCCGGAAACAAGCCATGAGACGACTGCGCCGAATCAAGATCCTCGCAACGCTCGGCCCGGCCTCCTCGGACAGCGCGATGATCCGCAAGCTGTTCGAGGCGGGCGCCGACGTCTTCCGCATCAACATGAGCCACACCCCGCATGACAAGATGCGGGAACTGGTCAAGACCATCCGCAATGTCGAATCGAGCTACGGCCGGCCGATCGGCATCCTGGTCGACCTGCAGGGGCCGAAGCTGCGGCTCGGCTCCTTCGCGGAAGGCTCGACCCAGCTCAAGAACGGCCAGAGCTTCATTCTGGATTCCGACAAGGCACTGGGCGACAACAGCCGTGTCCAGCTTCCGCATCCGGAGATCCTCGCCGCGCTCCGCCCGGGCCACGCCCTGTTGCTCGACGACGGCAAGGTCCGCCTCATTGCCGAGGAGACCTCGCCCGAGCGTGCGGTGACGCGCGTGGTGATCGGCGGCAAGATGTCGGACCGCAAGGGCGTCAGCCTGCCCGACACCGATCTGCCGGTCTCGGCGATGACCCCGAAGGACCGCGCCGACCTCGAGGCCGCGCTGCCGGAGGGGATCGACTGGGTCGCGCTGTCCTTTGTGCAGCGTGCCGAGGACGTGCTCGAAGCCAAGAAGATGATCCGCGGCCGCGCCGCCGTGATGGCCAAGATCGAGAAACCGCAGGCCATCGATCGCCTCGCCGACATCATCGATGCGGCGGACGCGCTGATGGTGGCGCGCGGCGATCTCGGCGTCGAGCTGCCGCTGGAGCGGGTGCCGAGCCTGCAGAAGCAGATGATCCGGATGGCGCGGCGCGCCGGCAGGCCTGTGGTGGTCGCGACCCAGATGCTGGAATCGATGATCCAGGCGCCGGTGCCGACCCGCGCCGAGGTCTCCGACGTCGCCACCGCGGTCTACGAAGGCGCCGACGCCATCATGCTGTCGGCGGAATCCGCTGCCGGCAAATTCCCGGTCGAGGCGGTCTCGACCATGAACCGCATCGGCGAGGAAGTGGAGCGCGACCCGACCTATCGCAACGTGATCAACGCGCAGCGCGTCGATCCGGAGCCGACGGTCGGCGATGCCATCGCCGACGCCGCGCGGCAGATCGCCGAGACGCTCGATCTGTCGGCGATCATTTGCTGGACGTCGTCGGGCTCGACCGGCATCCGCGTGGCGCGCGAGCGGCCCAAGGTGCCGGTGGTCGCGATCACGCCGAATCTTGCCACCGGCCGCAAGCTGTCAGTGGTGTGGGGTGTGCATTGCGTGGTGGCCGAGGACGCGCACGATCTCGACGACATGGTCGACCGCGCCGGCTCGATTGCATTCCGCGACGGCTTTGCCAAGGCCGGCCAGCGCGTCATCATCGTCGCCGGCGTGCCGCTGCGCGCGCCCGGTACCACCAACATGCTGCGCATCGCCTCGGTCGGGCCGAACGGCGACGCGCAGATCTGACGATCATTTCCTCCGTGCCGGGCCACGCATCAGCGCGCCCGGCAGTGGGCGCGACGATCAGCCCTGCAACGATGCGTCGAGCGTGATCCTGGTGTTGAGCAGCTTCGACACCGGACATCCGGCTTTGGCCTTGCCCGCCAGCTCCTGGAATGCCGCGTTATCGGCGCCCGGGATCTTCGCCGATAGCGTCAGGTGTATCGCGGTGATGGCAAAGCCGTCGGCGACCTTCTCCAGGGTCACGTCGGCCTTGGTCTCCATGTGCTCCGCAGTGAGCTTGGCTTCGCCGAGGATCAGCGACAGCGCCATCGTGAAGCAGGCGGCGTGCGCCGCGCCGATCAGCTCTTCGGGGTTCGATCCGGGCTTGCCCTCGAAGCGGCTGGCGAAGCCGTAGGGATAATCCGAGAGCGCGCCGCTCTTGGTCGAGATCGCGCCCTTGCCGTCCTTGATGCCGCCCTGCCATTTGGCCGAACCATGGGTCGTCGTCATCTGTTGCTCCCAGAGGTTGGTTGAACCCAGCCCGCAAAGCTACAACGCCTATGCGACAGAAGTGTTCGCCGCGCGCCTGAATGTTAAGCCCCGACCAGCGCCTTCGCCGGGGTCGTCGCCTGCACCACGAGACCGCGCGCGCGCGCGTCCATCACACCGACCGCGCGCAATGCAAGCAGCGTCACGGTCTGCACCGCATCGCGCAGCTTGATCGGATCCTCGAGATTGCTTGGTGCCAGCGGACCGACCAGCGCCTCGTGCAGCGCGCCGAGCAAGGCGGTGGCGGCCAGCGCCGTATCCTGCGCCGGCAGATGCCCGGCACGCACGGCGGCGTCGATGCGCATGGCGAGCTCGCCGGAAATATCGCGGCGGCTGGCGAGGCGCGAGGCGGTGACGTCGACATCGACGGGCTCGGCCAGGATGCCCCAGGCGAGCTTGCGCTGCGACAGCACGTGGACCGCAATCGTCGTCACCGCGGCAGCCAGTGCCGACGATGGCCCGGGCGCGGCATCGGCGGCGCGGCGGATCGCGGACAGCTCGTCGCGCGAGACCTCCGTGATCAATTCCGAGATCAGCTCCGCCTTCGACGGGAAATAGCGATAGACCGTCCCCGCTGCGACATTGGCCCGCACCGCGACGGGTGCGATCTGCACGGCCGCCATGCCGCCCGCCGCCGCCGCGTCGCGCGCAGCCGACAGGATGGCGCTGCGCCGGGCAGCCAGCCGCTTCACGACCTGATGAGTTCGCCGATAGACCATGGCGTTCCGTCCCCCCACCGTGCGCCCCGGCCGGCGCCCACCGGCAGAACACACGCGTCTTCAATGTTTTGAACGATTGATCCCGCAACCGTCTGAAGAAGTGAACAACTATTCAGACTGAATGACAAGGTGGAATTGTAAGGATTTTGCGACAGCCGCGTGCCACCTCGGATTGAGCCGGCGGCACTCCGGCCCAAGGGAGGCCCTGACCGACCGGAATCGCCGAGATATCGCTAGCTTCCGGCAATCCGCAGGATCGGATCAGGACTGCGATGGTAAATCGCAAGCTAAGATGATTGCTCGCAATCGAGACATCCGATCTCGCGCAGGCCGCGCGATCCCGGGGCCGCATTTACCCGAATTTATCGGAAGCCGTGGTCGAGTGCGCCGCTAGCGTCACGCGTGGCGTTGCCTCTGGATGTCCCCGGCCGAACCAAGAAAGCGCATGTCACTGTCCGTCACCAGCAGCGTGAGCAGCCGCAATGCGGCACGAGGACTGCTGCCGCTCTGCGCCGCCGTCGGCGCCTATCTGTTCTATCTCTCGGCCGGCGAGATCCAGCTGCGCGATACCGACACGATGTGGCAGATCAGGGTCGGCCAGTGGATCCTCGACCACGGCGCGATGCCGACGTCAGACGTGTTCTCGTTCACCCGTTTCGGCGAGCCCTGGATTTCGAGCTCGTGGCTGTCGCAGGTGGTGTACGCCCTCGTGTACGGCGGCGATTGGGCCGGGCCGGTCATCCTGACGTCGATCGCGATCGGCGCGACGGTCGCGGTCTTCCTGCATCTGTTGAGCCCGCATTTCGATCCGGCGCGTGCGCTGCTGATCGCGGCGCTGGCGCTGCTGTTGTCGACGATCCACTTCCTCGCGCGGCCGCACATGCTGGCGCTGCCGGTGTTGCTGGCGTTCATCGGCGGCCTGATGTCGGCTGCGGATCGCCGCACCTCGCCGTCATGGTGGCTGCTGCCGCTGATGACACTATGGGCCAATCTGCATGGCGGCTTCGTTCTCGGCCTGGCGCTGATCGGACCGATCGGACTGGAGGCGATCTGGAGCGCGGAGCCCAGCCGCCGCCGTCAGCTCGTCGCACGATGGGGACTGTTCGGCCTCGCCGCCCTCGCTGCGAGCTGCGTGACGCCTTACGGCTGGAATAGCCTCATGGGCGCGACCAAAATCCTCAGCCTCGGCAAGCTGCTGACACTGATCGGGGAATGGAAGCCCGCGGATTTCAGCAAGCCCAGTTTCTTCGAAGCCACGCTGCTCGGCCTGATCGGGCTCATCACCTATCGCAGACTGACCCTGTCGGTGCCGCGGATTCTGCTGCTGCTCGGCCTGATCTGGATGGCGCTGAGTCACGTCCGCAACATCGAGGTGTTCGCGTTCATCGCGCCGCTGGTGCTCGCCAAGCCGATATCAGAACAATGGGGAAATGCAGGCGCAGCCGCCTCCCGCTTCGAGGAGGCCCGCTCGGTCCCTGTCGTCACGATCCTGGCTGTCATCGCGATGGTGATCGGAGCGTGGGTGACGACGACGATGTTCGTCGCACAGCACGAGTTCAAGTTCCTCCCGGCGGTCTCGCCCGTTGCCGCGGTCGACGTCCTCCAGCAGCACAAGGCGCAGCGCGTGTTCAGCACCGCGCCGTTCGGCGGCTACATGGTGAGCCGCGACGTGAAGGTGTTCATCGACGGCCGCGCCGAACTGTACGGCGAGCAATTCGTGCTCGACTATTACGCCGCGCTCGACGCCCGCGACGTCGGACAGCTGCTCGACCTGCTCGACAAATACCGGATCGACGCCACGCTGCTGAGTTCGGACTCTCCGGCCGGAAACGCGCTGGACCACCTCAAGGGCTGGAAACGGCTGTACAAGGACGACATCGCCGTCATCCACGTGCGATCGGATGAGAGGACCGGCGCAGCGACGCCGGCGGCGAGCTCGAACTAGCCTCAACTGCATTGCCTTCACCGTCATCCCCGCGCAAGGGCTTCGCCTTTGTCGCTGGAGGTGCGAGCGGAGCGAGCCTCGAAGGATGAATCGGCCACCAGCCGGGCCGTCGATCCTTCGAGACGCCGCTTCGCGGCTCCTCAGGATGACGGGTTTGAATGCCTCGCGCATCGGCCACCCCTCCCCGTTTTCCTGCCGCGCTCTGAGTAAGGCGCGACCGTGCCGTCCAGCGACTTGGCGCGAGGGTGCCACGGCGCTCCAACCGCGGCCAAGCCTATTCGGCGCAGCGATCTCAGCGCCTGCCGCGCTCCTTGACGGGGATCACGAATTTCAGCCCCGACCACACCGCATCGACGGCGCAGACCTTGATGTCGACCAGGCCGGCCGCGAGCCCGGCCTCGCGCACGGCCCTGTCGTCGAGATCGGTCGCGACGCCCGTGCTCTTCTTCGGCCACGACACCCAGATCATGCCGTCCGGCGCGATCGCCTCCCGGTAGTGCCGCAGCCTGGCGGCGAGCCCCCTCGCCTCGGCGGCGAACAGATGCACGGCATCGAGCGGCGCCCGCGCCGTCTTCGCGATCCGCACATCGGCGGGCAATGCGCCGACCACATCGCCATAGGGGACGGACAACCCGTCGACAAAAATACAAAAGCCCGGCTTGAGGCCGAGCTTTTGCACAATCGGTTTGCCGGGGCTGCCGGCCATGGCAGGCGCGGCTTACGCCTGCGGCTGCGGCTCCATGCCGGTGTCCGGATCAGGACGCGGGCGCGGCTTGCCGGCCGGCGGCACGGCGGACGCGCGCGGCGTCGACGGCTCCAGCACCGACTCGCGGTTCGGCTTCTTGCCCTTCAGCAGGTCGATGATCTCGTCGCCGGTCAGCGTCTCGAACTCGAGCAGGCCCTTGGCCAGTGCTTCGAGATCGTCGCGCTTCTCGGTGAGAATCTTGGTCGCCTCCTGGTAGCCCTCCTCGACCAGACGCCTGATCTCGGAATCGATCTTCTGGACGGTCGCCTCCGACGCGTTCTGTGTGCGCGAGACCGACATGCCGAGGAACACCTCGTCCTGGTTCTCGCCGTAGGAGACGGTGCCGAGCTCTTCCGACAGGCCCCAGCGCGTCACCATCATGCGAGCGAGGCGGGTCGCCTGCTCGATGTCGGAGGCGGCGCCCGAGGTCACCTTCTCGCGGCCGAAGATCAGCTCTTCCGCGACACGGCCACCCATCATGATGGCGAGGCGCGAGGTCATCTGCTCCAGCGACATCGAGAGCTTGTCGCGCTCCGGCAGCTGCATCACCATGCCCAGCGCACGGCCGCGCGGAATGATGGTCGCCTTGTGGATCGGATCGGTCGCGACGACGTTGAGGCCGACGATGGCGTGACCGCCCTCGTGATAGGCCGTCAGCAACTTCTCTTCCTCGGTCATGACGAGCGACTTGCGCTCGGCGCCCATCATCACCTTGTCCTTGGCCTCTTCGAACTCGGCCTGCGTCACCATCCGCTTGTTGCGGCGGGCGGCGGTCAGAGCAGCCTCGTTGACGAGGTTCATCAGGTCGGCGCCCGAGAAGCCCGGCGTGCCGCGCGCGATGGTCTTGAGGTTGATATCCGGCGCCAGCGGCACCTTGCGGACGTGAACCTTGAGGATCTGCTCGCGACCGACGACGTCCGGGTTCGGCACCACGACCTGGCGGTCGAAGCGGCCCGGGCGCAGCAGCGCGGGATCGAGCACGTCGGGACGGTTGGTCGCAGCGATCAGGATCACGCCTTCATTCGCCTCGAAGCCGTCCATCTCGACCAGCAACTGATTCAGCGTCTGCTCGCGCTCGTCATTGCCGCCGCCGAGGCCGGCGCCGCGATGACGACCGACCGCGTCGATTTCGTCGATGAAGATGATGCACGGCGCGTTCTTCTTGGCCTGCTCGAACATATCGCGGACACGGCTCGCGCCGACGCCGACGAACATTTCGACGAAGTCGGAACCGGAGATGGTGAAGAACGGCACGTTGGCTTCGCCCGCGACCGCGCGCGCGATCAGCGTCTTGCCGGTGCCGGGAGGGCCAACCAGCAGCACGCCGCGCGGAATGCGGCCGCCGAGCCGCTGGAATTTGCCGGGGTCGCGGAGGAATTCGACGATCTCCTGCAGATCCTGCTTGGCCTCGTCGACACCCGCGACGTCCTCGAAGGTGACGCGGCCATGCGCCTCGGTCAGCATCTTGGCGCGCGACTTACCGAAGCCCATCGCCTTGCCGGCGCCGCCCTGCATCTGCCGCGACAGGAATATCCAGACGCCGATCAGCGCGATGAACGGCAACCAGGAGACGAGCAGCGAGACGAACCACGGCACGTTGTCGCCGGGCGCCTTCGCGGTGATCTGCACCTTGGCGTCATAGAGGCGCTTCACGAGCGACGGGTCGCTCGGCGCGTAGGTCTGGAAGCTCGTGCCGTTGTTGAAGGTGCCGTGAATCTCCGGGCCCTGGATCACGACGTCGCGGACATGGCCCTGATCGACTTCAGTGAGAAGCTGCGAGAACGAGATGTCGGAAGACGACGAACGCTGACCGGGATTCTGGAAAAGCGTGAACAACGCCAGCAACAGCAGGACAATGATGACCCAGAGGGCGAAATTCCGCAGATTGGCGTTCATGGTCTTCCTTCGTGGTCGCGCGGATCGCGGCCTCTCTCTATCCTTGGGCAGGCTCTGTGGGAATCCCCAGGGAATCCATCCCGTCGATGCCTACAATCTAGGTGCCGCTGGGGTCGATGCCAAGGGAACCACGCACGACTATTTACCGCATCCTAGCCCGATTCCCGGTCAAAAAATGGCGTCGAATCCGGTGTTTTTCCGGGGTGGTTAAGCCTCCTTGCCGGTTTATGACAGCGATTGAAGCAATCGAACCCGGCTCAGCGGGAACGCGCCCGGCGCGGCGGCGCCGGCTCGATCCTGATGCGGCCGGAGGCGACGCTAATGACCGCTCCGGCAAGGGTCTGTTTCAGCTTGGATTCGCGTTGTCCGAAGGTCCCATCCAAGGCCGCATCCACCGCCGCGAGCAGGGTTTCGACCTTGCCGAGTTCGGCCGGCCCTTCATGTCCGGTACGATCGATGGCGCGCTTGAGCAGACGCAGGCGGATTTCCTCGGGCATCACTGCAAACAGCGCAGCGTCGAAGCCGGTGCGCGGGTTATCCTCATCTTTCAACGCGAGATAGCGCTCAGCGCCATCGACCAGCACCTCCAGCGCGACATTGGCTCGTGCGATCCGCGCGGCAAGCCGTGCCAGGTTCCGCGCATCGCCGCCCTCCTCCGCCAGCATCGGCATCAACGCGCGCAGCCGCGGCCGCGTGAAGGCCGGATCGTGATTGGTCGGATCGTCGGCAAAGCCGATGCGTGCCTTCTTCAGCGTCGCGATCAGCTGCGCCTTGGAGATATCGAGCAGCGGCCGCGTCAGCAAAACGCCGTCGCGCTCAATCTCGCGCGCCATCGCCGAGAGGCCCGCGACGCCGCTGCCACGCAGCATCCGCATCAACAGCGTCTCGGCTTGATCGTCACGGGTGTGGGCGGTCAGGATGTGCGTGGCGCCGTGCCTGCGCGCGGCTTGCGCGAGCAGGCGATAGCGCGCCTCACGCGCGGCCGCGGGCACGCCGGTCCCCGGCTTGGGCCCGCGCCAGCGCAGCGTGTGATGCGGCAGGTCGAGGCTTCGCGCCAGCTGCTTGACGTCGCGCGCCTCGCGCGCCGCTTCAGGACGCAGGCCGTGATCGACGGTGATGGCGACCAGTTGCGGTCCTGACGCAAGCGCGCGGCGCCAGCGCGCGGCCAGCCACATCAGCGCGACTGAATCGGGACCGCCGGACACCGCGAGCACAATCGCCGGTGCACGCGCGAGGCCTGCGAACAGGCGCTTGGCGTCCCGTGCCGGGATGGCGGATCGGTCGTCAGGCATCGCAAAACCAGCTTGTTGCGGAAAGGCCGGAAGCGGCCTCCGCGCGCTGGTTTAGCACTTCACGCGCTTCTGCTCGCGGTCAACCGTAGCCTTGACCCCGCCGGACGCGCGCGGATATTTCCGCGCGATCTCGCCGAACGCGGCGCAGGCGGCTTCCTTTTCCTTCAGCGCCGCCAGCGACTGGCCAAGTCGCAGCAGGGCGTCGGGCGCCTTCGCGGACTTGTCGAACTTGGTGGTCACGCCGAGGAAGGTTTCCGCGGCGTCGCGATATTGCTGGCGCTGGAAATAGCTTTCGCCGAGCCAGTATTGCGAGTCCGCCACCAGAGGATCGCTCGGATATTTCTGGGCAAAGTTCTTCATCGTCTCTTCGGCGAGCGCGTAGTCCTTGCGCTGCATGTAGCCGATGCCGAGGTCGAACTCGTCCTTCGACGTCGCCGACGGCGGCAACGTTGTCAGGGCCGCGGTTGCGCCGGGGGCACCACGCTGCGGGCTGGTGTTGCCGAGATTGAGCGGCTCGCCCGCCCCGCGCCCGCCGGGTGCACCGACCGCCGCATCGCCCTGCATCGGCATCTGCCCGCCACCACCGAGTACGCGCGGAGCGCCCGGAGCGTTCGGATTCTGGTTCGGATCGAAAGCATCGCCGCGACCGCGGCGGCCGGGAGCCGCAGACGGCGCCGGCTCCTGCACGATCGGCGCGGGCGCAGCGATCTGTTGCTGGTCATAGCCGCCCTGCGGCTGCCGGCCGTATCCTTGCTGTGGCTGGCCATATCCCTGCTGCGGCTGGGGGTAGCCCGGCTGAGCTTGCGGGTAGCCCTGCGGCTGCTGCGCCGGCGGCACGGCCGCGACATTGGGTTGACCTGCCGGAGCCTGTCCAGGAGCGCCGGGCGGCTGGCCGCCAAGCTGGCGCAGCCGCTCCTCGAGCTGGCGGTTGCGGTACTGCAGCTCCTCGTTCTGGCCGGTCAGCTGCCGCAGTTGGTTTTCGAGCCGCTCGATCCGCATTTCGGCGTCAGAATCGTCGGATTGAGCAAAAGCCGGAACAGAAACCGCGAACAACGCCGCGATCGCCGCGGCGGAGGAAAGAAAATGAAGCCTGGATGACATTTTGCCCTGACGACGAGATCGACGTGAAAAGCGAGCGACATTGAGGGACGGAGTACGCCGGAATTGTGACTGGCACTTCAAATCCGGGACAGCGTCGCGGATACCGGTTTAGTACGGACGGTGGAACAAGCAAGCGGCCAATTGCGCGCAGCTTCGTTCATCTTGATGAAGGCGGGCCAGGCTTTCACGCGGCCCAAAAACAAAACCGGCGCCCGAAGGCGCCGGCTTCAAAAAAATCCCTCGGGAGTAGCGTCAGGAGCTGGCGTTCAGCACGGTGACGGCGCGACGGTTCTGCGACCAGCAGGAGATGTCGTTACAAACCGCGACTGGGCGCTCCTTGCCGTAGGAGATGGTGCGCATGCGGCTCGGATCGATGCCGCGCGAGGCCAGATAGGCGCGAACCGACTGGGCACGGCGAGCACCGAGCGCGATGTTGTATTCGCGCGTGCCGCGCTCGTCGGCATGACCTTCGATGGTGAAGGAATAACGGCCATAGGTCTGCAGCCACTGCGCCTGCTTGTCGAGGGTCGCTGTCGCCTGCGGGCTGAGATCGGTCTGATCGC
The DNA here is from genome assembly GCF_010811875.1 of Bradyrhizobium uaiense. Taxonomy (GTDB): domain Bacteria; phylum Pseudomonadota; class Alphaproteobacteria; order Rhizobiales; family Xanthobacteraceae; genus Bradyrhizobium; species Bradyrhizobium uaiense. The sequence continues at coordinate 33,095 of NZ_VKHP01000028.1, forward strand.
TCTCAAAGAACACGCGGTCGCCGACATTGACCACGAAATCCTGCTGGCTGCCCGGGGTCGCGGCGCCCCCGATCGCGCCATTGGCGTCCAACGGGTTCTTGTTGGCGCAGGCACCCATCGACAGCGCCACCGCCAGAACCGCAACCAGCTTCATACCCTGGAGATATTTCATTCCCGGAGCCTCCACGCTCACGCTCTTCGTACTGTCCATTGGGTCTACAGGGCGATGGTTAAGCGAACGTTCCGTCAACCTTGACGAGACCTTGCTGAACCTCATCAAATGCCAAGCAATGGCGAAAAGCGCCCCCGATGGTTAATGGGTGGCAAATGTGGCGCGACGGTGAAGGGAAGGCAAGCTTCGCGGGAACCGGGCGCTTTTGCAGGACAATTTGACCTGCGCAACAGGTGGTCGGCGTCAAATCGATCGGGACGCCGGTTTTCTCAGGGATTCGGCACGATCGAGGCGCGCTCGAACGGCCGGACAATACCGTCGGGCTGCAACTGGCCCTCCCGGTCGAACAGCATCCGCCGCTCGAAGGCGCTGGAACGCAGGAACGGATAGCGCGCGAGCACGCGCTCCCGCACCGTCGGCAGATGCGAGGCCATCAGCCCGACCGGCTTCACAAGCCCGGGATAGAGCCGCGGCTCCGACCAGGTCTCGTGCAGGAACACGCGCCGGTAGAACGCCATGTGCTCGGGCCGGACCGGCGCCAGGCCGTAATCGGCATTGAAATGCACGCCCGCGGTCGAGCCGAGGCGCACGGTGACATAGGGCAGTTCCGGATTGTTCCGCGCCTTTTCGGGATCGGCGACGAAGCGCGTCGAGTCGATGAACACCAGACCCTGATCGAGTTTCGGCAGCAGCACATCGCCGAACACATCGAGCGTCGGCGAGGAGCGCCACTCCGGCGTCGCCACGGTGATGCGGATCGAACTGCAGAGCTCGCCCTGCAGATAGACGCCGAACACCCACGCATTCGGCGCATCGTCGAACTGATCGACGACGCGCTCATCGGCGGAGGGCCGGATCGCTCCCTCGCGCAGATAGGCGCGATAGCGAAGCCGGTAGATTTCGTCTTTCTGTTCGGGGGTCTGAGCGAGGCGGTAGTCGACTTGGTCGAGAGGGTCCGCAAGCCTTCCTGACGCGGGCTTGATGGCTTCGGCCGCGGACCTCATGCAGTACTCCCCTAACAACCCAACAACTTCAACGCGCGTGGCAAAAGATTAACAGCTTCTTAATTTTCGTCAAAGCAATCGAGGCAATACAGTTAACCCGCGACCGCAACGGTGCACTTCAAACCGTGCAGCCGGATGCTCTCACAACTATCGATTGAGTTTATTGCGCTGGATCAAGCAATTGAGCGCGAGGGAACCACGTGCAGCTGCTCGTCGGTCCGCCGGCCGTGCGAGGCATTGAGCAGCTGGCGGATGCGCACCGCGGGAACCGGCCGGCTGAACAGGTATCCCTGTGCTTCGGTCACCGCACCGTCGGCGCTGATCAGTTCGAGCTGTTCATTGGTCTCGATGCCCTCGACCACGACCGACATGCCGAGATCCGCGGACAGCCGAGCCACGCCGCGCAGCAGGGTCAGCGGACGATCACTGTCGATGCCTTCGAGGAAGGAGCGGTCGATCTTGACCTTCTGCAGCGGGAAATTGTGCAGGTAGCTGAGCGACGAGTAGCCGGTGCCGAAATCATCCAGCGAGATCCGCACGCCGAGCGAGCGCAGCTGCGACAGCACGTCGTGGGTCAGCTCGGTGTTGTGCAGCAGCGAGGATTCGGTGATCTCGATCTCCAGCCGGTGTGCCGGCAGGCCGGAGACCTCGAGCGCGTAGCGGACCTCGCTCAGCACGTCGCGCTGATGGAACTGCTGCGGCGAGAAGTTGACGGCGACGCTGACCGCCTCGGGCCACTTCATGCATTCCATGCAGGCCTTGCGCAGGATCCAGCGGCCGAGGTCGACGATCAGGCCCATGTCCTCGGCGACCGGAATGATGTCGACCGGAGAGACCGTGCCGCGTGCCGGATGGTTCCAGCGCAACAGCGCCTCGCAGGTCGATACCTTGCCGGACTTCAGGTTGATCAGCGGCTGGTAGAACAGCTCGAATTCCTCGTTGGCCAGCGCCTTGCGCAGATCGAGCTCGAGGATGCGGCGGGCCTCGACGGTTTGCGCCATCTCGTCGCGGAAGAAGCAGAAGGTGCCGCGGCCATCGGCCTTGGCGCGGTAGAGCGCCATGTCGGCGTTCTTCAATAGCGTATCGGCGCCGACGCCCGGCGCGGTCATCGCGATGCCGACGCTGGCGCCGATCTCGACCAGGTGGTTGTCGATCTTGTAGCGCTCGCTGAGGCGGTCGACGATGCGCCGCGCCAGCGCTGCGGCATCCTCATGCGAGTTGATGTTCTGCTGGAACACGACGAACTCGTCGCCGCCGAACCGCGCCACGAAATCCTCCGGCCGCAGCATCTCGCGCAGCCGCTCGGCGACCGCGCAAAGCAGCTGGTCGCCGCAGGGATGGCCGAGCGTGTCGTTGACCTGCTTGAACTGGTCGAGGTCGACGAACAGCAATGCGGAGCGATGGTCGCCGTGCTGCATCGCGAGCAGCCGGCCGATCTCGTCGCGGAAATTGACGCGGTTGGGGAGCGCGGTCAGCTCGTCGTAGCGCGCGAGGTGGCTGATCCTGGCCTCGGCGTCCTTGCGCTCGGTGATATCCTCGACCAGCACGACGGTGCCGCCGCCAGCCATCGGCTGGAACGTCCAGTCGAGCGAACGGTTCTGCGCCGGATCGGGATCGCTGGTGACGATGTCGCCGCGCTGCGAGCTCTCGATCTCGTAGAGAATCTGCTGCGCGGCCGCGGCCGAGATCGCGCCCGACAGCACGCAGGCGTTGCAGATATCGGTCGCGCTGGCGCCGCGCTGCACGAAATCCTCCGACAGCTCCATCATCTCGATGAAGCGGTGGTTCATCACCGCAAGGCGGCCGTCGGCGGAGAACATGCAGAGGCCGTGCGGCATGTTGTTCAGCGCGGTATCGAACTGGCCCGCCAGCGCCGCCTCGCGCTCCTTGGCGATCCAGGCATTGACGTAGATGCGCTGCAGGCTCGTGGTGAGGTGGCGGATGGCACTGAAGAACACCAGGCTGAGCAGCGCCAACGCGATGTGATAGGGACCACCGACATACATCAGCGCGGCGATCAGGGGACCGATCGACATCAACAGATGCAGGTGGAAGATCTGCGGCCGGCCGAAGGTCCGTCCGACCCCCGCCGAGGTGTAGGCGACCACCGTGGTGACGCAGAGCATATGCGCGGCGGCGTCGCTGGTCGTGAGCAGGACGGCGGCGCCCCACAGGCCGAGCGCAATGCCGTAGGCGAGGCTGCCGATCCGGTAGCGCTTCTCCCAGGCCACGGACTCTTCGACGGTGAGGCGGGAATTGCGCTGCTGGTAGCGGTACATCTGCAGCGCGCGCGCCAGACCCACCACGATGAACAGCGGCACGCACAGCCAGGACAGGAGATTGCCGGTGACGAACGCAATCACGGCGCCCGCAATGGCGGGGCCGAAGGCGCCGAAGATCATGGGCGCGGGGTTCATGAACAGGGAATCGACCAACGCCGCGGAGATCGTCGGCGACATCGACTGGTCCGGTTCTCCCGTCTGACTTGCAAACTGCATTGTGAGAGCGCGCGTCCTTTTCAGCTCGCACTCTTACTGATCGCAGGTGAAGTCTTTCTGAGGGAACATCGTTAGCGAGTCCTTGCCACGGCCCGCTGGCGACCGAAATTCACCATGAAATTCAGTGCGCTAGGTAAGAACTGCCGACCAGCACCGGGGTTCCCCGGAGCAGGTCTGCGCGAGCTTACGACAACAGCGGCGACCAGGCCGGATCGGAAGCAAATCCGGGGGTCGGGACCCGCAACTCATTGCGCCCGGAGACGTCGATGGTGAACAGCGACGGACCGCTGTTGCCGCCGGGATCGCGGAAGAACATCACGACGCGCCCATTCGGCGCGAAGGTCGGCCCCTCATTGTGGAATCCCGAGGTCAGGATGCGCTCGCCCGAACCGTCGGGCTTCATGATGCCGATCGCGAACTGCCCGCCGCCCTGCTTGGTAAACGCGATGTAGTCGCCGCGCGGCGACCAAACCGGCGTCGAATAGGTGCCGTCGCCGAACGAGATGCGCTGGGCGCCGCCGCCGGTTGCCGGCATCACATAGATCTGCGGCTTGCCGCCGCGATCGGATTCGAAGCAGAGCCGCGTGCCGTCAGGCGCGTAGGACGGCGAGGTGTCGATCGCCGGCGTGTCGGTCAGCCGCGTCATCGACTTCGAGCGCAGATCCATCACGAACAGATTGGAGTTGCCGCCCTGCTGCAAGCTCATGATCACGCGCTGGCCGTCGGGCGAGAAGCGCGGTGAGAACGACATGCCCGGGAAGTTGCCGACGATCTCGCGCTGGCCGGTCTCGATGTTGAGCAGATAGACGCGCGGGTCGCCCTGCCCGAACTCCATGTAGGTGATTTCCTGGGTCGACGGCGAGAAGCGCGGCGTCAGCACCAGATCCGAGCCGCGGGTCAGATAGCGCACATTGGCGCCGTCCTGATCCATCAGCGCGAGCCGCTTGACGCGGCGATCCGCCGAGCCGCTCTCGTCGACGAACACGACGCGGGTGTCGAAGTAGCCCTTCTCGCCGGTCATGCGCTCGTAGATCTGGTCGGAGATGATGTGCGCGATGCGCCGCCAGTATTCGGCCGAGGTGTCGTACTGCTGGCCCGCAAGCTGCTGGCCGGTGTTGACGTCCCAGAGCCGGAATTCCGCCTTCACGCGGCCGTTGCCCTGGCGCGTCATCCGGCCGGTCACCAGCGCCTGCGCGTTGATGCTCTTCCAGTTGTTGAAGTTCGGCGCAGCGTCGATGTTGATCTGCTTCTCGAGATAGGCCGCCTGATCGATCGGCGCGAACAAGCCGCTGCGCTTCAGGTTGTTGGTGATCACCTGCGTGACGCCGACGCCAACTTCGGCGTCGCCGGGTGTGCCGGCGGCAAAGTTCGGGATCGCGATCGGCACCGGAGCGAACTCGCCCTCGGTGATGGTGATCCGCTTCTGAGCGAACGCGGGACCGGCGAGTCCGCCCAGCATCGCGCCAGCGGACGCCATTCCGGCCAGGATATGCCGGCGGCTCGGACGGAATAGCGTTTCAGGCAATCGGGTCTTGTCAATCATCGCTCGAACTCATGCTCGTAAACAGTGGCGCGCATTTTCAGCTCTGCCTCTCGGTAAAGGCCGGCTCAAAGAACTGCCACTCCTCAAAGAAACCTGGAGGCAATCGATAGGGCTGGCACTCGATGATCGCGCGCAAGCCACTCTCCTGATACACCCGAAGATAGGGCGTCTTCGCCGTTCCCACCACGACCGGCATGCCTTCCAGCGTGCCGTCGCGCTTCAAATGGATGGAGAACACGGCCTCTGCCATCTGTGCCTCTATTCCACCGTAAGGCTTCTTCCAGCAGCGCTCGACCTGCTGCCGGAACATCGCGCCCCAGGTCGCGGAATTGTCGGCGGCCTTGCCCTTCGCCGTCCCGAGCGCCGCATTGGCATTGAGCGTATCGCCGGTCGCCGCGGCGCGCGTCGGGTCACGCTTGTCGAGCAGCGCTGCGATCTTGCTCTGGTCGAACACGCGATCCTTCGGCTTCTGCTCCGGCGGCGGCTTGGCGGCCTGCTGGACCGGCTTCGGCGGCGGCTTCTTCTCTTCCTTCTTGATCGCTTCCGCGATCGGGTCGGGCTTCACCGGATCGGGCTTCTTCTCGACCGGCTTCGGCTCTTCCTTCGGCTTATTCTCGACCTTCTTCGGCGGATCCGGCTTCTTGTCTTCCGGCTTCTCCACCTTCGGCGCCGGCTGCGGCGCGGTATCGGTCACCACAGGCGGCTTCTTTTCCTCGACCTTGCCGACGGTGTCGTCGACCGGCTTGGCTTCGGCGACCTTGTCGACCAGTGGCTTGGGATTTTCCTTCTTGCCGTCCTTCTGGCCGGCCATGACATGCGAGAGCTGGTCGGGCGAGATCACATCGACGGCAACGGATTCCTCTTCGGGCATCACGTACGCCCTGGTCGAAAACGATACGAGGCCCCACCCGATCACGAGGACGTGCAGGACAATCGATGCCGCCAGAGTCTTGTCGACCTTGACCTTCAAATCAGGCTTCCCCGTGCCTTGGCATGGTGGTTATCCGCCTTCCGGGATGATGACGATATTCGCCTTGAATCCCGCGGCCCGGACTTCCCCGAGCAATTTCATCATATCCGTGTAACAGACGTCCTTGTCGCCACGCAGATAGACCACTTTTTCGGCATCGGACCGGGCATCTCCGATCGCCTTGATCTTGGCCGGAAAATCGGCCGCCGTGACCGGCGCGTCACCCAGATAGAGCTCGACATTCGAGTTGCAGCCGCCACCGGTGCGCTTGACCGACAGCGTCAAGGGCGGCTGGTTCGACGAGATCGACTTGCCGCCGCTCGCGACCGGCAGGTCGATGTCGATGTTCGACGTCATCAGCGGCGCCGCCACCATGAAGATGATGAGCAGCACCAGCATCACGTCGACCATCGGCGTGACGTTGATCTCGGCCATGACCGGCTTGCGTCCGCGGCGGCGTCTGCCACCACCGCCGGACCCTGCCATGCTCATCGCCATGATCGTGCGCTCGCAAAACTGACCATCACGCCTCTCAGCCCCGCTCGTCGATCTGACGCGACAGGATGGCGGAGAATTCGTCGGCGAACCCCTCCAGGCGCGCGGCCTGCCGGTTCACCTCCGAAGTGAACTTATTGTAGAAAATAGTCGCCGGAATTGCGGCAATCAGGCCGATTGCGGTGGCAAATAGCGCTTCCGCGATACCGGGCGCCACCACGGCCAGGGAGGTGTTTTTCGAGGCCGCGATCGACTGGAAGCTCGACATGATGCCCCAGACGGTGCCGAACAGGCCGACAAAGGGGCCGGCCGAGCCCACGGTGGCCAGCACCAGGAGCCGCCGTTCCAGCCGCTCCACCTCCCGGGCAATCGAGACGTTCATGACCTTCTCGATCCGGGCCTGGAGGCCGGCAAAGGACCGCGACTGGCTCTCGAACGAGCGCTTCCACTCCCGCATCGCCGCCACGAAGCAGGCCGCCATGGACTGGGTCGGCTTGGCCGAGAGCGCCCGGTAGAGTTCCTCGATCGACTGGCCGGACCAGAATGCCTGCTCGAACTTGTCCATCGCCCGCTTGGTGCGGGCGTAGAGCAGGATCTTGTCGATCGCGATCGCCCAGACCCACACCGAGCAGGACAGAAGTCCCAACATCACGCATTTGACGACCCAATGGGCCTGCCAAAACAATGCGATCAGCGACACATCGCTCGATGCCAGTGGCAGAGTTGATTGAGCCACATCGGCGGGATTCATCGGCAATATCCTCTCAACGCAAGTGTCCCAATTCGGCGGGCTGCCAACCGGCAGCGGTTCGACGGCCGCGCGCCCGGCGCGGCAAAAACTGCGCGAGAGCCTCTTACATCTGTCGCATGGGGGGCCCGTCCAAAGCCGGGTCCTGATTCCCCTGCCAACATGTCAAAACGAGGGCTTTTCACGCGGCATTCCGACCCTAACCAAACGCTAATCATGGTTAAGGCGAAGTTACCAAAGGGAAATTTGGAGGCGGGAATTGCCGCCGGCGCAGGGAGTTGGCGGGTTCCCGAGATGAACGGGTTGCGGCCGGTTGCAGGTTATGTGTGCAAGGCGGCACGCCTTCTCCGCATCGTCCTGGATCAACTCAGTCGCACGCGCGTGAGGGAGCCACCGGCGGCAGGGCTCCCTCCCCCCTTGCGGGGGAGGGTTGGGGAGAGGGGCGCCACACGACGTGCGCGCTCCGTATTCATCACGACGACAAGCGAACAATTTGCGGGCGCGATACACTCATCGATCATCTCGCCCGGGGCCACCCCTCTCCCCACCCTCTCCCGCAAGGGGAGAGGGTGGGGAGAGGGGTGCTTACATCACTCGATTTGCTGCACGCCTTCTCGCACGCGTCTGTCGCGTACCCTCAGGTGCGCAATTGCGCATCGGGGAATGACGACGGCGCGAGGCGCGTCTCAGGTCAAATGCCGCACGATCGCCAATCCGGCGAACAGCCCCATGATCGACAACGCCACCGAACCCGCGACATACAGCACCGCGAGCCCGAGCTCGCCACGCTCATAGAGCAGCGCGGTGTCGAGCGAGAACGCGGAGAAGGTGGTGTAGCCGCCGAGGATGCCGGTCATCAGGAACAGTCGCCAGGGCTGCGAGGCCTCGCCCTTGAAGGCGAGATAGCCGGCGATCAGGCCCATCACGGTCGAGCCGGTGATGTTGATGATGAAGGTGCCCCAGGGAAACGCGATGCCGATGCAGCGTGCGCAGGTGACGTTGATCAGGTGGCGCAGCGTCGCACCAAGGCCGCCGCCGAAGAAGACGAGGAGATAGCTGGTCAGTTGCCCCATGGGGGCTTTGTGCCGCATGGCGGATGATGTCGCAAGAAAACAAAAAGGGCGGCAATCGATGCTGCCGCCCTTCCAAAAAAGCTCTCGTCGTCATTTCGGGGCGGTCCGCAGGACCGACCCCGGAATCCCTTCATCCATCAAGCGTGCGGCCCGATGGATTCCGGGGACGATGCTTCGCATCGCCCTCAGGTGCGCAATTGCGCACCCGGGAATGACATCGCCTGCGCTTAGCCGGCCTTGCCGAACAGTTCGTCGACATAGTCCCAATTAACGAGGCTGTCGACGAACGCCTTCAGATAGTCCGGACGGCGGTTGCGGTAGTCGATGTAGTAGGAGTGCTCCCAGACGTCGACGCCGAGGATCGGCACCGCGCCGTGGACCAGCGGGTTCTCGCCGTTCGGGGTCTTGGCGATCTCGAGCTTGCCGCCCTTGACCTGAAGCCAGGCCCAGCCGGAGCCGAACTGGCCAACGCCGGCGGCGGCGAAATCGGCCTTGAACTTCTCGAAGCCGCCGAGGTCCTCGTTGATCTTCTTTTCCAGGCGACCGGGCAGCTTGCTGCCACCGCCATTCGGCTTCATCCACTTCCAGAAGTGGATGTGGTTGTAGTGCTGACCGGCATTGTTGAAGACGGCCGCGTTCTTGCCGAACGAACCCTTCACGATCTCTTCGAGGGACTTGCCTTCGAATTCGGTCCCCTTGATCGCGTTGTTGCCGTTGGTGACGTAGGCCTGGTGATGCTTGTCGTGGTGAAACTCCAGCGTTTCCTTGGACATGTAGGGCGCAAGGGCGTCGTGGGCATAGGGCAGATCGGGTAGCGTGAAGGTCATGGGGTAATGTCCAACAGAGGGTGGGAGACTACACTTAACGGGTCCCCCTTATAGAAGGTTCCACGGCGGAGAAACACCGCATTTTCAGATCGTGTATGACGGATCGGCACAGCCCAAAGCAGACCCAGGACGGCGACGATGAGCATCGAAATCGACATTCTCAACGGAGATGCGTCATGGCAGCGCGCCGAGCCGCTGCTTCGGGCGGTCTGGAGCCCGGATGTCATGCAGAACAAGAGCTGGGCCGATATCAAATGGGCTCATGCGGCTTTGCGCGTGCTGCTCGACGCGCCCGACGACAGCGGACTGGCCTGCCATGTCGGTATCTATTTCCGGACCATCACCTGGAATGGCCACAAGGTGCATGTCGGCGGCATCGGCGGGGTCTCGACCCGCGCGGATTGCCGAGGGCGCGGCTATGCGTCACTCGCGCTCGACGCCGCCGTGCACACCATTCGTGCCAACGATGCGGTGAAATTTGCAATCTTATTCTGCGAGCCGCACAATTTCGCGTTCTACCAGGCGCGCGGCTGGCATCCCTTCACCGGCGAAGTCGTTTGCGAACAGCCCTCGGGGCAGATCCGCTTCGAGGCGATAGCGCCATTCGTCAACGACATCGTCCGCGCGCCGCGCCAGGGCAAGATCGACCTATGCGGCCTGCCGTGGTGACCCCTGCGCGGGCACGGGTGGCTTGCATGTGACGCACACTGTAACATGTCGACCATCATTTATTCCTGCGAGCCCGATCGTTTTGGCATCGATATCCAGCCGCATCGACAGTGGACCCCCTCTCCCGCTTGCGGGGGAGGGTCGGGGTGGGGGCTCTCTCCACGAGTCACTCCTTGGAGAGAGCCCCCAACCGCCACGCGCTGCGCGCGCGTCGGCCTCCCCCGCAAGCGGGAGAGGCGAAGCGAGCTCGCGGACAAGCCGTTCAATCGCCCTCCGATACCCGCGAGTCGCGACGCATGACCATTGAAGCGGCGATCGAGGATATCCGACCAGCCACGCCCGCGGTGCCGGTCGATCACCTGCTCACGGCGCCGATCCTGCCGACGCTGCTCAGACTCGCGGTCCCCAATACTATCGCCATGTTCGGCTCGACGCTGGTCGCAGTGGCCGAGACCTCTTACATCGGCCGGCTCGGCACCGAGCCGCTGGCGGGCATCGCGCTGGTGTTTCCGTTCGCGATGCTGACGCAGATGATGTCGGCAGGCGCGATGGGCGGCGGCGTTTCGTCGGCGATCAGCCGCGCGATCGGCGCCGGCGACCGCGACCGCGCCGCGGATCTCGCGCTGCATGCGGCGATCATCGGGGCCTGCGGCGGATTGTTCTTCACCGTGATGATGCTCGGCTTCGGCCGCAACTTCTATGCGCTGCTCGGCGGCCGCGGCGGCGTGCTCGAGCAATCGATGCACTATTCGCAGGTGCTGTTCTCCGGCGCGATCTCGATCTGGCTGGTCAACACGCTTGCCTCCGTCGTGCGTGGCACCGGCGACATGCGAATCCCCTCGATGACGCTGATCACCACTTCGATGATCCAGATCGCGGTCGGCGGCGTGTTGGGTCTCGGGCTGTTCGGCGTGCCGAGCCTTGGCATGCGCGGCGTCGCCGCGGGCCAGCTCACGGCCTTCACGTGTGGTGCGATCTTCCTCGCCTGGTATCTCGCCTCCGGCCGCAGCCGGTTGAAGCTCGACTTCAAAGCCTTCAGCTTCCAGCGCGCGATGTTTTTGGACATCCTCAAGGTCGGCGCGATCTCCTGCCTGTCGCCGTTGCAGAGCGTGCTGACCATCCTGATCTTCACCAAGATCCTGGCAGGCTTCGGCACCGAGACGCTGGCCGGGTACGGCATGGGCTCGCGGCTGGAATTCCTGCTGATCCCGATCGCGTTCGCGGTCGGCGTCGCCTCGGTGCCGATGGTCGGCATGGCGATCGGCGCCGGACTTGTCACGCGGGCCCGCAAGGTCGCGTGGACGGCCGGCACGGTCGCCGGACTTGTCGTCGGGCTGGTCGGCCTTGTGGTCGCACTGAAGCCGACGCTGTGGATTGCGCTGTTCACCAGCGATCCCGGCGTCACCGCGGCCGCCTCGTCCTATTTCGCGCTGGCGGGTCCGGCCTTCGGCTTCTTCGGCGTCGGCGTCTGCCTTTATTTCTCTTCGCAAGGCGCGGCCAAGGTCGGTGGACCGGTGCTGGCCGGCACCATCCGCCTGCTGCTGGTCGGCATCGGCGGCTGGTGGCTTGCTACCGTGAGCGCCCCGGCCTGGACGCTGTTTGCACTGGTCGGGGCTGCGATGGTCGCATTCGGCCTCGCCACCATCATATCGATTCGGCTGACCCGCTGGGGATAGCATCGCCACAAGCCCTGCCTGAGTATGACCATCGCCGGAATACACAACAAAATTTTCCGGGCCACACGCGCCTGGCCGGACGAATATGACATTGCAGAAATCTTTCGACTTGTTATGCAGGCCGACCTTTTGGGGAACAGCCATGGTCTGCAAATTCGGATTCGTGATCGCAATCATCGCGACGGCGCTCGCCGCGCCTGCCGCGCATGCGGAGGGCGCGCCTGAGCCTTTCGGCGTCTGGCAGACCCAGGCGGGCGACGCCCGCGTCAAGATCAGCAAATGCGGTGGCGGCATCTGCGGCGTGGTGGTGAGCCTGCGCGACCCGATCGATCCGATGACCGGCAAGCCGCAGGTCGACAACAAGAATTCCAATCCGTCGCTGGCTAACCGGCCGATCATCGGGCTGCCGCTGTTCTCCGGCATGCAGCCGGTCGCCGCAGGCAAATGGTCGGGACAGATCTACAATGCCGACGACGGCGGCACCTATGCGAGCAGCATCTCGGTGACCGGCGAGAGCACGCTGCGCGTCGAAGGCTGCGTCGGCGCCCTGTGCGGCGGCGAAACCTGGACGCGCGTCGGAAGGTAAGCCGCAGGGGGACTGCGTGCTCCCTCGCCCCGAATCTACGCCGCGCGCGTCTTCAGCACGGTGGCGGCCGAGGCGTAACCGCCGCGGGCGCCGTCGATGAAATGGACGTGGTCGGCGCGCATCACCGACGGGGTGAAGCAGGTCATCATCGCAGCGTCCTGTTCATGCAGGCCGTAGCGCACGACGCCTTGCGCGGCTGCCGCAACCAGGCGCTGCTCGAGCTCGGCGGCGAGCTTCGGCGTGCAGTCCAGGATCATGCGCAGGCCGTCGTCGAACTTGCGGAAGTCGGAGTTCTCGACCAGCTGCCGCACATAATTTTTCGGCACGAACTTGCCGACCGGGATATTGAACCGCATCAACGTGTAGGCCCATAACGTGAACGCGAGCACCGTGGCACGGCGCAGCGCGAGCGAGCGGCCGCGTCGCGCCCGCGCCTCGTACTCCATCCCCTGCGGCGGCCAGCGCAGCGGCGGGCCGTCTGCAGGCACCGGCCGTCCGGCATCGGGGCTTTTCTCGATGCGGACGACAATGTCCTCGATCACCTTGCGGAAGGAAGCGGGATCGGCGTCCTTTGCCGGCAGCACCAGCACCGAGAGGATGACGCCGCGCGCGGACGGCATCACCTCGAAGCGGCAGGACAGGCCGGACAGATCGGGCTGGGTGCCCGGCGGCGCCGGATCGACCGCGAATTCGCCGCGCTTCATCGCGGCATCGGCGTAAGCGAGACCACCACCGGAGAACATCGCGTAAGAGAGATTGGCCGACGGCCCGAAGCGCGCGACGCGAACGTCGGCGCCCGCCGCGCGGATCGCCGACACCGGCATCAAGGCTACGCGCAGCACGAGATCGAGATCGTCGCGCACCCAGCGCGCGGTCGCAGCCAGCGCCTCGCGCGCTTTGTCGAGATCGGCTGGGGAGACGGCGAAGCTCGCGCCATCGCCGCCGAACACGAAGGGGAATTCGCGGCCATCCAGCGCATTGGTGACCGAGGCGACCACCGCGGCGCCGGCCATGTTGACCGCCTTGTAGCGCTGCGCCGCAATCGCCTTGGTCGATTCCACGATATCGGCGACGCCGACGGTCCAGTCATCGGGCAACGGCGCATACAGCGCGGGATCCATCAGCCGCGCGAAGCCGCGAAACACCGGAATGCTGCCGTAGAAGATCTCGCTGCCGCCAGCCATCGCAACGCCGCCGTTTCCGCCCTGCTGTGAAACTCTCTAGCAGATACGGTGCGGATTTGGACCGGGTTTTCCCCGGAGCCTGTGGCGTCTGTTCACCGTCACCCTGAGGAGCGCGCCTTGGCGCGCGTCTCGAAGGGTCGACGGCCCGACTTTCGCCAGGATCGGATGGTGCGTCGCAGGGACATCCGTGGCCGATTCATCCTTCGAGGCTCGCTTCGCTCGCACCTCAGGATGACGGGGCATAGAGGGCGCACTTCGATCACCTCACGCCGCCTCGCCTGCCCTCCTCCACGGCGGAAACGGATCGTGCAACTCGGTCCAGGCTTGCGGGTCCATGCCCGGCCTGCCCGCGATCAGGCAGGCATCGAGACGACGGCGAATGTCGTCCTCGTTCATCCCGGAGCCGATGAAGACCAGCTCCTGCCGGCGGTCGCCATAGAGATCGTTCCAGCTCCGCTGCATCATCAGCCGCCAGTCGGGATGATCCGGCCAGCGCTCGCGCGGGATTGCCGCCCACCAGGAGCCGAGGCCTTCGGTGCGGACGATCGCGCCGGCCTGGCTCAGCTCACCGCACCAATCCGGCCGCGTCGCGATCCAGAAATGGCCCTTGGCGCGGATCACGCCGGCCCAGCTCTCGCGCAGGAAGGCATGGAAGCGCACCGGGTCGAACGGACGCCGTGCGCGATAGACGAAGCTCTTGATGCCGTACTCCTCGGTCTCCGGCACATGTTCGGCAAAACCGTAGAGCTCCTTGTGCCACAGCGGATGCTGCTGCGCCCGTTCATAGGCGAAGCGGCCGGTGTCGAGCACGCGGTCGAACGGGACTTGTGCAAAGCTCGCCTCGACGAGGTCGGCATCGGGATTGAGCGCGCGTACGATGGTGCGGGCAGCTTCGCGTTGCGCGGGCGTCGCGGCATCGACCTTGTTCAGCACGACGACATCGGCGAACTCGATCTGCTCGACCAGGAGATCGACCAGCGTGCGCTTGTCGCCGTCGAGCGCCTCGCCGCGCTGGCTGAGGAAATCGGTCGATGCGTAATCCTTCAGCAGATTGGCGGCATCGACCACCGTGACCATGGTGTCGAGGCGCGCGACATCGGAAAGGCTCTCGCCATCTTCATCGCGAAACTCGAAGGTCGCGGCGACCGGCAGCGGCTCGGAGATCCCGGTCGATTCGATCAGCAGATAGTCGAAGCGGCCGCTTTCGGCGAGCGCGCGCACCTCCTTCAGGAGATCGTCGCGCAGGGTGCAGCAGATGCAGCCATTGCTCATCTCGACCAGTTTTTCGTCAGTCCGGGACAGGTTCGCACCGCCATCGCGAACGAGGTCGGCGTCGATGTTCACCTCGCTCATGTCGTTCACAATCACCGCAACCTTCAGGCCGTGGCGGTTGTTCAGGACGTGGTTCAGCAAAGTGGTCTTTCCAGCCCCAAGGAAGCCGGACAAGATGGTGACGGGGAGTTTTTGCATCGAGATCAAACAGTTGCTGGAGGGATAGGCGGCGGCGGGACATGCGGCTTTCGCTTGATGTTATGTTATAACATAACATCAATTACCCGCGGCATGTCAAGCTCGTCGGTGAACCGACGGCTGCCCGTCCCGTCATGCTGAGGAGGCCGCGCAGCGGCCGTCTCGAAGCACGACGGGCCCCGCTGCAACAGCTCGACCGTGCATCCTTCGAGGCTCGCAAGAGCTCGCGCCTCAGGATGACGGGCTACAGATCTGGGAATCTCGCCTACTTCCCCAGTCCGCGCAGCACGAGCTGGTTCAAGCGGCTCGCGAATGCGGCGGGGTCGTCGGGCATCTCGCCATCGAGGATCTGCGCCTGCTCGAACAGCAGCAGCGAGAGGTCCTTGCCCTGCGCGGTGTCGGTCGCGAGTGCGGCGACCAGCGGGTGGCGCAGGTTGATCTCGAGGATCGGCTTGGTGATCTCGCCGCGGTTCTGCTGGGCGAGCAGCCGCTCCAGCGCGCGGTCGCGCGCGTCGCCGCCGGCAACGAGGCAGGACGCACTCGACGTCAGCCGCTGCGAGGCGCGGACATCGGAGACGCGCTCGCCGAGCGCATCCTTGATCACGGCGATCGTGGTCGCGGCATCGGCCTCGGGCTTGTCCGCCTTGTCCTCGGCCTTGTCGTCGACGAGCGGGATCAGGCCGAAATCGACGTCACCCTGGCTCAGCGACTTCAGCGGCTTGCCGCCGAAATCAATTGGCGCCGAGGTCCAGAACGCATCGACGGGATCGGTCAAGAGCAGCACCTCGATGCCGCGGGCGCGCGCCGATTCCAGCTTGGGGTTCGACTTCAGCCGCTCGACGCTGTCACCGGCCAGATAATAGATCTCAGTCTGGTTCGGCTTGAAGTCGTCGACATATTGCTTCAGCGAGCGGTTCTCGCCCGACGTCGTGGTGAAACGCGCCAGCGCCAAGAGCTTCTCGCGGCGCTCGAAGTCTTCCCACAGGCCCTCCTTGATGACCGGGCCGAACGCGTCCCAGATCTTTGCAAAGGTCTCCGGCTCCTTCTCCCCGAGCGTTTCCAACTCGCTGACGACGCGGCTGGTGACGGCCTTGCGGATCTGGGCGAGTTGCGGATTGTTCTGCAGCATCTCGCGCGAGATGTTGAGCGGCAGGTCCTCGCTGTCGATCGCGCCGCGGATGAAGCGCAAGTAAGCCGGCAACAGCTCGGCGTCGTCCGCGATGAAGACGCGGCGGACGTAGAGCTTGACCTTGCCCTTGCGCTCGACCTGAAATAGGTCGAACGGCTTCTGCGACGGCGCGAACAGCAGCACGGCGTAGGACTGCCGGCCCTCGGCGCGGTAATGCAGCGTCATCGCCGGCTCGTCGAACGCGCCCGCAATCTGCTTGTAAGCCTGCGCATAGTCTTCCGGCTTGAGCTCGGATTTCGAGCGCTGCCACAGCGCGCTGGCCGAATTGATCTGGCGCGGCTCGCCTTCCTCCGGCACCAACAGAATCGGAAACTGGATGTTGTCGGAATATTCCCGGACGATGCGCTCGATCTCGTAGATCTCGAGATATTTGGCGGCGTCCTTTTTCAGATGCAGCACGATCTCGGTGCCGCGCGCCACGCGCTGTGCGGCTTCCTCGCTGGCGGGGGCGATCTCGAAGCCGCTGCCGCCTTCCGACGACCACACCCAGACTTCATCGCTGCCGGCGCGACGGCTGGTGACGACGATCTTCTCGGCGACCATGAACGCGGCATAGAAGCCGACGCCGAACTGGCCGATCAGATTGGCGCCGTCCTTGGCTTCGGTCAGCTTCGACAGGAACGATTTGGTGCCGGAGCGCGCGATGGTGCCGAGATTGTCGATCAGCTCCTGCCGCTCCATGCCGATGCCGGTGTCGACCACGGCAAGCGTGTTGGCCGTCTTGTTCGGCACGATCCTGATTTCCGGCGGCGTGCCGTCGGTGATCAGGCCGGGATTGGCGATCGCCTCGTAGCGCAGCTTGTCGCAGGCATCCGACGCGTTCGAGATCAGCTCGCGCAGGAAGATATCGGTCTCGGAATAGACCGAATGCACCATCAGGTGCAGCAATTCGGCAACCTCGGCCTGGAACGGCTGGGATTCGGCGGCGGCAGTTGTGGTCATGCGGAAACTCGGACAAACCTTAAGTGGCGGGAAAGCCCTGATATAGCGCGAACGCGCCGCGTGGCAAGGCGAGCGGGGGGAACCATCAGTCCGAAATCGCTGCGATATAGCGCTCGACTGAACGGTCGAACGCCGCCTTGGCATCGGTGGCGATGTTCTTGCCCCACCACGCGCCGTAGATCCGATCATACGCCAGCGGCGCGACCGCGCGCGCGACGCGGCGGACCGCTGCAGCGTTGAGCGGAATATAGTTCGGATAGGAGTACATGAAGCTGACCGATCGGCGATCCATCGCCACCATCGCGATGTCCCCGGTCAAGAGCGCACCGCGCCCGTCGGCGCCCTTGCGCCAATGCAGCATGGTGGCGCCGGCGAAATGTCCGCCGCCGCGCACCAGCAGGATGTCGTCGGAAATGCGGTGGCTGTCACCCTGCCACGGCACGATCGATGGAGTGGGCCGCGTCACCCATTGCGCGTCGTCGCCGTGCAGATAGACCGGCGCGTCGTCGAACGCCGCGCTCCAGTCGGCGACCGCGCCATAGTAATGCGGATGCGAGATCGCGATCGCCTTCAGCCCGCCGAGCGATCTGACATGCGCGATCGCCTCCACCGTTGCGAGCGGCACGCAGTCCCACATCACGCAACCCCCACGATCCGGCACCAGCAGCGCGCGTTGCCCGATCGCGAATGGCGGCTCGAGCGCGATCCCGACCAGGCCGAGATCGTCGCGCCAGACCAGTTGGTGACGTTGCGCGAGCTCCTCGCGCGTCAGCCAAGCCTGCCCCTTCCAGTTCACATATTGTCGCTCGTCCTCGCAGATCGGGCAAGCCGGCGGCGGCGCCGCAGTTTCAGGAAATTGCGCGCCGCATTGTTCGCAGGTCCAGAGAGGCATGGAGACACACGTGCTTAAGATGGAGCCAGACCCCTGCTCTACGTCACCAGCGGGACGCGTTCAATGCCGGCGCCCAAGTTCCATCTGCATCTCCGCCGGCGCGATACCGAACTTCCGGCGGAACGAGCGGTGAAAATAGGACAGGTCGTTGAAGCCGACCGTATAGGCGATGTCGCTGACCTTGCGGCCGCTGCCCTGCTCGTGCAGCAGCAGCCGGCGCGCCAACAGCAGGCGCTGCTCCAGCACGAATTCCGAGAACGTGGTGCCTTCGGACGCGAACAGGCGCTGCGCCTGCCGCGTACTCAGCGCGTTTGCTTTTGCGATGGCCTCGATCGTCAGCTTGCCGTTGTCGAGATTCTTCAGGACATCGGCCTTCATCAGCTCCAGCCGCGCCGTCGCGATGCCATCCCGTGCAACCAATTCCTTCGTCTCGGCACTGCTGCCGAGCACGAGACCGACCAGATCGGCGAGGTGATGCGCCGCCGCCTGCTGGCCCGGCAGGTCCAGGTCGCTGGCGAGATCGGTGCAGAGCGCCGAATAGCGCTCGATCATCGCACTCAAGGCAATGTCGCGGCCGAGCGCGCGCGCCAGTTG
This sequence comes from Bradyrhizobium uaiense, assembly GCF_010811875.1. Taxonomy (GTDB): domain Bacteria; phylum Pseudomonadota; class Alphaproteobacteria; order Rhizobiales; family Xanthobacteraceae; genus Bradyrhizobium; species Bradyrhizobium uaiense. Next base: position 51,627 of record NZ_VKHP01000028.1, read on the forward strand.
CGTCTCCGCTGATGGTGCGACCTGAAGCAGGAGGCGTCGCGGAAACCGCGTGGTCGTAAAGCTGCCGGACTGGGTGAGGTCGGCAGTGCCGACGATGTTCATCTCGGTGAGACACATCTGGCCGCACGTAATCTCGATCGCCTTGCTGCCTTGCGTGACCTGCACCGTGCCGCGGGTCGCAAAGATCAGCACCAGGTCGTCGCAGCCGTCGTTCAGAAGGGGTCGGGTACGGGCGAAGCGGGCCGAGCCGCCGCGCGGCGTCGCGATCGCGACCGTGTGCAGCAGCGTGAATTCGTTGTGGCAATCGATGCTGACGTCGTCGGTCGGTCCGACGTCGAGCCGGCAGAAGCCGCGGCAAATGCCTTCGCGCCACGCCTCATAGGCCGGCCCTTTCGCCAGCCCGCGATGGAAGATCGAGAAACGGTTGGGCACCTGTGTCTCGGACATGATCCGCTCCGAACGCCCGATCGACCACAACGCTGGCACGATCGATCACTTGTCGCCCGATATGCGCATGTGTCGTGCGCGTGTCGTTCCTGTCCCTACGCTTGGCGCGACGGTCCACGACCCCGGTGGGGAGCCTGATACCACTCCGCCGATTGCTGGTAAAGCTATTCACGAGATGCAACCCTATGATGCGAAGCGCGAAAGCCGGGAATAAAACGGCGCAGCAGTTTCGTGACGCGGCCCTGCCGTGGCTCGACGATGCCTATGCACTCGCCCAAATCCTGATGCGAACCGAGGTGGACGCCGAACGGGCCGTGCAGGACTGCTATCTGCGTGCGCTGCGGCAATTCGACGGCGTTCGCGGTCCGGCCGTCAGGCCTTGGCTGCTCGCGATTCTCAGAGCCGTCTGCCAGGAAAGACGTGGCGAGATGCTCGGCCGCCGCGCTACACCGACGAACAACAACGCAGCGTCGGAGCATCGCGACGTCCCGACAATTCGGCAACTCATTGGCGAGCTACCCGCGCCGCTCGGCGAGGTCATCGCCCTGCGCGACGTGATCGACCTCTCCTACAAGGAGATCGCCGAGGTCACCGGCGTTCCCGTCACCACCGTGATGTCACGCATCGCACAGGCCCGCGCCCTGCTGCTCGCGGCACGGCGAGCAGCCAAACCGCTCCAAGAGCCACTAGCGGCGCGACCCGCGGGCCGCACGATCACGGCTGGGCGAACGCCTGCTGCACCGCCTTGGGATCGGTGATGCCGTTGGCGATCAGGAGCTCGAGCAAGACGCGGGCCTTCTGCGGATTGAGATCGAGCGAGACCGCAAAGCCGAGCTTGTCGTCCTCGACCTCGACGTTGCGGTTCACATAACCCGAGCCGACGCGGGTCGAGCGCACCACCACGACGCCCTGTTTCGCCGCCGCCGCCAGCGCATCGATCGCGCCCTTAGATGAATTGCCGTCGCCGACGCCGGCCAGCACGATGCCTTTGGCGCCGCGCTTGACCGCATCCTCGACCTCCGCGGCGTCCATGTTGGCGTGCGAATAGATGATGTCGACCCGCGGCAAGGGCGGAGCGTCCGGCAGCTTCAGCGCGGCGGCTTTCACCGGTGCCGCCGGGTGCAGGAAGCGCAGCGAACCGGTGTCGACGTAACCGATCGGCCCGGCATCGGGCGAGCGGAACGTCTGGACGCTGGTGGTATTGGTCTTCTGAACCCAGCGCGCCGCATGGATGGTGTCGTTGAGCACCACAAGCACACCGCGGCCGCGGGATTCCGGCGCCGAGGCGACCCGCATCGCATCGTAAAGATTGGCGGGACCATCGGCGCCGATCGCGGTCGAGGGCCGCATCGATCCGACCAGCACGACCGGCATGTCGGTGTCGAGCACGTTTTGCAAGAAGAACGCCGTCTCCTCCATCGTGTCGGTGCCGTGCGTGATGACGACGCCGTCGACCTCCTTGTTGTCGATAGCCGTGCGGATGCGCTTGACGAGGTCGAACCAGACGTTGTCGTTCATGTCCTGCGAGCCGATCGACGAAATCTGATCGGCCGAGATCTGGGCTAGCTTGTCGATGCCGGAGATGAACACGAACAGATCGGCCGCGTCGCTGAAGCCGAAATTCTTCTGCGTGATCCAGTTCACCGCGTTGTTCGGGATATGGTCGCGATAGATCGCCCAGTTGGCGAAGCCGCGCAGCAGG
>NZ_VKHP01000291.1 GCF_010811875.1 Bradyrhizobium uaiense
GCATACTCCGAAGAACGACGTCAGGCGAGATCGTGCCTAACGAGCCGATCAGTGCGACGTTGCATCTGGCCTCTGAGCAAGCGGCACCCCTCTCCCCAACCCTCCCCCGCAAGGGGGGAGGGAGCCCGAGAGACGTGCTCACCTCACTTGCGCGTGCCCGTGCGTCGCTGACGTTCGCCATGCGCGCCTCACCCTTTCGCCATCGCGCGATAGTCGAGGCGGCGGTGGAACCAGTATTGGTAACCCGAGATGTTCTTCTGCATCGCGACGTTGACGAACGGCTGATAGAGCGGGATGCGCGGGATGTCGGCGTAGGCGAGATCGACGAAGCCCTTGACGTCAGCATCGTACGCCGCGGTGTCGCCGTTGGCGGCGGCAACGCGCGCGCCGTCGATGAGCTTGTCCATCTCCGGCGACTTGTAGCTCATCGTGTTGAAGATCGAATTGTTGCCGTGATAGCACCAGTAGAAGAAGTATTCGGGGTAATCGAGCCAACCCGAGAACACGTTGGTGAACAGCGGCATTTCCTTCTTGGTGAGCTCGGTGCGCCAATTGGCGCCGGGCACCTTGTTGATGGTGGTCTTGATGCCGAGCTGCGCCAGGCTCTCCTGCACCAGCACGCAGAGCGGCTCGTTGACCCCCGCGAAATTCAGGTCGAACGAGATCGTGGTCTCGAAGCCGTTGGCGTAACCGGCTTCAGTGAGCAGCGCCTTGGCCTTCTCCATGTCGGTGTTGTATTTCGTCGGCTGCGGCCAGGCGACCTCGGTCGGTTTGTCCTTGGCCGCGCCGAACATCGGGTTGGCGAGGCCGAATAGCACCGCATCCATGATCTTCTGATACGGCATCGCGTAGGCCATCGCCTGCCGCACCTTCGGATTGTCGAACGGCGGCTTTGTCACGTTCATGCCGATATACTGGATGCCGTTGGAGAACGGCAGCGAGACCACGTTGAGCTTGCCGTTCGCCTTCATCTCCTGGAAGTCCTTGAACGGCAGCTCGTAGGAGATATCGGCATCACCGCGCTCGAGCAGCGCACGGCGGTTGCCGGCCTGCGGCACCATGCGCCAGATCACGCGCTTGATCTTCGGCAGGGGACCGCAGACCCAATCGTCGTTGCGCTCCATGACGACTTCGGTGCCGGCGGTCCATTTGGTCACCTTGTAGGCGCCGGAGCCCGCGGTCTGCTGCTTGGTGAATTCGAGCCCCCAGGGATCCTTCTCGCTTGCGTTCTTCTTCACGAGTCCGGAGTTGACGACGCAGGGCACGATGACCGCGAGATCGGGGATCGTGAGCTTGTCTTTCTTCAGAAAGTCGACGCACACCGTGTGGTCGTCGACGACGACGAACTGCTCGGGCTTGGTCAGCGAGCCCGCGCTCATCTGGAAGGTCGGGAAGCCGCCGACGCTGACGGCACGGTCGAGCGACCATTTGACGTCCTTCGCCGTGACCGGCGTGCCGTTGTGGAATTTGGCGTTCTTGCGCAGCTTGAAGGTCACCGACATGTCGCCGATGTTCATGTCCTCGGCGAGCTCGGGCTTGAACTTGTCGCGGTCGTAATAGGGCACGCCGCCCGGCCCGCTCTTCATCTCGTGGCTGATCAGCCGGTCGTAGCAATTCCACGACACCTCGTAGCCGGGCACGTTGGTGCCGACGCCGTGGATATCGAGATTGTTGGGACCGCCCTCGGAAACGATCAGCAGCGTCTCGGAGCGCGCGTCGGCTTTGGCCGGCGACCAGATCGCGGGCGCGGTCGGCGCCAGCGCCCCTGCTGCCAGTCCGGACACCGATTTGAGGAAATCGCGACGCTTCATGTGATGCTCCAACGCCCCTGGGAACGGGCCTTGGAACTCAATTCGCAAGGATTGTGCCAACCCTTAACGAAACCTTATGAGGATCTAACCAGCTGTAGAGACAGAAGAAATCGACAAAGGCATCTTGATCTGACGCCGTCTGCGTTGCCCGCGATTGCATACAAAGGACAGGCCATTGCTTAATCAATGAGCAGAGCGCAGAGGCTGCTCGCTTTCTGACTGACGACCGATTCAAACAGCTAGTCCGGCCAGATCAGCTCCTGCAACTGCACGAGATCATCGACCCGGTCAGGCCAGCCCGCGATGCAGATGTGCCGGAGCGGATCGCTGGCCGAGTGCAGCATCATCAGCGCCATCAGCCGCCGCTTCAGCGTGAAATTCACCTCGCTGCGCGGGATGCCGAAGCCGTCGAACAGGCTGCGCACAAGCCGCGGATGCCCGGCGGCCATGAACGCGCTGGGCCCGAGCAGGTCGTATTCGCCCCATCCGGTCCGGACGTCGCCGAAGTCGAACAGGCCGGCAACGTGCCAGCCGTCGGCCCGGTGCCCGAGCAGGAAATTCTCCGGGATGTACTCGCCGGTCAGGATCACCGGCGGCGCGTGCATCGGGATCAACTCGGCGGCGTCGGCCAAGAGATCGTCGAGCGAGGTGAGGAATTTCGCCGGCAGGCCGAGGCGTTCGTGCCGTGCCCGGCACTGCGCGATCTGGCCGCGCATGAAGGCCTCCCAGCACGGCTCGATCGCCAGCAGGCCGCCGGGCGGCACAAGCTGCACCTCGGCGATTACGGCGCCGATCTCGGCCAGCACGCGCTCCCGCTCGGTTTCGGACAGCGATGGCCACACCTCCGAACCGACCGTGCCGGCGAGGTGCGTGATGACGAGATACGGCCAGCCGTCGCGCTCACCTTCCGCGACGAGGTCGGGGATCGGAATGCCGAGCCGGCCGCGCAACTCGGCGAGCGCACCGCGTTCGGACACGAATTGCGGGCGCAGGAGCGGTGGGAACAGCTTCAGGATCAATTTGTCATCGAGCCCGACGACGAGATTGGTGCCGGTCGCAAACACATGCGGCGTGCCCCAGGGCAGCTCGTGGCTGTCGGCGATGTCGCGCGCGACCGGCAGCCAGCGCGCGGTGTCGCTGCGCCAGGCACGGTAGGTGTCGTAGTCGGTGATGGAGGGAAGGTGCATTTCTGAAGTCATTGTAGCCCGGATGAAGCGCAGCGTAATCCGGGATTGTGTACCGCCTGAAACATCGGCCCCGGATTTCGCTGCGCTCCATCCGGGCTACTCAGTTTCTTCTCCTTCCCCCTGAAAGGGGGAAGGTCGGGATGGGGGTCTGCCGCAGGCGACGCTGCAAATGGAGAGACCAGATCCCCACCCGCTTTGCTCTGGCGCGCAAAGCGACCTCCCCTTTTCAAGGGGAGGTTAAGACACGCATCGTCCCTCACCGGTCCGGATTGGCGCGCTCGAACTGGCGCAGCAGGCGGTTGCCGCGCTCGACGGCATTGTCCATCGCGGCCTGCGCCGAACGCTTGCCGGCGAACACCTGCTCGAGCTCCTCCTCGATCACGTCGCGGATCAGGACGAACGAGCCGAGGCGGATGCCCTTGGACTTGTCGGTCGGCGGCTTCAGCGTCACCTCCTCGATCGAAATCGAGGCGCCGGGATTGCGATCATAGAATCCCTGCGTGCGGCTGAGATCGAATGCCGCGCGGGTGATCGGCAAATAGCCCGTGTTCTGGTGCCAGGCGGCCTGCACCTCCGGCCGCGACAGATAGGCGAAGAATTTTGCCACGCCGGCATATTCAGCGCGCGGCCGGTCGCGCAGCACCCATAGCGTGGCGCCGCCGATGATCGAGTTCTGCGGCGCGCCCTGCACGTCGGGATCGTACGGCATCATGCCGTAGCCGACCTCGAATTTCGAATTGGCCTTGATGTCGGCGCGCGTGCCCGACGAGCCGATGAAGATGCCGCATTCGCCCTTCTGAAAGCGCGGCTCGGCCGCCTGCCCGCGGCCGCTGTAGTCGAACGATTTGTCGGCCTGCCACTGCGCGAGCTGCGCGATATGACGCACCACGATCGGGTTGTTGAAGACCAGCTGCGCGTCGAGTCCGGCAAAGCCGTTGGCCCCGGTCGCGATCGGCAGATTGTGGAAGGCGGAGAAATTCTCGACATTGATCCAGGACGGCCACGACGTGGTGACGCCGCACATCGCGCCGGCGGCACGCAGCCGCTTGGCCACGATGCCGAGCTCGGGCCAGGTCTTCGGCGGCTGGCTCGGATCGAGCCCGGCCGAACGGAACATATCCTTGTTGTAGTAGAGGATCGGCGTCGAGGCGTTGAACGGGAACGACAGCATGTTGCCGTCGACATCGGCATAGTAACCGGCCACCGCGGGCAGATAGGCCTGTGGCGCAAACGTCTCCGATTGATCGCGCATCAGCTCGTACACCGGATAGATCGCGCCGCGCGCCGCCATCATCGTTGCGGTGGCGATCTCGTTGACCTGAACGATCGCCGGCTGGCTGCGCGAACGAAATGCGAAGATCGCCGCCGTGACGGTCTCGGTGTAATTGCCCTTGTAGGCGGGCACGATCCGGTAATCGGTTTGCGCGGCGTTGAAGTCGGCGGCGAGCTTCTCGAGCTGCTTGCCGAGCTCGCCCGACATCGCGTGCCACCACATGATCTCGGTCGCAGCTTGTGCCGGCGTCACCAGCAGAAGGGCCGCCAACATGAGGTGCAGGAGCTTCAGAGCGAACTTCACAATAAGCCGTTCCCGGATGCCAACACGCCGTCATACGGCGCTACAACCGGAGATTCAATCGACACCGCAGGTTGCAGGGCGGAATTAACGTTTTGGCCGATGGGCGAACCATCGCCGTTCTGCTAAAAAGCGTTGAACCTTTTCTTCCCGCCCTGGACACAAACCACAAGGGGAATTGTAGCCTGTGTACCGCCGCGCCGGCCTTTCGCGGAGAATGATGCTTGCCGTCGCGCTGTTATGGACAGCGGTCTCGGCGGATGCTTTTGCGCGCGAATTCCGCACCGCCGATACCCAGAACGAGGACTATCCGACCGTCCAGGCGTTGAATTACATGGACCGCCTGATCACTGAGCGCACCGGCGGCCGGCACCGCATCGTGGTCTTCCACTCCCGCCAGCTCGGTGAGGAGAAGGAGACGCTGGAGCAGACCCGGGCCGGCGCGATCGATCTGAACCGGACCAATGTCGCGCTGATCGGAACCATGGTGCCGTCCGTGAACGTGCTGGCGATGCCGTTCCTGTTTCGATCGCTTGAGCACCTGCAACACGTGCTCGACGGGCCGATCGGCAGCGATATCCTGAACAGTTTCGAGGCCCACGGCTTCGTCGGACTGGCTTTCTACGATTCCGGCGCCCGCTCGATCTACAACAGCGTCCGTCCGGTGCGCTCGCTCGACGACCTCAAGGGGCTGCGGCTGCGCGTGCAGCAATCGGCGCAGATGTCGGACATGATCCGCGCGCTCGGCGCTGACCCGGTCGAGATGCCCTACGGCCAGGTGCTGACCGGTCTCGCCAACCGGCTGATCGACGGCGCGGAGAACAACTGGCCGTCGTTCGTCACCACCGGTCATTACAAATATGCCGGCTACTACACCTTGACCCAACATACCGTGAGTCCCGAAGTGCTGGTGATGTCGCAAAAGGCCTGGTCGAGCCTCACGCCGGAAGAGCAGGCGATCTTCCGCGAGGCCGCGCAGCGCTCGAGCAGTTACATGCGCGAGAAGTGGCGCGAGCTCGAGGAACGCTCGCGCAAGCAGGCGGAGCTGGCGGGCGTCAAGATCGTGACCGACATCGATAGCAGGCCGTTCGAGGCGGCGATGGCCGGCATCTACGCCAGGGCCGAGCGCGATCCCGCGACCGCTGCGTTGATCGAACGCATCCGCAACATGGAGTAACCGGAGCTTGGCCGCACCCCAACAGCACGGGAAGATGCGACGGCCGTCGGCCTTCGGGCCGCAGGGCCGCTTCCGCATCGTCCAGTTGCTGCGTGCGGTACCGATCCGCTGGCGCATCCTTTCGATCGCGCTGCTCAATTCCGCGGTCGTGATCGTGCTGGCGGTGCTGATCTGGAACGGCTCGAAGGTGCTCGGCTCGGCCTGGGACGATGTCCGCCAGGTGCGGGAATCCGACAAGATCCTGGCCAAGCTCGAAAGCGAGACGAGCCGTCTGCAGAACCTGATTCATCGCTACATCAATCAGCCGAGCCCGGACCTGTTCGCGGAAATCCTGCTGCTGCGCGAGGCCGTGCTCGGCACGCTGACCAACCGGGCCTCGACCGACCCGATGCTGTCGGGCTCGGTCGAGCAGCTCGAACGCGTCACCAGCCGTTTCCTCGACGGCTTCGGTGAATTGCGCACGGTGCAGACCAAGATTTCCAAGACCTACGACGAACAGGTGCTGGGCCCTACCAAGGACATGGCCGGGCTCTACTCGATCATCGAGGGCGCCACCGGCCATCGCGATGCGCTGATCTGGCCCGCGCTCGGCAAATCGCGCGAAGCGTTCACCTCGCTGCTGGTCGCCGCCAACGCCTACTACCTCTCGCTCGACTCGTCGTCGGCCGAGGAAGCCCGCCGCAACATCGATACGATCGAGAAGACGATCCCGGTCATGACCGACATGGCCGAGAACGATCTGCAGCGCATGGCGCTGGCGCGGCTGAAGGTCAAGACCGCCGAGCTGCGCGACGGGCTCGGCAAGCTCAGCGAACAGCTCACCAACCGCACCGATCTGCTGCGCAACTCGATCGACGCCAGCCAGGCGGATGCGATCGGCGCGATCGACGATCTCTCGGTGAAGATGCGCCAGCGCGAGCAGAAGGCGCAGGAGACGTTCGACAGGACGCTGGCCTCGATCTCGCGCCGGGTGCTGTCGATCGCCGTGATCTTCCTCGGCGTCATCATGTCGGCCGGCGTCATGATCGCGCTCTCGATCCGGCTGCCGCTGGCGCAGATCATGGCCGCGATGCGCACCATCACCTCGGGCGATCTCGACCGGCCGGTGCAGGGCACGTCGGCCAAGGACGAGGTCGGCGCCATGGCCCGCGCGGTCGAGGTGTTCCGCGCAAACGCGATCGCCAAGCGCAAGACCGAGGACGAGCTGCGCACCGCCAAGGAGAAGGCCGAGAGCGCGCTGCTCGAGCTCAACGCCGCGCAGCAGAACCTGATCGATGCCGAGCGCCTCGCCGCACTCGGCGGCCTGGTCGCCGGCGTCGCGCACGAGGTCAACAATCCGATCGGCATCAGCCTGACGGTGGCATCGAGTTTCGCCCGCCGCAGCGAGATCTTCGAGAACGACCTGAGGACCGAGCCGCTGCGCCGCTCCAAGCTCGACGAATTCGTGCGCGCCTCGCGTGATGCATCGCAGCAACTGGTCGCGAACCTGCAGCGCGCCGGTGAGCTGATCCAGTCGTTCAAGCAGGTCGCGGTCGATCGCTCGCATGCCGAGCGCCGCCAGTTTGCCTTGAGCGAAGCGACCGACCAGATCGTGGCGAGCCTGCGGCCGGTGCTGAAGAAGGCCGCGATCGGGCTGTCCGTCGACGTGCCCGATGGGCTCTTGATCGACGGCTATCCCGGCGCCTATGGGCAGATCTTAACCAATCTTTTCCTCAACGCCGTCAATCATGCCTTCGCCGATGGCCGCTCCGGCAACATCACGATCTCGGCGCGCGGGCGCGGCGCTGACGATGTCGAGATCATCTTTGCCGACGACGGGGCTGGCATGACGCCGGACGTGCAGCGACAGGCGTTCGACCCGTTCTTTACGACGCGCCGCAACGAAGGTGGTACGGGCCTCGGCCTCCACATCGTCTATAACCTCGTCACCCAGCAGCTCGGCGGACGCATGATGCTGGAGTCAAGGGTAGGACAAGGCACGACTTTTCGCATTATCATGCCCAGGATCGCCAAGGGGGCAGCCAAGGGCGAGCCCACGATCACTGACGCAGCAGCCGACGGAACCAGTCAATGGCCGAACAGGACGATGTCCTCCAACTGATCGACGACACCGAGAGCCCCCCGGAGGACTCGTCGGCCCGGAAATGGAAGATCGCCGTGATCGACGACGATCACGCCGTCCATGAAGGCACCCGTTTCGCGCTCAGCGACTACAATCTGAACGGTGCGACGCTGGAGATCCTCTCGGCCTACTCCGCGGCAGAAGGCCGCACGCTGATGCGGGACAACCCCGACATCGCCGCCGTGCTGCTCGACGTCATCATGGAGACCGACGTCGCCGGCCTCGAGCTCGTCGAGTACATCCGCAACGAGATCAAGAACGAGACCGTCCGCATCATCCTGCGCACCGGCCAGCCCGGCCAGGCGCCGGAACGGCGCGTCATCGTGCAGTACGACATCAACGACTACAAGGCGAAGACCGAGCTCACCGCCGACAAGCTGTTCACCTCGCTGACCGCGGCGCTGCGCAGCTACCAGCAGCTCGAGCGCATGGTGCAGACGCGGCGCGGGCTCGAGATCATCATCGACGCGGCCTCGACGCTGTACGACTTCAAGTCGATGCAGCGGCTGGCCGAGGGGGTGCTGACCCAGCTCGCCTCGCTGCTCAACGTCGACTGCGCCGGCATTCTGGTGCTGCGCGACGACGGCAATTCGGCCGCTGCCGATTTCTCGGTGCTGGCCTGCTCCGGCTGTTACAGCCGCTTCATCGGCACGACGTCGTCGAAGGCGCTCGATCCCGATCTGCGGCACATGGTGGAGGCCGCCTTCCTGGCCCGCAAGAACGAATTCGCCGACCACCGCAGCGTGCTCTATTCGCGCACCGGCAGCGGCCGCGAGGTCGTGGTGCTGCTGCAGGCCGAGCGCCAACTCTCCGACACCGACCGTGCGCTGGTCGAGATATTCTCGAGCCGGCTGTCGATCGCGTTCGACAACGTGATCCTCTACCAGCAGCTGCACGAGGCCAACACCCAGCTCGAGGACCGCGTCACGCAGCGCACCCGCGCCCTGATGCAGGCCAACCGTCGGCTGTCGGCGCAATGGCTGCGGCTGCAGCGCGCCAACGGCTTCAAGAACGAAATCCTCGGCACCGTCGCCCACGATCTGAAGAATCCGCTCGGCGTGATCCTCGGCCGCACCGAGATGCTGACCGAACTGATCGGCGTCGGCTCGCCGAAGGAAAACGTCACGGCCCAGGTCGAGCACATCCGCGATGCGACCAAGCGGCTGACCTCGATGGTCGACCATCTGATCTCGGATGCGATGGCTGATGCCTTCGACATCACCATTCGCCGCGAGCCGGTCGATATCGCGGCCCTCGTCAACGAGGTCACCGAGGCCAATCTGCCCTCGGCCGTCAACAAGCAGCAGAGCATCTCGGTCTCGGGGCCGCAGCATTTCGTCACGATGTGCGACACCGACCGGATCCGCGAGGCGATCGACAATCTGGTCAGCAACGCCATCAAATATTCGCCGATCGGCGGCAAGATCACGGTCTCGGTCAACCATGAAGGCGACGACACGGTGATCCGGATCGTCGACCAGGGCCCCGGCCTCAGCCCCGAGGACCTCAGCCGGCTGTTCGGCCGGTTCCAGCGGCTGTCGGCCAAGCCGACCGCGGGCGAGAGCTCGACCGGCCTCGGCCTTTCCATCGTCAAGCGCATCATCGACATGCATGGCGGCCATGTGACCGCACAGAGCCCGGGCCCCGGACAGGGGTCGACCTTTACGGTTACACTGCCGGCGACAGACACATGAACCAGAACCCGCATATCTTCATCGTCGACGACGAGGCGCCTGCCCGCGAGATGGTCGGCGATTACCTCAAGATGCACGGCTTCGGCGTGACGCTGTGCGACGGCGGCAAGAGCCTGCGCAAGGAGATCGAGAGCAGCACGCCGGATCTCGTCGTGCTCGACCTCAACATGCCCGAGGAAGACGGGCTGTCGATCATTCGCGACCTCAAGAGCAAGATCAACGTCCCCGTCATCATGCTGACAGCTACTGCCAGCCCGATCGACCGGGTGGTCGGACTCGAGATCGGCGCCGACGATTACGTGGCAAAGCCCTGCGAATTGCGCGAGCTGATGGCCCGCATCCGTTCGGTGCTGCGGCGGAGCGGTCCGGCCAAATCGGCCGCGCCGGAACCGGCTGGTAGCAAGGCCGAAAAGCAGCAGCTGGTGCGGTTTGGCACCAAATGGCTCGATCTCGAGGCCCAGGCGCTGCGCGACGACGAAGGCAACGAGCATCCGCTGACCGCCTCCGAATTCGGCCTGCTGAAGGTGTTCGCGGCCAACCCGAAGCGGGTGCTGTCGCGCGAGCGTCTCCTGGAACTCGCCAATGCGCGCGACGCCGAAGCCTTCGACCGCGCCGTCGACCTGCGCATCATGCGCATCCGCCGCAAGATCGAATTCGATCCGACCAAACCGTCGGTGATCCGGACCATCCGCGGCGGCGGCTACCTGTTCTCGCCGACCGGGGATAAGGCGTAGCTTCTCTCCACGTCGTCCCGGCGAAGGCCGGGACCCATACGCCGCGGCAGTCGAAAGAGGCAAGCGGCTCGACGCGTCTTCTGACAACCCCCTCTTGTGGTTGATGGGGTGGACGGCCCCCTACGGCATCAGTGTGCCAGAATGAGGTTGTTGCAAATCTCAGACAAGGGAGCCGTCCGTGAGAGAGATTATCCGCATTGGGATGGATACGTCGAAGTATAT
>NZ_VKHP01000292.1 GCF_010811875.1 Bradyrhizobium uaiense
CGCGGGCGGTCGCGAGCTTGATCTGCATCATGCCGATGGCGCCGCCGCGCCCGATCAAATGCGGCTGGTATTTGCTCTCGCGGACGATGACGCGATGCACCAGCTCTTCCGGCACCAGATTCGCCTGCGCCTCGGCCGCCACCATCGCCTCATATTGCGCGCGCGATTGCGCACTCGCACCGGTGCAGGACGCAAGCCACACAATAGCGGCCAGGTAGCCAAGGACTTGTACGGTCTTCATCTCGGGTCGCTCGGGGTGATCAAACGCGCGTCGGTTCTGCGGTCTCATTGGTACGGCGAGCAGGCAGGAATGTGGCAAAACCTTCGCATCAACGAACGTTCTGCGTCCGTGATTGTCCGGATGTGGGAGCAGCGAACGACGCGCTTGCGAGATGCTTCAAATTGTTTGCTTCGATTGACTCAGCCAAGAATTGTTTTGGCTACCAATTTTTCTTGTTCGCCGTTGCCGCACGCTATCCACAGCGGTTTGTCGTGCAAACGACTTGATGAAGGTCTACACTTCATCGCAAGGCAGTGCGGGAGTGTTGAGTCAGCACGTCTGTCCATTCAAAAGCACGCAAGAAACAACATTCGGGAGATGCGCCATGAATCGTCAAGATTCAGTCCGTCAGGACACTGGCTATATGCCTCGCGAAAATCCCTGCGCGCAATGCGGCAAGCCGATTGCTCGCCCGGATTGGGTGGAGCACAGCGAAGGGCGCACGTTCTATCTGTGGAATTGCCGCGCCTGCAATTACCGCTTCGAGGCGGTCGCGATCTACGACCACACGCAGCTCACGCCGCTCGCCGCCTGATCGTCGTCGATCTGCTCGGTCGCCGATCTGCTTCGCCGGATCAGGCCGCGGACTTCTGCAACGGCTGCTGTCGCGCCGGCAATTCGATCCGGACCACCAGCCCGTGCGGCTTGCGATCGTGCAGCGACAGCGTGCCGCGATGCGCGAGCACGATGGCGTTGGCGATCGACAGGCCGAGGCCGAAGCCTTCGGCCTCGTCCATGTTGCGCGCCTGGTCGCCGCGCACGAAGGGCTCCAGCACGGTCGCCTTGTGCGCGTCCGAGATGCCGGGGCCATCGTCCTCGATGTCGATGACGAGGCGATCGGGCCTGGCGTCGAGGCGCACGATGACCTCGCCGCCGAAGCGCGCGGCATTGTCGACCAGATTGGTGATGCAGCGATGCAGGTCGGCGGGCCGCACCGTCGCCATCGCGTGCTGCGGGCCCTCGTAGTTGACCTTGTGTCCCATGTCGACGAACTGATCGGTGACGAGGTGCAGCGTGCTGGCGATGTCGACCAGCGTCATCTCCTCGAGCTTGCGGTCGTTGCGCAGGAACGACAGCACCGATTCCAGCATCGAGCGCATCTGGTCGAGGTCGCGCAGCATGCGGTGGCGATTGGTCTCGTCCTCGATGAATTCGGCGCGCAGCCGCATCCGCGTGATCGGCGTGCGCAGGTCATGGCTGATCGCGGCCAGCATCTTGGTGCGGTCGTCGATCAATGCGGTGATGCGCTCGCGCATCCGGTTCAGCGCCTTGGCCAGCGAGCGGATCTCCTCGGGACCGCGCTCGGGCAGCGGCGCTGCGGCGCCGTTCAGGCTGAAGGTCTCGGCGGCCTTGACGAACGACGACAGCGGCGCCGTCAGCGCCCATGCCGCCCACAGGCCAAGCAGGGTGACGCTGATCACGGCGAACAGCACCGTCATCATCCACGGCCCGCCCCAGAACGGCCGCATGTGCTGGTCCGGCATCAGGTTCGCGGCGAACATCGTGCCGTCGGGCAGGCGGATGGCGACGCGGCGAATCTCGGTGTCGTGCGGCATAGAGCCCGTCTCGCGCGGCAGCGAGAAGACGCGATAGCCGGCGCCGAGCCGGCGCAGCGCGTGCAGGCTCGGCGCGTCGATCTCGGCGAGCGCGCCGGTCTCGGCCGGCAGGTCGCCGACCGCAAGCTGCGGGAAGGCTCTGATGACATCGGCCTGGAGCCGCGGTCGCTCCGATGCCGGGGCATGCCCCAGGAGTTGTGCGACGGCGGCGAGCTGGCTGTGCCAGCGATCCGAAGGCTCCGGCCGGTCCGGGCGATGGATCAGGAAGGTGGCCGTGATGATCAGATGCAGCGCGACGATCGAGACAACGACCAGCGCCGCCATCTGGGCGCCGATCCCCCGCAGACTCAGCACGCGCGGCAGCTTCATGGTCAGTTGCTCGTGGCGGCAACCGCCTCCACCCTCGGGGTGAACACATAGCCGCCGGAACGCACCGTCTTGATCATGGTGGCCTCCTGCGGATCGGGCTCGATCTTGCGGCGGATGCGGCTGACCAGCACGTCGATCGAACGCTCGAACGAGCCGGCGCTGCGGCCCTGCGTCAGGTCGAGCAGGCTGTCGCGCGACAGCACGCGGCCGGGCCGCTCGCAGAAGGTGCGGAGCAGGTCGAATTCGGCGCTGGTCATGGCGACGCGCGCGCCTTCGGGGTTGCGCAGCTCGCGCAGGCGGATGTCGATGCGCCAGCCGAGGAAGCTCAGCGTGGTCGCGCCCTCGATCGCGCTGGCGTTGCGCGCGGCGGCCTGCCGGCGCAGTACCGCGTTGATCCGCGCCAGCAGCTCGCGCGGGTTGAACGGCTTCGCCAGGTAATCGTCGGCGCCCATCTCGAGGCCGAGGATGCGGTCGACGTCCTCGCCGCGCGCGGTCAGCATGATGATCGGCGTCTGCGACTCCGCGCGGACCTTGCGGCACAGGCTGAGCCCGTCCTCGCCGGGCAGCATGACGTCGAGCACCAGCAGATCGACGCGGTGATCGGTCATGGCCTTCGCCATCTCGCGGCCGTCGGAGGCGGTCGTGACATGGCAGGAATTGGTTCGGAGGTATTTGGCGATCAGGGACCGCGTTTCGCGGTCGTCCTCGACGACAAGGATATTGGGCGCAGCCTGGGTCATACCGATCTTTTGTCCGTGATTCGGGGAAAGCGGCTCAGGAATTTTGTTTCAGTGCATGTCTGAAATCTTGCCCAGCCGCTCAAGTTAAACAGGTCCCGGCGGGGAGAAAAGTTAGCGTTCTGTCATCCAGCAATGCATTGAAATTCGGGCCGAACTTCTCCGGTCCACGCCCCGGGGTCGGCCAGCGGGCCGTTGGAAAAGGGAAGGACAGCTGCCATATCCGGCGCCGGAACCGGTTTCCCCGGCGACGCGTTATTTCCTTTTCAGGTCAGGGAGGGTGAGATGGCTGTCGAGGTCAGGACCAGGCCGCATCAACTCATTGCAAGCGACCGGGTCGAGGGGACGGCAGTGCGCCGGGCCAATGGCGACATGATCGGCCACATCGAACGGCTGATGATCGACAAGATCTCCGGCAAGGTGTCGTACGCGGTGTTGAGCTTCGGCGGTTTCCTCGGCATCGGAACCAATCTGCTTCCGCTGCCGTGGGGCCGGTTGCACTACAATCCGAAGTTCGAGGCCTACGAGCTCGACATCGAGGACGATGAGCTGAAGCGCGCGCCGTCGTTCCGCGCCGACAAGGATTTCGACTGGGGCGATCGCTCGCAGGAAGTCGAGCTGCATCGCTTCTACGGCGTGCCGCCTTACTGGGGCGGCTTCTGATCGCGCGGTGACATGCGCGCATGATCGACGCAGGTTGATCGATGATGTGACCGCAGGGACGAACGCCGGCGTGCGCAGCGCGGTTCGCCGGGACGACTTAGTGAGCCAAACATCGTCACATCAGGGACTGCGCGTCCGGCGCAGTCGTGAGGCTCAACCGCAGCTCAGTTGAGAGATGACGGTCGCTTTCGTCAAGCACCGCAATGTTCCAAGTGTTGGGGAGGTCTATCTGTGCGGGCTTGGCGCACCGCCTTCATGGCGTTCCCAAGCATTGTGTTCCCGCGCGCCGAAGCGGCTTTTGAGCGCAGCTTCAATAGGAACGGTCGCCGATATCCCGGGTTCTCCCAGCATCGATTTTGCGAACTGAGGAGAGCGCACAATGTTGATCAAATCCATCTTTGCCGGCGTCGCCGGCTCCGCGTTGCTTGCTACCGTCGCGTTTGCGCAGGCGCCCACCGACAAGAGCGACAAGATGGCTCCTGCGGCGTCAACCACGTCGCCGGCTCCGGCTGCATCAACGTCAGCCACGTCGCCGACCGAATTCAAGGGCAACTGGCGCGCGTCGAAGGTCGTTGGACTGAGCGTGTACAACGACAAGAACGAGAGCGTCGGTTCGATCAATGATCTCCTGATGGAGAAGGGCGGTACCATCAAGGCCGTGGTGATCGGCGTCGGCGGCTTCCTCGGCGTCGGCGAGCATCTGGTCGCCGTGCCGATCGACAAGGTGAAATTCGTCAACGAGCCGATCGCCTATACCGGCGCGTCAAATACCGACAGCACGACCAAGTCGACGACCACCACGGGCGCGGCCCCTGCGGCGGCAGCGTCGAAGCCGAATCCCTGGTATCCGGATCACGCGGTCTTCAATGCGACCAAGGATGAGCTGAAGGCGATGCCCGAGTTCAAGTACGCGACCGACTGACGCGTATCGTCGCAATGCTAGAGACCAGCGCGCCCGGTACTGCCGGGCGCGCTTTTTGTTGGCCGTGAGATGAAATCCCTGGTCGTAAGGGTAAAACAAACGAGTTAGGCAAGAGACAGTTTTGGATATCGCGCCGATGCACCTTTGGTAAGGTGATGTCCGCGAGGCGCCGCTGCTACGATCAATCATTGAATTGCGCTTGGGTCCTCTTTCGTCAACTGGCTGAAGAATCCGATGAATGAAACCGATCGAGAGAGCGGCAATCCCGCGGTAGCGCGGATCCGCGGTCGCTACCCGCAATACACGCGGCGCAGGCTGGAGAGCTTTGCGCAGCGGCTGCAACAGAAGATTCATGCCGACAGCGTGCCGGTCACCTCGCTCGAAATCGCCGGTCCCACCGAGCGGATCAGCTTTGCGGAAGCCCTCGATCTGGACTATCGGCCGGTCGCATTGGGCGAGACGCTGGGGCCGCTATGGGCGACCTATTGGGTGCGGGGCGTGGCCGAGGTGCCGGAGGCCTGGGCCGGCTCGCGCGTTGATCTCTATTGGGACAGCCGTTCGGAAGCCCTGCTTTGGCTCGACGGACGCTCGTCGCAAGGTCTCAATCCCGGCCGTCACACCGCCCCGCTTGTTCAGCCGTCGCGCGGTGGCGAGGCCGTCAGCTTCCATGTGGAGATTGCCTGCAACGGCCTGTTCGGTGCGTTCTGGAGCGATCCGCAAGCCTACGCGCTGGTCGCGTGCGACTTGCGCCGCTTCGATCCCGAGGCCTCCGCGTTCCATTTCGACTACGAGGTGCTTCGCCAGCTCGAGGCCGATCGGGATCCCGCGACGAAGAGCCGGGCCTACGGCGCCGTCAGCGAGACCGCGCAGCCGGCGCTGGACCGGACCTGGGCAGGACGCCTGCTGCACGATCTCAACCGCGTTTGCAACATCGCCGATCCCGCCGAGCGCGCGACATGGCCGGCGGCGCGGGAGATCCTCAACGGCTTGCTGGCGGCGCGCAACGGCACCATTGCCCACGAGATGTCGGCGATCGGCCATGCCCATCTCGACACCGCGTGGCTGTGGCCGCTGGCAGAAACCCGCCGCAAGGCGCAACGCAGCTTCTCCACGGCCGTCGCGCTGATGGACCGCTATCCCGATTTCAAGTTCGCCTGCTCGCAGGCCTATCAATATGCCGTCATCGAGCAGACCGACCCTGACCTGTTCGCGCGGATCCGCGCCAAGGCCGCGGCCGGGCAATGGATTCCGGTCGGCGGCAGCTGGATCGAACCGGACTGCAACCTGCCCTGGGGCGAGTCGATCTGCCGGCAGTTTCTCTATGGTCAGCGCTACTTCGAGCGAACGTTCGGTGTGCGCTCCACCGTGTTCTGGAATCCCGACGTGTTCGGCTACGACGCCCAGCTGCCGCAGCTGATGCAGTCGGCGGGGATGTCGCGCTTCCTGACCCAGAAGCTGTCGTGGAACAGGTTCACCACGCCGCCGCATCACAGTTTCCACTGGCGTGGACTGGACGGCACCACGGTGCTGGCACATTTCCCGCCTGCGGACACCTACAACGGATCGGTGCAGCTTGCCGAGCTCCGCTATCACGCCGCCAATTACAAGGACGCCGATCGCTCACCCGACGCGCTCTATCTGTTCGGGTATGGCGACGGCGGTGGCGGCGCCGACGAGACGATGCTCGAGGCGTTGCAGCGGATGAAGGATCTGCAGGGACTGCCGCGGATTCAAATCCGCACCGTCGACAATTTCTTCGACCGCCTGGCGATGTCGGCGCCGAATCTGGCGACGATCGAAGGCGAGCTCTATCTCGAATATCATCGCGGCACCTACACCACGCAGTCGGAGATCAAGCGGCTCAACCGCGCCTGCGAGGCGGGCCTTCAGGCGCTCGAATTCGTGGCCGCGGTCGCGACGGCCTGGCGGCAACCGGCGCCGTCCGCGCAGGAGATCGAAGGTCTGTGGCGGACGCTGCTGGTCAACCAGTTCCACGACATCATCCCCGGCAGCAGCATCCGCGAGGTCTATGAGCGGGCGGAGGTCGAGCTCGCCGGGGTGGCGGAGGAGGCCAACCGCCGCACGCAGGCGCTGTTGGGCACGCTCTGCGAAGGTGAAGGCTGGACGCTGGTCAATACGCTGGGCCGTGCGCGTGCCGAGATCGCGTCCGATCCCGACGGGGTGCTCCGCCATGTCGTCGCCGCGCCCTTTGCTGCGGGAGAAGTGAAGCCGACCGATGATCGGGTCACCGTTGCCGCCGATACGGACGGCTTCATGCTGTCGAATGCGCAACTCACGGCACGTATTGACCGTACCGGACTTGTCCGGTCGCTGCTGCATATCGCAAGCGGCCGCGAGACGTTCGCATCGCCGGCGGCGCGCATGCTGCTGCTCGACGACAGGCCGCTCGATTTCGAGGCATGGGATATCGATCCATTCGCACTGGAGACCGCGCGCGACGCCACCGGGGAGGTGAGTTGCGAAGTGCTGTCGGATGGCGGGCTGCGCGGCGAGATCCGTTTCGAGCGCGGGCTCGGACGCGCGAGCCGGCTCTCTCAGGTGATCCGCCTCGATGCCGGCGCGGATCATCTCGAATTCGAGACAACGGTCGACTGGCAGGAGCGCAAGACGGCGCTGAAGGTCATGTTCCCCGTGGCCTGCCGCGCTTCGAACGCAACCTATGAAACCATGTTCGGCGCAACCGAGCGGCCGACCCATGCCAGCACCGATGCCGATGCGGCCAAGTACGAGGTGCCGGGGCATCGCTGGGCCGATCTCGCCGAGCCGGATTTCGGCGTGTCGTTGTTCAGCGATTGCCGTCATGGCTATTCGGCGTTCGGCAACCAGCTCGCGCTGACGCTGCTGCGCGGCTCCGAGGTGCCTGATCCACAGGCCGATATCGGGCGGCACCGGATGCGCTACGCGATCTATCCCCATCAGGGTGATTGGCGCGCCGCCGACACGGTGGGGCGCGCTTTGTGCTTTGAGCGTCCGATGCTCTGGGCCAAAGGGCAGCCGCGCGCGCCGCTGCGGCAGTCGTTCCTTACGGCGACCCCGGCCAACGTGATCATCGACACGATCAAGCCCGCCGAGGATGGCGAAGGCTGGGTGGTGCGGCTCTATGAGAGTGCGGGCGTTCGCGCCGCCGCGACGCTCGATTTCGGCGTCGACATATCGTCGGCGTGGATCAGCAACACGCTGGAAGATCGCATCGCCGTCGTTCCGACCGAAGCCCGGCGCTGTCGTCTGCCGTTGCGGCCGTTCCAGATCGCAACGCTGCGGGTTTTCCAGCAGTGATGCAAACGCGCCCGGCGATGCCGGGCGCGCCATGTTACGAGGTCACCAGCCCAGTTCACGCAAGTAGGCAGCGCGGGCGGCAACGCCGGTGTGGGTGAAATCCGTGAAGACTCCATCCACGCCGAGACGGAAGAACTTCAGATATTCCAGGCTGGGGTCGCCGCGATAGTCGGCGGCCAGATACTTCTTCTCGTTCCGGAACGTGAAGACATGCACGAACAGGCCAAGCTTGTGCGCGTCGGCGATCACGCCGGTCGCGTCCTGTGTCGAGGCCTGCGCCGTCGATCCCTTGTAGGGCGTGCCGTCGGCGTTGGCGTCCTTCCAGGGCGCAATCTTGTACGGCACGATATAGGCCTTCCACGGACCGATGCCGTCGGCATAGGTCTTGATCTCGGCCAGACCTTCCGGGGTCAGCATCGCGTCGAAGGTGCGGCTATCTCCCGCGACCGTCCAGTCGTACGGACGGGAATTGGCGATGTTGTTGAGCAGCACCTTGCCGGTCTTGAAGTCGACGCCGTTGCCGTCGATCAGCTGCACCTGTCGCGTTTCCAGGCCGTGGCTGCGCATGTATTTCAGGCTGCCGGGCTCGAAGCTCTGCACGATGATCGGCGCGTCCTTCGCATTGAGGCCGTTGTCCTTGATGATCTTGATCAGGGCGTCCTCGAGCGGATGGCTGCCGGGCGCACCGCAACCATTGGCGATCGCCTGCGCATTGTTCCAGGTCGGGTTCTTGGTTTCCGGATAGACGGAGATCGAGCGTCCCGTCGCCTTGCTCTTCGCCTTGGCGATGTCGATGATGTCCTGGAAGCTGATGACCGGAAACTTGCCGTTGAACAGTTTCGGCCGTTCGTTGGCCGCATCGTAGGTGGTGCCGGCGATCCAGGTCCTCAGCTCGGTCATGGTGAAATCGGTGATCGACCAGTCGTTGGTATGGTCGTCGCCGTCGACGATCAGCGCCTTCAGCACCGACTTCGGATCGGCCGGATCGACGAGATCGGTGGGATATTCACCCGGCCCGCCGGCGGCTGTCTGGGCCCATTTCACCTTGACGGGAACGCCGGGCACCGTGCGCTTGCGCTTGGCGACTTCCGCATTGGTCTTCGCCACTTCGGCGACGTTGGTGTTGTCGCCGAGCCAAGGGTTGTGGCGCGCCACCAGCACGCAATCCTTGGTCAGATGCAGGTCCTCTTCGAGCGAGTCCGTGCCGAGGTCGGCGGCCAGCTCGTACGAGGCTTCGGTCTCCTCCGGCATCAGGCCCGGCACGCCGCGATGCCCGATCACGAGCGGCAGCTTTCCATCGACGGTCAGGAAGGGCTTGGCGCCGGCCGGCGCCGGGCCGGTTTGCGCCGACGCCATCGACGGTAGCAAGACCGCCAGGGCCGCCGCACCGAGCAGCATCGTTGCAACCTGTAGTTTCCGTCCTGAACGAATGTGCTTCACGGCCAAGCCTCCATCTCTTGTGTGGCATCGGGGCGATGCTAGACGGCCGAGCCGAACAGGGCCGACGCGGTTGCCTTCTTGTCTCAATCTTCTGACAGTCCGATGACTGTGAGGCCGGGCGTCGGGCGTTTCAACGCTCGATCCGGACGCCCATGCCGGGTTCGAGGCCATCTGCGGCGCCCGTGGGGTCGAGACGCAGGCGCAGCGTATTGCGGTCGTGATCGCCGATGACCCTTTCAGCCTGCCAGGTGGCGAAGATCCCAAGCGGCTGCAACTCCGTGATCAGCGCCTTGGTCGCGCCGCGGGCGGCGCTCCGTGTCACGTTCACGGTCTTTCCGATCGCAAGACCGTCGAGATGATCCTCCCGCACGTTGAACGAGAGCCATTGCTTGCCGGCTGCTGCGACCATCAGGATCGGCTGGCCTGCGCGAACGTTCTCGCCGATTTCCGCGGCGATAACGCTGACCACGCCGTCGGCCGGGGCGCGGAGGACCATCTTGTCGAGACGGCGCTCCAGCACCGCGACCGCGGCTGCGGCGGCCTGCACCTGGGCGTCGGCGATGGCGCGCTCCTCCTTGGTCGGCCCCGCCACCGCCGCGTCGTAATTGGCCTGTGCAGCCGCCACACCGGCGCGCGCTGCGCCAACATCGTTCTCTGCCTGGTCGAGCGCCTGCTGTGTCTCGAAGCTCTGGCTCGCCAATGTGCTGATCCGCTTGAGCTGGGTCTCGACATAGTCGAGGCGCGAATTGGCTTTTGAGATCGCAGCCTTCAGCGAGTCGATCTGCTCGCGGCGGACGCCGGCATAGACGTTGTTGCGGCTCGCCGCCGCAGCGGCGAGCGCGGCCCGCGCCTGGTCCGCCTGTGCGGTCAACTCGACGGCGGAGAGCCGCGCCAGAACATCACCCGCGTGCACCTGCGCGCCTTTCTCGACCGCGATGGACACCAGCTGGCCTTTGACTTCCGGCTCGATCCTGACCTCGGTCGAGCGGACGACACCGACGATCGCCGGCGCCGGCGCCGCATGGATTGCGGCATAGATCAGCGCACCCGCAATGAGCACAAGCGGGATCGCGATGGTGGCGACGCGCTTAGCGTTGGGCATCTTGCGCTCCTCTCTTGAACACCAGCGCGGAGATCACCGCGAGCACGAAATAGCCCAGTGCCAGACACCACAGCCTGAACCAGTCATGCGAGACCTCCCAGATGCTTGCGCCGAGCT
>NZ_VKHP01000293.1 GCF_010811875.1 Bradyrhizobium uaiense
TGACACTGCTGCACCGTCCTGACCGTCTGCCGCGCCGCATGTGATGGGGAGACAACCCAGCCAGGGCCCGCCCACGCTTGACCGCAGCGCCCGCCAAGGGGACCCGCCATCGCCTTGCCGCCACCCGCGCCTCCGCCTCCGGTGGTGATCCAGCCCACGCCGGCCCCGAGCAATTCGCCCGTGCTCGCCGACGATCCGACGATCAAGGGCCTGAGCGACAAACTGGACAAGAACCCCGACGACGCGGCCGCGCTGTATCGCCGCGGCCAGGTCTATGCCAGCAAGGGTGCCTACGACCTCGCGGTGAAGGACTTCACCAATTCGCTGCGGTTGAACCCGAAGGATGTCGAGGCCTATAACAACCGCTGCTGGGTCCGCACCGTGATGGGCGACCTGCAGGCGGCGCTGAAGGACTGCAACGAGGCACTGCGGCTGCGCCCGAATTTCGTCGACGCACTCGACAGCCGCGGCCTGATGAACCTGAAGGGCGGCCAGAACAAGAACGCCATCGCCGATTTCGACGCCGCGCTGAAGATCAACCCGCGGCTGACCTCGTCGCTGTACGGCCGCGGGCTTGCCAAGAAGCGCAACGGCGCGGTCGCGGAAGGCGACCTCGACATCGCCAACGCCAAGGCGATGGACCCGAACATCGTCAAGGAATTCGCCGACTACGGCGTGCAGTGACAAATCGATCGAGGCCGCCCTGACCTCGAACCGCCGCTGGAATTGCGCGACTAATCAGAGGGTGCGCGCCGGGCCGCAATGCCCGCGATCTGAAGAGTTGCATGGAACCGCGCCAGCCTGTGCAGGAGGGACCGAAATGTTCAAGCCGTCGGCAAAGGCCGCGATCCTTTCAATCATGACCGCCTGCGCCGCCCTGTCGTTCGGCATGGCGGCCGCCCGCGCCGGTGACGACGTCACCGAGGACCAGATCATCAAGGCACTGACGCCGGAGAAGAAGCCGCTGACCCGCGGCCTTTCGGTCGGCCCGCAGACCTCGCCCGGGCTGAACGCCGACCAGGCCAAATTCGTGCAGAGCATCCGCGGCCGCGCCACCCGCTCATTGTCCTCGACTGAGCGCGAGGAAATCGCGACCATCGTCCAGGATAAGCCGAAGATCGATCTCGAGATCAACTTCGACTACAACTCCGCCGACATCAGCACGAAGTCGCTGCCCTCGGTGCAGGCGCTCGGCCATGCCCTCACCAATCAGGACCTAAAGGGCTCGACCTTCGTGGTCGCCGGCCACACCGACGCCGCCGGCGGCGAGGACTACAATCAGGGCCTCTCGGAGCGCCGCGCCGACGCCATCAAGCGCTATCTGGTCGACAAATATGGCATCAACGGCACCGATCTGGTCACCGTCGGCTACGGCAAGAGCAAGCTGAAGGACCCCAGCCACCCGATGGCGGACGTGAACCGGCGCGTCCAGGTCGTGAACGTGGAAAACAAGGACACGGCATCCAAGTGATACGCGCCCAAGTGATCTGGATGTGATGGGCGGTGGCGTGGCCGCTTTTTGAGGTTACAATGCGTCCCGCACCCCCGGCGGGGCGCATTTGCTTAGGGGCCGAAGCCCAAAGCTGCCCACAGGTGACCCGCCTCACATGACGTCAGGGCATGATCCGGAACAATGGACAGCGGCCTTCCGCATGCCTAGGGAATACGGTGGCGGGCGTGATGAGACTTCGACGAGCGCCCAAGACGATCCCTGTCGATACGCGCCAAGTTCTGGATTGATCAGGCGATGAATTTTTCCCGATACCTCAAGCCTGCGCTCGGCACGGTGGTTTTCATCGCGCTGGCCATCGCCTATTACGCCTTCGAGCATCGCTCCCATCCCGAGGAGAAGGAGACGCCGGGCCAGGCGCTGGTCGTGGTGACGAAATCGACCAACGCCTGCTTCTCCGACATGGTTCGCGTCACCGGCTTCATCGTGCCGCGCCGCGAGGCGCAGGTGAATGTTGACCAGGACGGCTCCAAGGTCATCGACGTGCTGGTCCGCGAAGGCGACACCGTGACCGAGAACCAGGAACTGGCGCGGCTGACCCCGCCGCCGCAACAGGCCGCTCAGGCCAATGCCAAGCCGGTCGTGCTGCGCGCGCCGGCAGCCGGCCTCGTCACCGAGGTGCGCACCGCGCCCGGCGCGCCGGCCTCGCCGCAGGGTCCCCCGATGTTCAAGATCTCCATCGGCAACGAGATCGAGCTCGACGCCGAGGTGCCGGGCTTCCAGCTCCTGAAGCTCAATCCCGGCGCCAATGTGCGGATCAGCCGCGACGATGCGCCCGACATGGTCGGCAAGGTCCGCCAGATCTCGCCGCAGATCGACCGCGCCACCCAGCTCGGGCACGTCCGCATCACCATCAACAACAATCCGACCTTGAAGGTCGGCATGTTCGCGCGCGCCAATATCGACGCCAAGCGCTCCTGCGGCGTCGCGGTGCCGCGCACCGCGATCGACCGCCTGACCTTGCAGGTCGTGAAAGGCAACACCGTCGAGACCCGCAGGGTGCGCGTCGGGCTGACCTCCGACACCTCGACCGAAATCCTTGAAGGCCTCGACGTCGGCGAAATCGTCGTGGCCGATGCTGGCACCTCGCTGCATGACGGCGACCAGATCAAGACCATGTTCGCCGACGAACTCGATCGCTCGCGATCACGGTAATTCGGGCACGCTTATGGCTTTGAACATCTCGGCATGGTCGATCCGGAACCCGCTTCCCTCGATCGTCTTCTCCATCATCCTGCTCGTGCTGGGCTGGGTCTCCTTCACCAAGCTCGCGGTGACGCGGCTGCCGAGCGCCGACATTCCGGTGATCTCGGTCGCGGTCTCGCAATTCGGTGCCGCCCCCTCGGAACTTGAGTCGCAGGTCACCAAGACCATCGAAGACGGCGTCTCCGGCGTCGAGGGCGTGCGCCATATCTCCTCCTCGATCACCGACGGCCTGTCGGTGACCACGATCCAGTTCGCGCTGGAGACCAACACCGACCGCGCGCTCAACGACGTCAAGGACGCGGTGACGCGGGTGCGCGCCAACCTGCCGCAGAACGTCACCGAGCCGTTGATCCAGCGCGTCGACGTGATCGGCCTTCCGATCGTGACCTATGCGGCGATCTCGCCCGGCAAGACGCCGGAGCAGCTGTCTTACTTCGTCGACGACGTCGTCAAGCGCGCGCTGCAGGGCGTGCGCGGCGTCGCCCAGGTCGAGCGCATCGGCGGTGTCGAGCGCGAGATCCTGGTCTCGCTCGATCCCGACAAGCTGCAGGCGGTGGGCCTCACCGCGGTCAATGTCAGCCAGATCCTGCGCGGCACCAATGTCGACGTCGCCGGCGGCCGCGCCGAGATCGGCAAGAACGACCAGGCGATCCGCACCCTCGCCGGCGCCAAGACGCTGAACGAGCTCGCCGGCACCATGATTCCGCTGTTCGGCGGCGGCGAGATCCGGCTCGACGATCTCGGCACCGTCACCGACACCATCGCCGATCGCCGCACCTTCGCCCGCTTCAACGGCGAGCCTGTCGTGGCGCTCGGCATCAAGCGCTCCAAGGGCGCCAGCGACGTCGTGGTCGCGGCCGCGGTGCAGAAACGCATCGACGCGCTGAAAATTGCCTATCCCGACGTCGACCTCAAGCTGATCGACACTTCGGTCGAGTTCACCAAGGGCAATTACGAGGCTGCGATCTCGACCTTGTTCGAGGGCGCGATCCTCGCCGTCATCATCGTGCTGCTGTTCCTGCGCGACATCAGAGCCACGATCATCGCCGCGGTCTCGCTGCCGCTGTCGATCTTCCCGGCATTCTGGGCGATGGACCTGCTCGGCTTCTCGCTGAACCTGGTCTCCTTTCTCGCCATCACGCTGTCGACCGGCATCCTGGTCGACGACGCCATCGTCGAGATCGAGAACATCGTCCGCCACATGCGGATGGGCAAGACGCCGTATCGTGCCGCGCTCGAAGCCGCCGACGAGATCGGCCTCGCGGTGATCGCGATCTCGCTCACCATCATCGCGATCTTCGCGCCCGCGAGCTTCATGTCCGGGATCGCCGGGCAGTTCTTCAAGCAGTTCGGCATCACCGTGTCGGTGCAGGTGTTCTTCTCGCTGCTCGCCGCGCGCTTCGTGACGCCGATGCTCGCCGCCTATTTCCTCAAGCATCACGACCACGACGACCCGCCGCCCGGCCGCATCCTGCGCACCTATCACAGCCTGGTCACCTGGTCGGTGAGGCACCATTACATCACCGTGCTGGTCGGCTTTGCGGTGTTCGCGGCGTCGATCTGGAGCATCACGCTGCTGCCGCAGGGCTTCCTGCCGGCGCAGGACACCGCGCGCTCGCTGCTGGCGATGGAGTTGCCGCCCGGCTCGCAGCTCGCCTACACCGAGAAGGTCACCGAGGAGATCGTGGCGCGCTTGCGCAAGCGGCCCGAGGTGAGGAGCGTGTTCGTCGACGGCGGCCGCGTGCCGCCGGGCATCCAGGAGGTGCGCCGCGCCGCGCTGATCATCAACTACACGCCGAAGGCCGACCGCAGGATCACCCAGCGCGAGCTCGAGCTGTCGATCGGCAAGGAGCTCGACAACGTCCCCGATATCAGGTTCTGGTTCCTCGACGAAAACGGCCTGCGCGCCATCTCGCTGGTCGTGACCGGCACCGACAGCAACATCGTCAACAACGTCGCCAGCGAGCTGGCGACGCAGATGAAGCGGATCCCGATCATCGCCAACGTGATCTCGGAGACCGCGCTCGATCGGCCGGAGCTGCGCATCCGTCCGCGCGCCGAGCCGCGCCGCAAGCTCGGCGTCTCGACCGAGAGCCTGTCGCAGACCATCCGCGTCGCCACCATCGGCGATGTCGGCCCGGCGCTGGCCAAGTTCGACGCCGGCGAGCGCCAGGTGCCGATCCGCGTCCAGCTCGAGGACAATGCGCGCAGCGACCTGCAGATGCTGGAGCAGCTGCGTGTGCCGCTCGGCCAGCACGGCGAACGGGGCGGCGTGCCGCTGTCCGTGGTCGCCGACATCCAGCTCGACCAGGGTCCGACCAGCATCAACCGCTACGACCGCGAGCGGCAGGCCACCGTCGCCGCCGACCTCGTCGGCAATTCCGCGCTCGGCGATGCCACCAAGCTGATCTACGATTTGCCGGTCATGAAGAGCCTGCCGAAGGGCGTGAAGGTCAGTCCGTCAGGCGATGCCGAGAGCCTCGCGGAACTGTCGGACGGCTTCGCCACCGCGATCACCGCCGGCCTGATGATGGTCTACGCCGTGCTGGTGCTGCTGTTCGGCACCTTCCTGCAGCCGATCACCATCCTGTTCTCGCTGCCGCTCTCGATCGGCGGCGCGATCGGCGCACTGCTCTTGACCGGCAAGCAGCTCACCACGCCGGTGTGGATCGGCATCCTGATGCTGATGGGCATCGTCACCAAGAACGCCATCATGCTGGTGGAGTTCGCGGTGGAAGCGATCCGCGACGGCAAGGCGCGCGAGGAAGCGATGATCGACGCCGGCATGAAGCGCGCCCGCCCGATCGTGATGACCACGATCGCGATGGCCGCCGGCATGATGCCGTCAGCGCTCGCATTCGGCGCCGGCGGCGAATTCCGCTCGCCGATGGCGCTCGCGGTGATCGGCGGCCTGATCTTCTCGACCGTGCTGTCGCTGGTGTTCGTGCCGGCGATGTTCATGGTGATGGACGACATCGGCGGCCTGATCTGGCGCTTCGGCAAGCGGCTCGTGGTCTCGCATGCCGACCATGAGCTCACCCCGAGCGAGCCGAAGTCCGACGAGAGCAAGCGGCCGCCCGGCCCGCCGAGTATGATCTCGCCTGCCGCCGAGTAAGCCCGGCCGCCCTTCCAAAAGTTGTGCGCCGACCGCACTCGCGGTGTGGTAGAATGTCTGTCTTTCAGAAGGAGAGGAGGGCTCCCTATGGCAGACCGTGAAGCAATGCAGCGCTTGGTCACCCAGGCTTACGCCGCTCGCGGCAAGGGTGAAATTGATTCATTGATGGAAACGTTTGGTTCCGATTCGCGTTTCGAACTGGTGGGTGACAAGAAGGCCCTTCATTTGACCGGCGTCGTCGAAGGGCATGCGAATGTCAGGCAGGCGCTGGCGCAGTACATCGCGGCCTTCGAGTTCATGGATCGCAAGATCACCAGTTTTCTCGTCGACGGCGATCGGGCCGCCGTACATTCGACCATCACCGTTCGCTTTATTCCGAAGAACATCACCTTCACCGCGGATGTTCTCGATCTCTTCAGGTTCGAAAATGGCAAGATCGCTGAACTCGTCGAGTTCACCGATACGGCTCTTCTGAAGCAAGTAACGTCACCGTAGCGGTCGCACCTGCCTGTGAGACCGAGCCCCGCGCGGTCGACGGCGATCGGGCGGGGTGCCGCGCGTTGCGCGCAGCAAGCTCCCCCGCCCATGCCACATTCCTAGTAAAGCCGCGTACGATAGGCCTCTTCCATCGCCTTCTCGGCGACATCGACCTCGATCGCGGCGGTCTGCTCGGCGATGATCCGGCCGAGCGTCGGAAAGCTGTGGCGCTCGACTTGCGTGGCCGGATTCCACAGCTTCGAGCGCATCAGCGCCTTGCCGCAATGGAAGTAGGTCTCGTCGACATGCACCTTGAGGCCGATAATCGGCGTGACGTTCTGCACCGTCAGCGGCGTCAGGAGGTCCGGCTCCTGCGATATCTCGGCCCGCCCGTTGATGCGCAGCGTTTCGTTGATGCCGGGCACCATGAAGATCAACCCGATCCCGGACGAAGCGATGATGTTGCCGAACGTATCGACCCGATTGTTGCCGCGCCGATCCGGGATCAGCAGTGTCTTGTCGTCGAGCACCGAGACGAAGCCGGGTGCATCGCCGCGCGGGCTGGCGTCGGCATGGCCCTTGCCGTCGCTGGAGGCGATGATGAGGAACGGCGACAATGCGATGAAGTCGCGGCAGAACTTGTCGAGATGGTGGAGGACCTTCTTCTCCGCGAGCGGGCTGACCTGCCCGAAATGCCCGCGAAGATCCTCCTGCGACTTGACCGGCGGCTTGCCGCCCGCGTTTTGGCTGCTCATTGCGAACTCCCGTTTTGTGGCCAGTCTATACCACGTCAGTGCGGGAATTGATGCCAGCTGGAGGGGGCGCGCATTCGCCGCGGCCGCGGCTCAAGAACGCAAAACCCCTGCGGTCAACGGGAATGACCGCAGGGGTTTGCAGGTGGATGGCGTGAGGCCAGCAAGGCTGGGTGTCACCCCAAGGACCGGCATGCACATGAAAGCGATACCGGCCTCGTGATGCAAGCAAGTCTTTTAGGCAAGAGCGCGTCAACATTCGCAAGCAAAGCGCGCGAGAGGATGTCATCTTCGCGCGCGCGTTGCATGTGATCCGATTGGATTCTTGTTTGACGCGTTTCTTTGCGCGAACCGACGTCCACTTCGCTCGATAATGCCCTAATCGTTCCGAGCGACCGCGGTCAGCTTGGTCATGTTGTGCAGCATGATCCGCCCGCGTTGCAGGTCGACGATGCCGTCCTTGCGCCAGGTCTGCAGTTGCCGGTTGACGCTTTCGCGCGCGGCGCCGACGAAGATGCCGAGCTGTTCCTGCGAGATATGCACCTCGGAACCGAAATCCTCGGCCAGCGCGCACAGCCGGCGCGCGAGGCGAACCGGCAACGGCTGCAGCACGGATTCTTCCATCCGTTCGCTCTGCCAGCGGATGCGCTGGCACAGCAACGCGATCAGCCTGACCGCGACCTTCGGCTCGCGCTCGAGGAAGCCGAGGAAATCCTCCCGCCGCAGGACGAACAGTTCGGTGGGCTCGCCCGCAGTCGCATCCGCGGTGCGATCCTGACCGTCGAGCACGGCGACTTCGCCGAACAGATCGCCGGATCCCATGAAGTTCAGTGTGAGCCGGCTGCCGTCGGAGGCACCGGTCTCGATGCGCATCTGGCCACGGCGGACCCCGAAAAGGGCATCGCCGGGATCGCCTTTCTGGAACAGCACCTCGCCGGTCGCGAGCTGCTGGGTGTGACAGAGGCCCGAAAGCCGCTGCAACTCGTCCGCACCGAGATCGGCGAACATCGGATTCATCTTCAGAATGACCGCAAATTCGGCCTGTTTGCTCATTGTACTGCCTTCCAAATCCATCCGAGCGATCCCCTGACGCCCGGTTAGCAAAAATCACCCTCATAAGAGTGTGTGAGAGGTCACATAAGTTCATGCTGGTAACGGAATATTTTTCCGGTCGTTGGAGCGAGATCCCGTTTGCGGGATAATCTCGTGCGATCGGCCGTGCCTTTCCGCGGCGGAACCCTGTCTGCCCGGCCTGGAATATCGACATGAGAGCACTGAAATTCGCCGGGGCCGCCCTTGCTGGCGTGATCGTGATCATCGTGCTGGTGGCGGCGGTCGGGATCCCGGCCTCCTTCGTCACATCCGCCATCACCGAGCGGGTCGAACGAGAGACCGGCTACACGATCACCATCAACGGCGGTGCCAAGGTCAGCCTGTGGCCGACCGTCAATCTGACGCTGCGCGACGTCGTGTTGCGGGACCCGCGGGAGCGCGAGGCCAACAACCGGTTCGCCGCCGATCGCGTCGAAGCCGAGCTGACGCTGTCGAGCCTGTGGTCGGGCCAGCCTGAGATTACCGACCTCGCGATCGAGAAGCCCGTGGTCAACCTGCCGCTGCAACGCGAACGCACCCGCGATCACAATCCGCCGGCGAGGTCATCCGCGTCCGACAATGGCGGCATCACGATCCGGCATGTCGGCATCACCGGCGGCACCATCGTGTTCGCCAATGTGCGCGACCGGGTCGAGAACCGGATCGAGAGGCTCAACGCAGATGCGACGATCGGCGGCGACCGCAAGATCGTCGTCACGGGCGACGCCCGCACGAGCGACAAGCCGCTGAAGTTCGAGATCCGCGCGACCGCACCGCAAGCGCCGCTGGACCATCAGAGCGTGCCTGCCGAATTCAACATCGATGCGCCCGGCCTGTTGCCTGCGGCGATCAAGGCCAATGCCGAGCTGCGCCTGAACGGCACGGTGGTGATGTTCAACGGCGTGTCCGGCACGCTCGGCGATGGCGGCTTCACCGGCTGGGCCTCGGTCGATTTCGCCAGCAACAAGCCGCTGGTGAAGCTCGATCTCGACTTCCAGCGCATTGCGATCGCGATGACGCAGAGCCGGTCCGACACGGCGCAGCCGCTGGGCACGAATAGCTGGAGCAACGCGTCGATCGATCTCAATGGGCTCAACTACGTCGACGCGCAGGCGCGCATCTCGACGCCGGAGCTCCTGATCGGCGACGGCCGCTTCGCACAGGCGGCGATCGATGCATCTGTCGACAGCGGCGTGCTGAAGGGGAAGCTCGCCAGTCTCGGCGCCTATGACGGCACCGCCAACGGCGACGTCACGATCGACGCGCGAGCCGCCAATCCGACCTATGCGCTGCGGCTCGATCTCGCCGGCGTGCGCGCGCTGCCGGTGCTGAAGAGCCTCGCCGAGTTCGATAAGCTCGACGGCAAGATGCAGGCGAAGATCGCGCTGACCTCGCAAGGCACCAGCGAGCGGGCCATCGTCGGCAATCTCGGCGGCACCGCTTTCGTCGTATTCCAGGACGGCAAGATCCTCGGCCTCAACGTCGCGCAGATGATCCGCAACCTCACCACCGGCACCTTGTCGGGCTGGCAGCAGGGCCAGGAATTGTCGACCGATCTCAGCCAGCTCTCGGCCTCGTTCAAGGTCGACAAGGGCCAGGCCGTCACCACCGATCTCAATTTGATCGGCCCGCTGGTGAAGATGACGGGGGTCGGCACCATCGATCTCAACACAAGGCAGATCGGGTTCCGGGTCGAACCGCAGCTCGTGATGACCACCGAAGGCCAGGGCCGCGCCGGCAATCCGGTCGGCCTCGGCATCCCCGTGATGCTCGAGGGCCCCTGGGTCTCCCCGCGGATCTATCCGGAGATGCAGGGCATCCTCGACAACCCAGAGGCCGCCTATGCCAAGCTCAAGGAGATGGGCAAGGGCCTGTTCGGCGCGAACGGCCAAGGCTTGAGCCAACAAGGCCTGACTCAGGGCCTCAACGGGCTGAGCAACCTGCTGAACGGCGTGCAGGGCGGCGGAACCGGCGCACCGCCCGGCAGCAGCGGCCAGGCTCCTCCCGGCGGCGCTGCCGCCGGCCAGAACAACCCGCTCGGCGGGCAGCTTGGGGACACCATCGGGAACCTGCTGCAGCAGGGCCTCTCCACCCTGACCCAGGGCACGGCGATGAGCCCGAGCCGACGCCCGGCCCCACCCATGACGGTCGCCCCCTCGGCCGGCTGTCCGGCCCCAGCACACCACCCTGCCGCACGACCCACACTAGAGCACCGGCCCCATCCGACGGTGTAGGGGGCCGTGCCCACGATGTAGCACCG
>NZ_VKHP01000294.1 GCF_010811875.1 Bradyrhizobium uaiense
TTGGCGACGATGCCGCCGACCTTGGCCGCAGCGAGGAACACGGCCTGCGGCCGCTTCGCGGCAAACCAGGCGTTGACCGCGGCCTGGTCGCGCAGGTCGACCTCGCTGCGCGACACCGTCAGCAGATTAGCCTGTTCGCGCGCCAACCGGCGCATCAGCGCCGAGCCGACCATGCCGCGATGGCCGGCAACGAAAACCGTCTTGTCCTTCAGTTCAAACGCCGTGCTTGCCATTGGCTGCATCCTGCCTGGCCTCGACGAGATCGCTGGCGACCATTTCCTTCACCAGCTGCGCGAAAGGCGTCTTCGGCGCCCAGCCGAGCTTGGCGCGTGCCTTGCTGGCGTCACCGATCAGAAGATCGACCTCGGTCGGCCGGAAATAGGTCGGGTCGATCTGCACCAGGGTGTTGCCGGACGCCTTGTCGATCCCGACCTCCTCGACGCCCTTGCCGCGCCATTCGATGCTGCGGCCGACCTCCGCAAACGCCAGCTCGACGAATTCGCGGACCGAACGCGTCTCGCCGGTCGCGAGCACGAAGTCACCAGGCTCGTCCGCCTGCAGTATCCTGTACATGCCCTCGACATAGTCGCGAGCGTGGCCCCAGTCGCGCTTGGCATCGAGATTGCCGAGATAGAGCTTGTTCTCCAGGCCGACCTCGATGCGGGCGACGGCGCGCGTGATCTTGCGCGTGACGAAGGTCTCGCCGCGGATCGGGCTCTCATGGTTGAACAGGATGCCGTTGCTGGCGAACATGCCATAGGCCTCGCGGTAGTTCACCGTGATCCAGTAGCCGTAGAGCTTGGCGACGCCGTAGGGCGAGCGCGGATAGAACGGCGTGGTCTCCTTCTGCGGCACCTCCTGCACGAGCCCGTACAGCTCCGACGTCGAGGCCTGGTAGAACCGGGTCTCCTTTTCCATGCCGAGGATGCGGATCGCCTCCAGAAGGCGCAGCACGCCGATGGCATCGGCATTGGCGGTGTATTCCGGGCTCTCGAAACTGACCTGGACGTGACTCTGGGCGGCCAGATTGTAGATCTCGGTCGGCCGGATCTGCTGCATTAGCCGGAGCAGATTGGTCGAATCCGTCATGTCTCCGTAGTGCATCAGGAACGGCACGTTGCCGGCATGCGGGTCCTGGTAGAGATGGTCGACGCGCGCGGTGTTGAACGAGGACGACCGGCGCTTGATTCCGTGCACGGTGTAGCCGAGGCCAAGCAGATATTCGGCGAGATACGCACCGTCCTGCCCGGTGATGCCGGTGATCAGCGCAACGCGCCGCTTTGAATTCTGTGCCGTCATGTCATCTCCAGAGAGCGCGAAAATCGCGCGATCCCGACGAGGCCGGTCTGTAGCATCAGGCCTGCTCCAAGTCTAATGGCTTAATCATTTGAAAGATCAGGACTTTAGAACGTCCGAAAGTGGCCCGGTCTGGCCCGGAGCCGGTCACTCCCCGTAGTGGCGCAGCCGGTCGAGCTCGATGATCGTGACCCCGCCATATTCGAGCCGCAGCAGCCCCTCGCGCTCGAGCCGCTTCAGGCATTGATTGGCGTTCTGCCGGGAGATTCCCGACAGCGCCCCGATCTCCTCCTGGGTGATTTCAAGGTGCAAGGTGAGCTCGGGGTAGAGGATCGGATTGAACAGCGAGGCGATCGAGCGCGCCAGCCGCGCCGTCGCATCCAGCGTCCGGCCATATTCGAGCAGCGCGATGAACTGGCCGAGCCGCTCGTTGAGCTGTCCCACCAGGAAGCGGTTGAAGCCGACGCTGTTCTCGAACAGCCACACGAACGTCCGGCGATCCATCATCGCCAGTCGCGTGTCGCGCAGCGCGACCACGTCGTAGCGCCGCAGTTCGTTCTTGAGCACGGTCCCCTCGCCGAACCACGCGCCGGCAGTGAGGCCCGCGAAGCTCGCTGCCTTGCCGCCGCGCGACACGATACCCATCCGCGCCAGCCCGGTGACGATGCCGGTCCAGTACTGGAAATTGTCGCCGCGCATGAAGATGAATTCGTTGGCGCGGTAAGACTTCTCGGAAATGCCGGCGCGCGCGATTTCGATTTCTTGCTCGCTCAGTTCGCGCGACCAGGCCGCGATGCGCTTGAGGTAATCAGCAGCGATCATTCTGGCGACGGCATCCCACCCCAAAGACACAGACACGATATTGCACCGCAGCAATGCCGTGCGCAAAGCCAGGAGCCCGCCTCCTGGAATGCCAGCGAAAATTCCTGACCAATTGTCGGGCACATGACAATTCAACCTATCGCTTTCTCGTATTCAGAGCCACCTCACGTAACGCCGCGCTACGCATTCATGGAGCGTTGAGGCGGACGACGCGAGGCCGGGCATGCAGACGGGGTGCGGCGTTACCGCGCATGATGCAGGCGATCGGGGCGAGCGATGCTCCGGAACGTCGGCACTAATAGTCGGATGGTCTCCCTTCGGCAGCCCGTATAAGATCGAAACAAGATCGAAGCGAAGATAAAGAGCGCGCCAAAGCGCCCATATCTGGAGGGAACAGGGTGGCTAACAGTCTCGAGGTGCGCGGAGTCTCATTGCGCTTTGGCGGCGTCCGCGCGCTAACCGAAGTGAGCTTCGGCGTCAACGAGGGCGAACTGTTCTCCATCATCGGCCCGAACGGCGCCGGCAAGACCTCGATCGTCAACTGCATCTCCGGCCGCTACCGGCCGACCGAAGGCCGGCTCTTCTATCGCGGCCAGGACATCACCGGCCTCACCCCGAACGCGCGGCCCCGCCTCGGCATCGGCCGGACCTTCCAGAACCTCGCGCTGTTCCACCATATGAGCGTGCTCGACAATATCATGGTCGGCCGCCATCACCTCCTGAAGAACAACTTCATCACGGGATCGCTGTACTGGCTGACCGGCGCGCGCCGCGAGGAGCTGGAGCACCGCCGCAAGGTCGAGGAGATCATCGCCTTTCTCGATCTGCAGTCGGTGCGCAAGGCTACCGCCGGCCCCCTGCCCTACGGGCTGCGCAAGCGCGTCGAGCTCGCCCGCGCGATGGCGCTGGAGCCGCAACTGATCCTGCTCGACGAGCCGATGGCCGGCATGAACTTCGAAGAGAAGGAGGACATGGCGCGCTATATCGTCGATCTCAACGAAGAGTTCGGCATGACGGTCATGATGATCGAGCACGACATGGGCGTCGTGATGGACATCTCCCACCGCGTCATGGTGCTCGACTTCGGCCGCAAGATCGCCGAGGGCGATCCGGCGACCGTGCTCGCCGATCCCCACGTCAAGCGCGCCTATCTCGGCGAAGAGGACGAGGTGCTGGTCGACCCCGACGACAAGCCGGCGGTGCGGGAGAGCGCGGCATGATCGACTATGCCGGTCGCGCCGCGCAGGCCGACACCTTTCCCAAGATACTGCGCCTCAACGCCAGGGAGCACGGCAAGGAGATCGCGCTGCGCGAGAAGGATTTCGGGCTGTGGCGCGAATTCACCTGGAACGACTACCAGGCCCGAACCCATGATTTCGCGCTCGGCATGATCGAGCTCGGCCTCGGGCGCGGCGACGTGATCGGAATCATCGGCGACAACCGGCCGGACTGGGTCGCCGCCGAGATCGCGAGCCACGCCATCGGCGCGATGAGCCTCGGCCTCTACCGCGACGTGCTGGACGAGGAGGCCTCCTATCTCCTGACCTATGGCGAGGCCAGGCTGGTCTTTGCCGAGGACGAGGAACAGGTCGACAAGCTGCTCGGCGTTGCCGATCGCGTGCCCAATCTCAAGCACATCGTCTATTCAGACCCACGCGGCATGCGGAAATACGACGATCCGCGGCTGATGGAGGCGAGCAAGCTCGTCGCACTGGGGCGCGACCGTGCTGCGCGCGAGCCCACCCTATACGATCAGCTGGTCGACGCCACGCGCGGCGAAGACGTCGCGATCCTCTGCACGACCTCTGGCACGACGGCCAATCCGAAGCTCGCGATGCTCTCGGCCGGACGCGTGCTGCGGCACTGCGCGACCTATCTCACCTTCGATCCGAAAGGACCGGACGACGAGTATGTCTCGGTGCTGCCGCTGCCTTGGATCATGGAACAAATCTACGCGCTGGGCAAAGCGCTGCTCTCCCGGATGAAGGTCAACTTCGTCGAAGAGCCCGACACGATGATGCACGACTTCCGCGAGATCGCACCAACCTTCGTGCTGTTCGCGCCGCGGGTCTGGGAATCGATTG
This sequence comes from Bradyrhizobium uaiense, assembly GCF_010811875.1. Classification (GTDB taxonomy): domain Bacteria; phylum Pseudomonadota; class Alphaproteobacteria; order Rhizobiales; family Xanthobacteraceae; genus Bradyrhizobium; species Bradyrhizobium uaiense. The sequence continues at coordinate 4,203 of NZ_VKHP01000294.1, forward strand.
CGGCCGACGTCCGCGCCGGCGTGATGGACGCCTCGCCGTTCAAGCAGCGGCTGTACGATCTCGGCATGAAGACCGGGCTTGCGGCGCTCGCCGAGGGCAAGCGCTCGATAGTGGCCGACCAGCTCTTGTTCCGCGCGCTACGCGACCGGCTCGGCTTCACGCGGCTGCGTTCGGCGGCGACCGGCGGCGCAGCGCTCGGACCGGATACGTTCAAGTTCTTCCAGGCGATGGGCGTGCCGCTGCGGACGCTGTACGGCCAGACCGAGCTGCTCGGCGCCTACACGCTGCACCCCGAAGGCAAGGTCGATCCCGACACGACCGGCGTGCCGATGGCCGACAACATCGAGATCCGCATCGACAATGCCGACGTCAACGGCGTCGGCGAGATCGTGGTGCGGCACCCCAACATGTTCCACGGCTATTACAAGAATCCCGAAGCTTCGGTCGCGGACATCAAGGACGGCTGGATGCATTCGGGCGACGCCGGCTACTACAACGACAACCGCCAGCTCGTGGTGATCGACCGTATCAAGGATCTCGCCGAGACCTCGCGCGGCGAACGCTTCTCGCCGCAATATATCGAGAACAAGCTGAAGTTCTCGCCCTATGTCGCCGAGGCGGTCGTGCTCGGTGCCGGCCGCGACGCGCTGGCCGCGATGATCTGCATCCGCTACTCGATCATCTCGAAATGGGCCGAGAAGAACCGGATCTCGTTCACCACCTATACCGACCTGTCCTCGCGTCCCGAGGTCTATGCGCTCTTGAAGAAAGAGGTCGAGACGGTCAACGCCACCTTGCCGTCGGCACAGCGCATCTCGCGCTTCCTGCTGCTCTACAAGGAACTCGACGCCGACGACGGCGAGCTGACGCGGACCCGAAAGGTCCGTCGCAGCGTCATCAACGAGAAATACGCCGATATCATCGAGGCGATCTACCGCGGCAAGGCCAGCATCCCCGTCGACACCGTGATCCGCTTCCAGGACGGCACGACGCAGCGCGTCCGCACCACGCTCGAGGTCGTCGATCTCGGCCGCGCCGCGATCGCGGAGGCCGCGGAATGAGACACGCTCAGGGCAACGCGATGGCAGTTGATGCGCCCTCTCCCCTTGTGGGAGAGGGCTGCACTGCCGGTAGACACGAACTCGCTTCGGTGAGGGGTCTTCTCTCCACGATCCCGATGCGGAGACAACCCCTCACCCGGCTTCGCGGAGTTTATCATTGGGCGGCGCTTCGCGCCGACCCGGTGGCGAAGCCACCCTCTCCCACAAGGGGAGAGGGTGCTGGCGCCGTCGTCCGGAGCTACTGCACCCCATGAACATCCAGTTCCTGATCCAGCTGATCGTCAACGGCCTCGTCGTCGGCACGCTCTATGGCGTGGTCGCGATGTCGTTCGTGCTGATCTACAAGGCGACGCAGGTCGTGAACTTCGCGCAGGGCGAATTGCTGCTGGTCGGCGCCTGGGTGTGTTGGGCGCTGCTGACGAAGTACCAGGTGCCGTTCTGGATCGGCATGCCGATCACGCTGGTCTTCATGTTCATCTTCGGCATCGCGATCCAGGTCGTGATCTTGCGGCCAATGATCGGCGAACCGATCATCTCGGTGATCATGGTGACGATCGGCCTCTCGACCGTGTTTCAGGCCGCACTGAAGTGGATCTTCGGCGTCAACCCGCAGCCGTTCCCGCGCGTATTCCAGAGCCAGGCGGTCAGCCTGTTCGGGCTGCAAATCCAGACCGTCTATGTGATGAGCCTCGTGGTCTCGCTCGCCATGATGGTCGGCATGGCCTGGTTCTTCCGCGCTTCCAAATACGGCCTCGCGATGCGCGCCACCGCCTTCAACCAGCAGGTCGCGCAATCGCTCGGCATCTCCGTGAAGAGCGTGTTCGCGATGGCCTGGGCGATCTCGGCCACGGTCTCGGCGGTTGCCGGCGTCGTGGTTGCGGTCGTCAACGGCGTCTCGTCCGGCCTCTCCGCCTACGGCATCAAGGTGTTTCCGGCTGCGATTCTCGGCGGGCTCGACTCGGTCGGCGGCGCCGTGCTCGGCGGCATCATCATCGGGCTATTGGAAAATGTCGCCCAGTATGTCGACAGCGAGTATCTGCACTGGGGCAATCTCTACGAGATCGCGCCGTTCTACGTCCTGATCATCATCCTGATGATCAAGCCGTACGGCCTGTTCGGCACCAAGGACATTGAGCGGGTCTGATCAATGGCGACAAGCACACTCATTCCCTCCGGCGATTTCCGCACCAGCTACGCGGCCGACACCACGATCTTCCCGACCGCGACCAGCCGCAATTTCGCAATTCTCGGCATCGCTCTCGCCTGCTGCGCGCCGCTGCTGCTGTCAAACTACCTGCTTTCGATCGCGATCCAGATCGGCATCTTCGCGATCGCAGCGCTGGGCCTCAACATCCTGGTCGGCTTCACCGGCCAGATCTCGATCGGCCACGCCGCGTTCTTCCTGTTCGGCGCGTTTACCTCGGCCTACGTCTCAAACAACGCGCCGATCCCGGTGTTCTTCGCCATTCCCCTCGCCGGCGTGATCACGGCGCTGGTCGGCCTGATCTTCGGTGTGCCGGCGGCGCGGCTGAAGGGGCTCTATCTCGTCATCGCGACGCTCGCCGCGCAGTACATCCTGCTCGATTTCTTCTCGCGCGCCGAATGGTTCTCGGGCGGCTCGGTGCCGGCCAGCGCCAACCCGTTCTCGATCTTCGGCTACACCCTGCGCGGCGACCGGCAGTATTTCTACGTCGTGCTCGCCTACATGGTGATCAGCTATCTGCTCGTCACCAACCTGATGCGCACCCGCGACGGCCGCGCGCTGGTCGCGATCCGCGACCACTATCTCTCCGCCGAGATCATGGGCATCAACCTGACCAAGTACCGGACGCTGTCGTTCGGACTGGCTGCCTTCTTTGCAGGCATCGCGGGCGCGCTCTATGCGCATTACCAGCTCGTGGTGTCCCAGGAAGGCTTCGGCATCGAGCGCTCGGTGCTGTTCCTCGCGATGGTCATCATCGGCGGCACCGGCTCGGTGATGGGCACGCTGATGGGCACGGCCTTCGTGGTGCTGCTGCCGGAATCGATGGAATGGCTGAGCGCCTGGCTGAAGGGCGGCGCCATCGACAAGGCGCTGCAGCTCAACAACAACATCACCTTCCTGCGCGAGATCGCGATCGGCCTGATCATCATCGGCTTTTTGATGTTCGAGCCTGATGGCCTCGCGCATCGCTGGCGGCAGATCAAGGCCTACTGGAAGCTCTATCCATTCTCGCATTGACGCAGGGCACGAAACGCAACTCAAATTCGGTTCAACGAATAAGCAGGAGGAAACAACAATGACGATTAGATCCCTTTTGAGCTCGGTCTCCCTCGCGCTGTTGATCGGCAGCGCCGCCGGCACCGCGCAGGCGCAGATCGCCATCGGCCATCTGCAGGACCTCTCGGGCGGCACCTCCGACGTCGGCACCCCCTATGGCCAGGGCGTCGCCGACACCTTCGCTTGGGTCAACAAGAACGGCGGCGTCGGCGGCAAGCAGCTCAGCGTCGACAGCAACGACTATGGCTACCAGGTGCCGCGCGCGATCGCGCTGTACAAGAAGTGGTCGGCGCCCGACGCCAAGGTCGCCGCGATCATGGGCTGGGGCACCGCGGACACCGAGGCGCTGACCGGCTTCCTCGCGCAAGACAAGATCCCCGACATGTCGGGCTCGTATGCTGCCGCGCTGACCGATCCCGAAGGCACCAGCGGCAAGGCCAAGCCCGCGCCGTACAACTTCTTCTACGGCCCGAGCTACTCGGACGCGCTGCGCGCGGAGCTGACCTGGGCCGCCGAGGATTGGAAGGCCAAAGGCAAGCCTGGCAAGCCCAAATTCGTCCACATGGGCGCCAACCATCCCTATCCGAATGCGCCGAAGGCTGCCGGCGAAGCGCTCGCGACCGAGCTCGGCTTCGAGGTGCTGCCGCCGCTGGGGTTCGCACTGTCGCCCGGCGACTACTCGGCGCAGTGCCTGAGCCTGAAGAGTTCCGGCGCCAACTACGCCTATCTCGGCAACACCGCGGCCTCGAACATCTCGGTCATGAAGGCCTGCAAGACCGCCGGCGTCGACGTCCAGTTCCTCAGCAACGTCTGGGGTATGGATGAGAACGCCGCCAAGACCGCGGGTGATGCCGCCGACGGCGTGATCTTCCCGCTGCGCACGGCAGTCGGCTGGGGCGGCAACGCGCCCGGCATGAAGACGGTGATGGAAATCTCGAAGATCTCCGATCCGTCGGGCAAGGTCTATCGCCCGGTGCACTACGTCGCCGCGGTCTGCAGCGCGCTCTACATGAAGGAAGCGCTGGATTGGGCTGCCAAGAACGGCGGCGCCACCGGCGAGAACGTGGCCAAGGGCTTCTACCAGAAGAAGGACTGGGTGCCGGCAGGCATGGAGGGCGTCTGCAATCCCTCGTCCTGGACCGAGAAGGATCATCGCCCGACGACGAAGGTCGACCTCTATCGCGCCAAGGTTTCCGGCGCGACCGATGGCGACATCAACGACCTGATGGGCAAGGGCACCATCAAGCTCGAGAAGGTGAAGACCGTCGAACTGCCGCGCAAGCCGGAATGGTTTGGCTGGTGAGGTGGTGAGGCTGCCACCAGCGCAGCCTCGACAACAATTGTCATCCCCCGCGAAAGCGGGGGATCCAGTACGCCGCGGCCTCTCGATTGATCGCTGGCGTCTCTGGAATACTGGGTCACCCGCCCTAGTGCGCAGTTGCGCACGAAACGCGGGTGACGACAGTGGAGAGTGATAGAGACCATGAACGAAACCCTCGAAGCCACCCGCCCGGGGCCGACGGCAGTCCCGCCGCCGCCGCTGCTGAGCGTCAACAACATCGAGGTCGTCTATGACGACGTGATCCTGGTGCTGCGCGGCCTCAGCCTCGAGGTGCCGAAGGGCGCGATCGTGGCGCTGCTCGGCGCCAACGGCGCCGGCAAGTCGACGACGCTGAAGGCGATCTCCGGCCTGCTCAAGACCGAGGATGGCGAAGTCACCCGCGGCGAGATCCTGTTCGAGGGCCAGCGCATCAACGGCATCGATCCGGACAAGATCGTCCGCCGCGGCATCTTCCAGGTGATGGAAGGCCGCCGCATCGTCGCCGACATGACGTCGCTGGAGAATTTGCGGCTTGGCGCCTTCACCCGGCGCGACGGCGAGGTCTCAGCCGATATCGACATGGTGTACAAGTATTTCCCGCGCCTGAAGGAGCGCACCGGCCTCGCCGGCTATCTCTCCGGCGGCGAGCAGCAGATGCTCGCGATTGGCCGCGCGCTGATGGCGCGCCCGAAGATGATCCTGATGGACGAGCCGTCGATGGGATTGTCGCCCCTGCTGGTCAAGGAAGTGTTCGCGATCATCAAGGAGATCAACCGCGATCTCGGCGTCACGATTCTGCTGGTCGAGCAGAACGCCCGTGCCGCGCTGTCGGTCGCGAGCCACGGCTACATCATGGAACAGGGCAAGGTAGTGCTCGACGGCTCCGCCGACGAATTGCGCGACAACGAGGACGTCAAGGAATTCTATCTCGGCGGCGCCGGCGACCAGCGCAAGAGCTTCAAGAACCTGAAGAGCTTCAAGCGGCGCAAGCGCTGGCTGTGAGGCCGTGGCGCGTTATAGCGCGGAGTTGAGGACCAGTTCGCGTGCAGAAAGCGCTTCCAGTCATGAAGACGGTTCTAGGCGAGCACCTGCTCGGCTTCGGTGACCGCGCAGAGCACATGGTAGAACGACGACGCCGGGATCGTGGCGACCAACGACGCACCGTCGCGGTCGAACTGGTCGTACCAGCCGCCGGCCACGGGATGGCTGAGATAGTGCCGTTCGAGCAGCACCAGCGCCGCGCGCGCCTCGTCCGCAGCGCCGGCTTCGCCCGACTCGGCCTGCGCGACCCACGCCTTCGCCAGCTCGCTCTGCGGCCACAGCCGCCTGGAGTGGCGGCGGATGTTGCCCTCGGCATCGCCCTCGTCGATCAGGCAGCCGGTGGCGTCGCGATAGCGCAGCGCAGAGGCCAGCAGCTCGCCGCGCGGGCGCCCGGTGGGACAGCCGGTGATCCGCTCAAATCCCTTCAGCAGCCAGACCCATTCCACGAGATGCCCGGGCTCGACGCTGACCGGCGGGATCTTCGACCAGTCCTCCTC
>NZ_VKHP01000295.1 GCF_010811875.1 Bradyrhizobium uaiense
TCCTCGCCTTCCTGCGCCACAGCGAAGCTAACGTGCCGCCCCAACTGGACATCCATCTCGTCGTCGATAACTACGCCACCCACAAGCATCCCAAGGTCAGGACCTGGCTCGCCCGACGCCCGCGTGGCCACATTCACTTCACGCCAACCTACGCCTCCTGGCTCAACCAGGTCGAACGCTTCTTCGCGCTCATCACCCAACGTGCGATCCGGCGGGGATCGTTCGATTCCACCGCCGACCTCGTCAAAAAAATCGACCGCTTTATCCGCACCCACAATGCAGATGCTCGCCCCTTCGTCTGGACCGCAACTGCCGACTCCATTCTCCAGAAACTCGCGCGACTTTGTCAGCGAATTTGCGGGACAGAACACTAGGCCACGTTCATGTGGGGCACCTCTGCCGTTTCGAGATGGCCGGGCCTGGCTCGGCGCGTTTGAATTGTCGGACGAGGTTGATACGACAGCACTGAGCAGGGCGAGCTTCGCCTGGCTCGAGGGGTGTGCCCATTTGAGGCGAAGAGACTGTTCATACCGATCAGTGCGCGCGATATCGACAATCAACCTTGTAAGCGGCAAGGTCACGGTGGCGTTCCCATGACCTTGGCCGGTATCCGGTCCGCGCTCGCCTCGCCGCAAAGATGGGCATACAGCGCGACCACGCATTGATCCGCGTTCCTGGTGTCACGCTTTCCCGGGACGATGGTGAGATTGGCAAGTTGATAGAACGGTTCGCGCTCGCGGATCAATTGAGTGATCTTGTTCCCCCGGTCCTCGGTCTGCAACAGCGGGCGGGTCGTGTCACGAGCAAGGCGCTTCCTGATCTCACCCGCGTCGGTATTGAGCCAGATCGAGACCCCTTTCTCGACGACGCGGCGCTGCGTCTCCTCATGCATGAACGCGCCGCCACCGGTTGCGAGCACCACTGGCCCCCGCTCGAGACACTCCGCGATCAAACTGGCCTCGAGGCCCCTGAAATACCGCTCCCCTTTGCTCGCAAAAATGTCCGTGATCGACATGCGAGTCATCGTCTCAATCTTTTTGTCGGAGTCGATGAAGGGCAGCCCTAGTCGTCGCGCAAGATGTGGGCCGATAGTGGATTTGCCGGAGCCGGGCATGCCGACGAGCACGATCGGCCGGCCGTCGAGGGCCGCGACAACCTCCTTTGCGGTCGGTGATCGCTCGAACGTCCCTGTTTGTCGGGTAGATCGCAGCGCAAAGCCAGCGCCGACGCCAGCTGTACGCGCCTCTTCGATTGAAAAGTGGGGAATGTTTTTGACACCATCGGGTATCGCAACTTCTCTGCAGATCTCGCGCACGTGCTGCGTGAGCTGCTCGATCTTACGGTCATCCGGTGCATCGCTTCTGCGCAGTCGCTGGAGCTCCTTATAAGTATCGTGATTGGCAATTTTGGCTTTGTAGCTGGCCGGCGTATGAAACTCCGCCTCGAAGCGGTAGCCATCCGGCGTGGCGAGCACAGTCTTGATGCCGGCAAAGGTCGGAGCGCTCATCCTGAACCAGTTTGCTGTGCTGAATTCGGTGTAGCCTTGTTCCTCAAACGACAGAATGGCTTTCCGGAAGGCCTTTGCAAAATCCTTATCGGGCGCTTCGAAGACATGGCGCACGGCGTTGCTGATCAGCTGTGAGGCGCCTTCGGGGACGTCATTCACAGCCAAGAGTTGATCTGTGAGAGAGCTTTCCGTCTTCAATCGATGGTCGAGATGGGGCATCTTCACATCGATGCCCGTTTGCCGGAGATCCTTGGCAACCTGAAGCGCCGCTGCAGTGATCGCCTTTTCTTCGACTGAGGCGCGCGCCACCTCGGTCTGGGCGCGCTCCGAGGCCAGTTCGCGAGTTAGCGTCAATTTGATGGCAGAATCCTCGGCAGGCTGCCGGTCAAAGGGACGAGGCAGAATCCCTTTCTCCGCAGCAAGGTTGATCGAGGCTTCCATGATTGAAGCCGCCAATGTGGGATTGTCCTTCAGATCTTCCAAGGTCGTGTCGACATTGAACATCCCGTGATTGAGGGTCGCCGCCATGCTCTTGACATAAGGCACCGACTTCAGGCCCGGCGTCTGCTGCAGGAGCCTCTGGAGCCCTTGGCTTTTCTTCATAAATAGCTGGACGCTGGTGTCGGATTTAAAGGCGTCCGTTCCGACCTTGATGCCGAGGCTCAGGAGATTGCTTGCGCTTTGCACGAGGTCATCGGCAATGTACCCATCCGGCCGTGGACTGATGCGCGGAGGATAGTTGTCGAGCAAGGCCTGGATACGGTCGCGCGGGTGAGTGGCCGCCGGATAGGTCTCCGCCAGGTTTGGGAAAAGCTCTGCAAGCTCCGGGCTTACCGTCAGCTTGGTATCGCGCGCGCTTTCGACTGTTTCGGGCAGCACCTGCTCATCCATGCTTGCTGCCCACGCGACAAGGTCGGTGACGAGGAACTCGGCAATTTCGTGGGCAACTGCATGGTCTGCAGCCTTGATTTCGGGCCTCGCTCTGTCGAGCATGTGCTCGACATCCTGGGCGCTCACCTGCTCCTGGTTCAGTAATTGAAGGATGTCGCGCTGAAGTTCGTGATGAAACCCCTCGTAAGTTCCAAACACGGCGCGCTCGGCAAACCAATGTCGTGCTTGATGGGACTGCGCCAGAAAGCTCCGCTGCAGGCCGGTATAAACCTCCAAAGTATCCCGCGTCGCCGCGAGGATCTGGCTGGCACGGCTAAATTTGTAATCATTGCCCTCGATTGCCGGCGTATGCGATTTTGGTGGCTTGAGCGAACGAACCCCGCGGGCTTGCTCCTTGTCATCGAACAGGCGAACATGCTCATAAAGCTGCGGCCGGTCACCGATGATAACAATCGTATCTCCGTCGAAATCGCCGTCGAGCTTTTTCTGCTCACCGGTCGGGACGGCGACCAACGACCCCGGAGCAAACACCTCGGTCGCCTGCAGGATGCCGACGCAATCGACCAGCGTGTCCGCCTTGACGCGGTCCTTGCGCTCGGTCCAGCTCGACTGGCATTTGACGTCCTCAGCCGACATCACCAGGCCACGATCTGCGTAGTCGGCCGGCCACAGCTCATCCGGCACCACGATCAGGATGCCTTTGGCAAAGAAGCTCGGATCGTCGGCCGCCAGTTGCTCCCGGGACTTCTCAGCGACGCTGAAACTGTATTGCATGGCCACGCATCTATCGAGGAATGCCCCAGTCGGGTCCCCATCAGCTGCTGACTTGACGCGTTTGTAGTCAAGCGGGCGCAGGTTGGGATTGTCATAGGGAGACCGCCCGATCAGCACGCCCCCCGTTCCCGTCAACGTCTCGCTCTTGCGTTGTGGCAGATGGAGGTAATCGTCACTGGACGGGACGGCAACCGCGCCGGAACCGTCGATGTGGCCTGCCGTCACCGTACGAAACAGATGCTCGCCTATCAGGCTTCCCTCTTCTCTGCTCTCCAGCCAAGCCTTGGCTTTCTCGCGCGCCTCGCCCGCCACTCGCTCACTACGCGGATAATGTTGCAGCGCCGAGGCCGGAACGGACGATCTCCTTGCTTCGCCATAGGGCGGCGTCCGATCGGGACCTTCCTTCGGGCCGGCACGGCGAACGGCGAGCATACGCTCGGCCAGCGAGGCCTTGATGAAGCCACAGCCGTCATGCGGTCGCAGAGCAATCGGGCCTTCCGGTCCGGTCAGTCTGAAGGGATGCGCCTCGTTGGCCGGGCGGTCTGGCGCCAGCAACAGCTTGAAGGCGCCCTCGAGCGCGTAGTCGTGAGGGCCGAGATCCTTGATTGCGGGTGGCGCCGCAAATCCCCTACGCTGAGTGTACCAATAGGCCTCTTTGAAGGGCGCCCAGGCGCGCATTAGCTTCTCGAAAGACGTTCCCGGAGCGGTTTCGGCATAGGGAATGGCGAGCAGCTTTCCTCCCGAGGATGCGGCTGCCGGCTTGGCTGGAGCACGGGCGGCGATTTCGAGCACGGTCGGTTTTGGTGCCTTTAACTTGCTGCCGCCGAACAGGTCCATGCGGTATGGCACCCCCTTATACGTGAACGTGCGCGCCAGCATGAGGGCGCTCGGCTTTGCTGGCAGCTGCACGGCGACCACCTCGATCGCCCCTGAGGTTAGCCGATGAAAGATCGAGTATCGTGTCTCGGGCTCCGTGGCCAGAGGCCGTCCTTGCATGTCCACCACCGGCAACCGCATCAGACCAGCCTCGCCCTGTGGGGGCCTCGGCTCGTGATCCATGGCTCGCAATACCTCGTGGACATCGAATATGGACGCAGGATATTTGTCCTGGATCGTTGCCGCGTTCTGCTCGACGAATGCGTCCAGCGCATCGACCGGGCTCTCCGCCTCGATTTGCGCGATCAGGTTCCAGCTCATGTTGGAAAGATCGCCCTGAATGAGGTCGCGCGTACTGGCCAGGGTCTCTTTGGTACCGTGCCGCAACTCTTGCTGCCTCTTGCGCAAATCGGCCTTCTTGCCCTCGATATCCGGTCGCTTGAACATGTTCGCCAGAACCGCACGAGCCTTGATCACCTGATAGATCGAGAGCGCTGGAGCGCGACTGGCGAGCGGCCCACGGGTTCGCTCTGCCGCGCTTGCATTGAAGTGTGCCTCGACCTTTTGCTCCACGACCGGCTGGAGATCGTTCAGCAAGTGGAGAGCCACTCTGCGATGCCAGCGCAGGTGCGGGCTGCGCGCCAGCGGCACCAGCGCGGCACAGAGATTGCCGATGGTTTCGAGGTTATTCTCAGCGGCAAAACCAGGGGCACGTTGCAATTCGTTGAGCCGATCCAACCCGGTCGAGGCAAGTGAGCCAAGATCCTCGAACAGCCGAGTCTTCGCCAAGGCCTTGAAAATGGTGGCGATGGTCCGAGCATCGCTCTGCTCCAGCCGATCATTGTCGTAGTGAAGGTGATGGGCCAGCTGATGCAAGCGATCCTTCAGCAGAGCGGTCTCTGTGATCTCTCCCGTCTCCTCCCCTCTCACGATACTTCGCCCCAGGGCATTGGCGATCATGCTAAACTGCGGCGTCGTGAAGGCACCGAAGCGTTGGCCTGCCCGGCCTAGTCCGCGTGCGACGTCCACCAGCGCCCGGTGACACGCTGCGTCGTCGGGCCACTTGCTGAAGCCATTCATCAGATATGCCATCTGCTCCGGCGTGAAATCGGAGAGCGGGCGGCGACCGACCTCACCCGCGATTACGGCCGCGGCTTGGCAAGTGTCCGGGTCTTCCGACCACTTGCTGAATCCGTTCACCAGATTCGCCAGCGCCTGCTGAGTAAAACCGGAGAGTTGATCGCCACGGCGACGGACCTCACGAGCGATCGCGACCGTCGCTTGGCCCGCGAATGCTTCTTCCGGCCATTTGCTGAACCCGTTCACCAGGTTCGCCAGCGCCTGCGGGTCAAAACGCAAGAGCTGGGACGGCAGCTGACCTGCGATTGCGACGGCAGCCTCGCGACAGCCCACCGCGTCCGGCCACTTGCTGAAACCGTTCACCAGGTTCGCCAGTTCCTGCGGGTCAAAACGCAAGAGCTGGGGCGGCACCTGACCGGCGATTGCGACGGCAGCCTCGCGACAGCCCGCCGCGTCCGGCCATTTGCTGAAACCGTTCACCAGGTTCACCAGCTGCTGCGGATCAAAACGCAAGAGCTGGGACGGCACCCTGCCGGCGATTGCGACGGCAGCCTCGCGACAGCCCACCGCGTCCGGCCATTTGCTGAAACCGTTCATCAGGTTCGCCAGGTGCTGCGGGACAAAACCCAAGAGCTGGGACGGCACCTGACCTGCGATTGCGACGGCAGCCTCGCGACAGCCCGCCGCGTCCGGCCATTTGCTGAAACCGTTCACCAGGTTCGCCAGCGCCTGCGGGTCAAAACGCAAGAGCTGGGACGGCACCTGACCGGCGATTGCGACGGCAGCCTCGCGACAGTCCGCCGCGTTCGGCCATTTGCTGAGACCGTTCACCAGGTTCGCCAGCGCCTGCGGGTCAAAACGCGAGAGCTGGGATGGCACCTGACCTGCGATTGCGACAGCGGCCTCGCGACAGCCCGCCGCGTCCGGCCATTTGCTGAAACTGCTCGCCAGGTTCGCCAGCTCCTGCGAGGCAAAACGCAAGAGCTGGGACGGCACCCTGCCGGCGATCGCGACGGCAGCCTCGCGACAGCCCTCCGCGTCCGGCCATTTGCTGAAACCATTCACCAGGTTCGCCAGCGCCTGCGGGTCAAAACGCAAGAGCTGGGACGGCACCTGACCTGCGATTGCGACGGCAGCCTCGCGGCAGCCCGTCGCGTCCGGCCATTTGCTGAAACCGTTCACCAGGTTCGCCAGGTGCTGCGGGTCAAAACGCAAGAGCTGGGACGGCACCCTATCGGCGATTGCGACGGCAGCCTCGCGACAGCCCGCCGCGTCCGGCCATTTGCTAAAACCGTTCACCAGATTCGCCAGGTGCTGCGGATCAAAACGCAAGAGCTGGGACGGCACCCTGCCGGCGATTGCGACGGCGGCCTCGCGACAGCCCGCCGCGTCCGGCCATTTGCTGAAACCGTTCACCAGGTTCGCCAGCTCCTGCGGGACAAAACGCAAGAGCTGGGACGGCACCCTACCTGCGATTGCGACAGCACCCTCGCGACAGCCCGCCGCGTCCGGCCATTTGCTGAAACCGTTCACCAGGTTCGCCAGCCCCTGCGGAGCAAAACGCGAGAGCTGGGACGGCACCTCACCGGCGATTGCGGCGGCAGCCTCACGACAGTCCGCCGCGTTCGGCCATTTGCTGAAACCGTTCACCAGGTTGGCCAGCGCCTGCGGGTCAAAACGCGAGAGCTGGGACGGCACCTCACCGGCGATTGCGACGGCAGCCTCGCGACAGCTCGCCGCCGAGGAATGTCGGCCGAACGATAATGCAAACAGAGAAAGTGCGATGGGATCGATTTGCTTCATAAGCGCCTTGTCGAGGCGCGACAACCGAACCGCTAAGGCCTGGCAAGCTCTTATGCCGGCCTCACCTCCAGCTTCCCGGCTCAGCTCATTGCATGTCGTGGCGTATCCCCACGAGGACCGGATATTTTCCTCCAACAGCGGCACAAATCGAGCATCGAAGCGGGCAGCTGCGGTTTGCAGAAAGTCTGAAAGATCCTGCCTTCCCAGCTGCTTGCTGTAACGTACAACTGCGCGTGAGAAAACGCTGATGTCGCGAGCGCTGGCGATTTCCCTTAAGGCGGCATTTAGTTCATCTGAACGTCTAGAATGCCTTTCCGGTATTCCAACTTGGACGTTCTGCAGGGCAGCATTGTCGATATGCGACCTCCCGGTTCGGCCACTTCGGTCAGAGATGGATTGGCCATGCGGCGCCAGCCTGCCTGTTTGCGGGCGGTCAGTGGTCCGATCGGCGCGTCGCCGGTCGCCATCCGAAGCCGATGGAGTAATTTCCAGATTGGCTGCGCCACGATCAGGTCCATGGGCTCGCTCCGAGCTCCCAGGCTGGAATGGTTGCGCAGGCGCATCGGCGACGCACCTTCCTGGTCTACCACTTCCCTCAGACACGGACTGCGTATCCAGTGGGCGTCTGCTCGCGTGCGAGCTTTCAGCCTCTCGATCGTCGCGCCAGAGCTCCTCGCCAGTTTGACGCGAGAAGCCTGCATCTCGCCTTGGTCTCCCACTGTACGTTCTATAAGGTCTTTGCAGGCCCGGGGTTTGGACATTCTGGATAGGCGCATCGTGAACGCGCCCCCCTTCTGGTCCAGCCCCCCCGTGCGACGGGAGAGGGCGCCCTAGCGGGCTTTCCGTCTCTGGATCATCGCGCGGCAGTTCCCCATCAGTTCGCGACGAGCCGGATTCCGGCAAGGAGCGCAAACGACGACGACTTCCACCGATTGCGGCCTGCAACGCGACCCCGAGGAGCCGATGTGCACCGGAGGAGGGAGCAGCAAATCGGCCTGCACCGCTGTCGCGCTGCATGCTGCGAGAATCCGAAGGACCTGAATCCTGAAGCTCGGACCGCATCCGATCCACAATGGAACCGAACGATGGCCCCTCTTCACCAGGAGCACAAGCCGGTTTGGCGCTAGAACCGTCAGCGCCTCGACCTTCAGCGGCACCAAATTCCGAAATGGGCGACTTGTCGCCCTCGTCAATGCGTCTCATTATCTTTATCCAATGTACCTGGATGCCCTGCCCTGACGAGTGCGACAGCCACTTGTCGGCTCGACCGCTATCCTCGTGGTCTGATGAGCTACCGAATGGGTTCGCCGAATCAGCGACCGCCAAACACGCGAAGCTCTTTGAATTGCATGCTCCCCTTTAGGCACAAGAGACTTCGAGCTCGCGGTGAACGCAAGCGGAGCCATGTACGTCGCTTTTTCGCTGCCCATTTGCTGACCGAACGCCGTGATTCCTGCGCCCTTCGATTCCCCATCGGCAACGCGACAGGCGTATTGAAGACTGGCAATGATGTGCCCATTCCGATCACCTAGAGGCTGGCTCGCGATCAGTATCGTGTATGGTGCAGTCGAGCGACGGACAGCAAGCGCAACTCCGATTAGGGCCCGCAAACCGAAAGTAGAACATCGTACAAAAGAAAACGGTTGCTTCATTCGTCAGTGCTTTCGCGGGCATGTCTGCGCGGACTGTACAACTTGACGCAGGGTCCGATTCAAGCTCTGCGCTCTATGTCGCGTGAGTGGCACTCCTGAACTTTCGTCGCTCTTCCGTCATAGGCTTTGCGGCGACGCGCACCCGAGCCAAGCTCGACTCTGTTGGATGGCCAACGGCGCTCGCAATTTGAGAAATCGACGGAAGGCCAATACCTCGGTCAAAATCAGCTATGAGCCCATCGCGATCGAAGGTTTTGCGTTTGTTGACTGCCCCACCTAACGCATCCTCGATGCGTTTGCTTACGAACAGCTGACGAACTCCAGCAGGATCCAGGGAACCCACGGCGAATGCATGATTCTCCGGTCTTAGCGCGAGTGGTCGCCGGCTTAGGCAGATGTTGTGGGAGAGCGTTGATGACTGCCTGATGATGAATCCACAGAGCAAGTTCAGGAGCACTATCGTCGTTTGCAGGATCACAGGTCGAAAGGTTCGAAAAACGCGACGCTTGCGAGATCTGATTTGGCCGCGACGGACAATGCGACAACCAGCATCGTCGAAATTCTCTGTGCGGGCGCTGATCGCGTCAATGAGACAATGACCGGTTGCTATATGAGTCTATTGCGACCATTCCTTTAATCATAGATCATCGAGTTGCGCGTACTGAAAAGAATTATCGATCACGTAGGTCATTCTGCATTGGGGCATATCAATGCTGGCGCGCTCGGACATGATGACGCGATCCGCGTCCGGATCGTACAATGCGTATTTCCCCCGAAAGCTTGTTCCTGCTTTTCGTTTGCGGTAAGCACATAAGCCGCTGATCGAAAGATCAAATGCAATGGCGACGGATGTGATTTTTCGCTAGCGGTTGGTCCTTAGTGCTACTTCGAAATCCGAGATCTCGTCTTTTACAATGGCCGGCGTCCCCACTCGAGCCTTGACGGGGCCACCCCGGATCAAGCTTACTTCAGCCCGCTGCCGTTCCGCGCGGCAGCTTAACTCGGCAGAAGCTCCACTTATCGACGCGGAATTGCTGTTCAGACAACCGAGGCCAGCTCTGACCCCGTTCCGGATCGAAGATGGTAGCTGCCGCAGATCAGTCGGTTTTCGGCGTCGTAGCCATGGTGAAGGTGCCATCGAACGTCAGATTGCCGTTGGCGTTGTAGGTCGGCGTGACCGATCCAAACGCGCTGACTTCCGTGTCATTGCTTAACGAGCCGGGCGTGGAGGTCCGACACGCTCGCCTGCCAATTCTGCAAGTTTTTCGTGCCGCCTTCTTGCATCATCTCCTGCGTTTCCGAGTCCTTGGCGATCCGATCGACCACTCTAACCGCCAGCTGCACCAGGTCTCCAGTGTTCTGTCCCGCAAATTCGCTGACAAAGTCGCGCGAGTTTCTGGAGAATGGAGTCGGCAGTTGCGGTCCAGACGAAGGGCGAGCATCTGCATTGTGGGTGCGGATAAAGCGGTCGATTTTTTTGACGAGGTCGGCGGTGGAATCGAACGATCCCCGCCGGATCGCGCGTTGGGTGATGAGTGCGAAGAAGCGTTCGACCTGGTTGAGCCAGGAGGCGTAGGTTGGCGTGAAGTGAATGTGCCCACGCGGGCGTCGGGCGAGCCAGGTCCTGACCTTGGGATGCTTGTGGGTGGCGTAGTTATCGACGACGAGATGGATGTCCAGTTGGGGCGGCACGTTAGCTTCGCTGGGGCGCAGGAAGGCGAGGA
>NZ_VKHP01000296.1 GCF_010811875.1 Bradyrhizobium uaiense
GTTCGAACAGCGTTTAAAACGTCAGTGCCTCAGAACGTCAGCGCTTTGGCCTGCTTCACCTGCGGCAGCGACTGCACCTTGGCGAGCAGGTCCGCCGGCACCGCACCGTCGACCTCGACCAGCGCAATGGCGTCGCCGCCCTGCTTGACGCGGCCGAGATGGAAGGTCGCGATATTGATTTTCGCGTCACCCAGGAGGCTCGCGAACGCGCCGATGAAGCCCGGCTTGTCCTCGTTGGTGACGTAGATCATCGACTTGCCGAACTCGGCGTCGACCCGGATGCCCTTGATGTCGACGAGGCGCGGCTTGCCATCGGCGTAAACCGTGCCGGACACCGAACGCTCCTGGCGCTCGGTGGCGACGGTGACCGTGATCAGGCTTTCATAGTCGCTCTGCGCGGCGCGGACGACCTCGTCCACCACCATGCCGCGCTCCTTGGCGACCACAGGCGCCGAGACCACATTGACCTCGCCCAGCATCGGCCGCAGCAGGCCCGACAGCACCGCCGAGGTGATCGCCTTGATCTTCATCTCGGCGACGTGACCCTCATAGGTGATCGTGGTCTTGAGGATGCCGCTCTCTGTGAGCTGGCCGGCGAACGAGCCGAGCTTCTCGGCGAGCTCGATGAACGGCTTCAGCTTCGGCGCCTCTTCCGCCGTGATCGAGGGGAAGTTGACCGCGTTCGAGATCGCGCCCGACAGCAGGTAGTCCGACATCTGCTCGGCGACCTGCAGCGCGACGTTCTCCTGCGCTTCCGTGGTGGAGGCGCCGAGATGCGGGGTGCAGATGACGTTGGGATGGCCGAACAGCACGTTGGAGGTCGCCGGCTCCTCGACGAACACGTCGAAAGCGGCGCCCGCGACATGCTTGGAGTTCAGCGCATCGACCAGCGCCTGCTCGTCGACCAGGCCGCCGCGGGCGCAGTTGATGATGCGCACGCCCTTCTTCATCTTGGCGATCGCGGCCGCGTCGATGACGTTGCGGGTCTTCTCGGTCAACGGCGTGTGCAGCGTGATGAAATCGGCGCGCTTCAGCAGGTCGTCGAGCTCGACCTTCTCGACGCCGATGTCCTTGGCCCGCTCCGGCGACAGGAACGGATCGAACGCGATCACCTTCATGCGCAGGCCGAGTGCGCGGTCGGCGACGATCGAGCCGATGTTGCCGCAGCCGATCACGCCGAGCGTCTTGGCGGTGATCTCGACACCCATGAAGCGGTTCTTCTCCCACTTGCCGGCCTGGGTCGAGGCGTCGGCCTGCGGGATCTCGCGCGCCAGCGCCAGCATCAGCGTGATGGCGTGCTCGGCGGTCGTGATCGAATTGCCGAACGGCGTGTTCATCACGATGATGCCCTTGGCGGTCGCGGCCGGAATCTCGACATTGTCGACGCCGATGCCGGCGCGGCCGATCACCTTGAGCCTGGTCGCCTTCTCGAGGATCTTGGCGGTCGCCTTGGTGGCCGAGCGGATCGCAAGGCCATCATAATTGCCGATGATCTCGGCAAGCTTGTCCTTGTCCTTGCCGAGGTTGGGCTGGAAGTCGACCTCGACGCCGCGATCCTTGAAGATCTGCACGGCCGCGGGAGACAGCGCGTCGGAAATCAGAACTTTGGGTTTTGTCATGTGATTGTTCCTTTGCCCTGCGGCGGGCGGGTCCCTTGGACCAAACTGGTGAAGTCTCTGATCACTTCTCCCTCGCCCCGCTCTTGCGGGGAGAGGGTTGGGGTGAGGGGGCAGCCACAGGCGAGGAACAAGCCGAAAAGGCCCCTCACCCGGATTGCATCGGACGATGCTCCGCATCGCCGGGAGAAATCCGACCTCTCCCCGTAAGAACGGGGAGAGGTGACAAGAGAAAGCTTACGCCGCCTTGGGCAGCGCGGCCTTGGTCTCGGCGAAGGCCCAGTCGATCCACTGCGTCAGCAGCTCGACGTCCTTTGCCTCGACGGTGGCGCCGCACCAGATCCGCAGGCCTGCCGGCGCATCGCGGTAATACGCGAAGTCGAAACCGGCGTTCTCCTTCTCGACGAGTGCGACCAGCTTCTTGCAGAAGTCGGCCTGTGCATCAGCGGGAAGCGAGGTGATCGCGGGATCGGTGAACTTCAGGCACACCGAGGTGTTGGAACGGATCGCGGCATCCTTGGCGAGGAAGTCGACCCACGGCGTCCGCGCCTTCCAGTCGGCGATCGCCTTGGTGTTGGCGTCGGCGCGCGCGATCAGGGCCTTCAGGCCGCCGATCGACTTCGCCCAGTTCAGCGCATCGAGATAATCCTCGACGCACAACATCGACGGCGTGTTGATGGTCTCGCCCTCGAAGATGCCATGGTTGAGCTTGCCGCCCTTGGTGAGGCGGAAGATCTTCGGCAGCGGCCAGGCCGGCTTGTACGTCTCGAGCCGCTCCACCGCACGTGGGCTGAGGATCAGCATACCGTGCGCGGCTTCACCGCCGAGCGCCTTCTGCCAGGAGAAGGTGACAACGTCGAGCTTGGCGAAATCGAGCGGCTGCGCGAAGGCGGCCGAGGTCGCGTCGCAAATCGTGAGGCCTTCACGGGTTGCGCTGATCCAGTCAGCGTTCGGCACACGCACACCCGAGGTGGTGCCGTTCCAGGTGAAGACGACGTCGGAGTTCGGATCGACCTTGGAGAGATCGGGGATTTCACCGTAAGCCGCGTTCAGCTTGGTGACGTCCTTCAGCTTCAATTCCTTGACGATGTCGCTGACCCAGCCCTCGCCGAAGGATTCCCAGGCGAGCGTGGTGACGGGCCGCGCACCGAGCAGCGACCACAGCGCCATCTCGACCGCGCCGGTGTCCGACGCCGGCACGATGCCGATCTTGTAGTCGGCAGGCACCTCAAGCACTTCACGCGTCAGTTCGATCGCGAGCTCGAGCTTGGCCTTGCCGACCTTCGCACGATGCGAGCGGCCGAGGGCTGCGTCCTTGAGATTGTTGGGGTTCCAGCCGGGGCGCTTGGCGCAGGGGCCGGAGGAGAAATGCGGCACGTTGGGCCGCGAAGCGGGCTTCGCTGCAGTCATAATCTACCCTTCCAGATAGCTGCCTCTCGGTGGGGAGAGGTTTCCCGCCGTCGGACGTAGTGGAAAGGCACCCAAACGTCAAGGAAGTTCGGGCTTTTCCCGCGCAACCGGGGGATCACGGCTGATTGATGGAGAGTCCTCGACCTGCTGCACCGTCTCCTGATCGAGCAAATCTGCCGCGAGAGTCATGATCTTAACGGCCCTGCGCCGGCTCGATATTCTCAAAATGCTCTTATCGCCGGCCAGCACGATGTACTCGTTGCCGACCCGCACGATCGAATACTCCGACATTCCAATCCCCAGTTGCCCGCCGCCCCGTGGGAGACGTCCGACATACCGGACTCGTTCCGCCCCGTAAAATCACGGAGACCGGCTTAGTTTATTGGCTGTTAACCGGATCGCGGAGCAGCAGCTACCGCAGGCGTTGCCATGTGTGCAGCACAACTTCGCGCGCACATTTCAAAAGCGGAGCGTCATGCCGACATGGCTGCGCGCGAATCCAAGCCGCTCATAGAAGCGTTGCGCATCGACGCGCGTGTGATGCGTCAGCAACTCGACGAGCATGCAGCCTCTCGCCTGCGCCTCCGCGACCGCCCACTGCACCAGCTGCTCGCCGATGCCGCGGCTGCGGCAGTGCTTTGCGACGCGGACGTCCTCGAGCAGCCCGCGCGAACCGCCTTGCGAACTGATGCCCGGCAGAACCGCGAGTTGCAGGCAACCGACGACGGTGCCCTCCCCGTCGACGGCGACGACGAGCTGCAGATTGGGATCGCGCTCGACCCGCGCGAAGGCATCAAAATAACTTTGCGGCAGCGTATCCTCGATCCGCTCGCGCGCACTGCCGAGCGGATCGTCCGCCAGCATGCCGACGATGGCCGCGACATCTTCGCGGCGAGCGCGGCGGATCGAGATAATCGAAGTTTCGGTCATGGCTGCATTCTGGAGAGGTCAGCGGATTGGCGGCAGCGCGAGCACGCGCTCGGCATCGGCGATCCAGCGGCGGATCATCGGATAGCGTTCGAGCGCAAGGCCGCCGTCCTCGGCCATGCGCGTATAGGCGAGCAGCGAGACGTCGGCGAGCGAGAACGCATCCCCGACGAGGAATTGTGTTGCTGCAAGATGCCGCTCCAGATGATCGAGCGCGACATAGCCGCGCTTGATGAGATTCGGATCGATCTCCGAGACCGGCTTGCCGAGATAGACGGCTTGAAACCGGCAGATGGCGACATAAGGCTCGTGGCTGTTCTGCTCCCAGAACATCCAGGCATCCATCTGCGCCGCACGATAGGCATCGCCGGGAATCAGATCGCTGCCGCGCGCGAGATAACGGATGATGGCGTTGGATTGCGCCAGCGCGCGGCCGTCATCCAGCTCCACCGTCGGCACCTGGCCCCAGCCGTTCAGCCTGAGAAAATCCGCCGTGCGGCTGCCGCCTTTCATGGTGTCGATCTCGACCCATGTGTACGGCAGCGCCAGCTTGTCGCACACCCATTTCACCTTCAGGCAATTGCCTGAATTGGCGTCGCCGTAGATTTTCATGCGAGGTCGCTCCGCTTGCGAAGCAACATCCGATCAGCCGCACATTGCGGTGTCAAGCGACGCAGCGAATCAGAATTTGTAGCCGATCGCAGCACGTACGCTGTTTTGCGTGACCGACGTGTTCTTGACCGGCATGAACTTGACGTATTCCCACTCGCCGCGCAGGAAGACACAGTTCCACAACATGTATTCCAGGCCGAGACCCGCGGTCCAGCCGGCCACGAAGGCATCGGTTTTAGAATCTGTCGCGGTCTGGGCAAACTGCGGAAGCACAAAGCTCCTCGAGGTTCCGTCACTGAAGTTGATCGTTCTGATCACAGAACTCGTGACCGTGCGCGAGACGTCCATTCGGCCGACCGCAAGGCCGCCGAACATGTAGGGCAGAAAGTCACCGGTTGCCCAACCTGCGCGCCCGCGGAATGTCATCTCATCCTTGACCTTCAGCGTAGCGTTTCCGTTCAACGACACGCCGTCGGCAGCAGTCGCGCCGACTGGAAGAACCAGGGTTGGCTGAGCGACCTGAATCGGACCCAGGCTTCCGAAGGTCGACGTCGTCAGGCCGGACCAATAAGTATAGTTTGCTTCGACACCCACCACGACGTCGTCGAACTGCCAGTTGCGTCCGACAAACGCTCCGAAACCCGAGCTTTGCGCATTGACTCGACCCAGCAGATTGAACTGGGCCGTCGGAGCCTGCAGCGTGGTGTTGCGGAATATGGAATTGGTCAGGGACGCAACGCTGCCACCGAAGTCGGTGTTGATCCATGATTGTCCGACCTGACCGCCGGCATACCAGCCGTCCCAGTTTCTGGTTGGTGCGCTGGAAGCAGGGAGACTGCCGCGCAGGAAATCGGGCATGTCAGCCGCGTGCGCGCCGGTCACCGCCCCGAACATCATCACCGCCAGCAAGATCCTACGCATCGCAACGCTCCATCCCACTCTTCGAATGCGCGTTGATCATCGCCTGTTAACCTTAACCAATCGTTGTCGCCGGCGGCTTTCGACCACGCAAGTTGCAGAAGCTCGCAGCATGACGCGGCAAAAGAAAACGGCGCGGGAACCTGCGCCGTTTCAAACGTTAACCGTGGAGGGTCGAAATTAACCCTTGTTAGCCCTTGCGGATCAGCGGGGGCGGCGGCGGCGGGGGCAGCACGTCGCAGCAGGGCAGATTGAAGCGCACGCCGAGCTTCACATCCTGCGAGGTCATGTCGCGGAACTGGAAGCTCGAGGGACCGGCCGGCGTGCCGTCGAAGAAGTGGCCCTGTCCGTGACCGGCAGTACCCATGTCGAGGTAGCGATAGGCCAGTTCGACCGTGAAGTTGTTGGTGACCTTGTAGGCGACACCGGCATGCAGCGCCCAGGCGAAGTTGGTCTTGGTCGCACCGTCGGCGATGAAGGAACTGGTCAGGCCGGACCCGCTCGGGAACGTGGTGACATCGGAGAAGGCCGAGGTCTTGATGACAGCGGCACCGACACCGGCACCGATGAACGGGGTCAAGCAACCCCAGGTGCCGAGATCGGCGTAGATGTTCGCGAGGCCGACCCAGCTCTGGACGCCGCCATGATAGGTGTCGCCGAGCGAGCTGGGCCCGGGGAAGGTGAAGAAGTCGGTGCCGTTGAAGCTGACCTTCGAGCGATACTCACCGGTGATGTCGGCGCGGAACCAGCTGTTGAACTGATAGCCGACGCCGAGGCCGAACAGCATGCCGCTGTCGAAGCCGGTGCCATACTGGTTGAACGCAGTGCCGGCCGGCAGCGTGTCGTACGCGTTGACGTGCAGCCTCGCCTTGGTGTTGGTCATGCCGATATCGCCGCGCAGATACCAGCCGCCGAAATCCTGGACCGGCGGAGGAGCATACGCCATCGGGGGCGGCGGCATGATCGGCATGTCGGCAGCGAACGCCGCCGAGGACAACAGAGATGCCGCTCCGGCGGCAATCAGGGTCTTTACGCTACGCATTGGCTTCGTCCTTTTGGCCCAAGTGAGGCGACACGAAAGGCCCCACGTCTGAAACTCACGGGCGGACGATGGCAGCAAATGTTTAAGCGGCACTTAACCCTAATTTTTAAGGTTGATTTTCTCTGACCTTTTGCTGCGGCTGTTGCTTATGGGTCCATAAAACGCGCGGGCGACTGCGAAAGATGGCGATCTCGCCACAGATGCTAATGATGCGTTGACGCAAACGCGCCGTTTACAGCGCACGCGAACCGCGTCTGTTAGCGAATGATTAATGAAGGCACCGCGTCGGCGGCCCTCGCCGCAAGCGTTCAGCGCACGGCCTACGGCATCTTCGGCAGGAACACCGCGAGCAGGCCGATTCGCCGGCAGGAATGCGCAGAGCTGATAGACGCCCCATCATCCTGGGAAGCGCGCAGCGCGTCTCGAAGGATGAACGGCCCGGCTGGCGTCCGCGCATCCTTCGAGAAGCGGTCAAGTGGCCGCTCCTCCAGCGACAAAGGCGAAGCCTTTGCGCGGGGATGACGGTTCGACAAATGCGAGATTGTACTCGGCAGCCCTCAAGCCGCCGCGGCGTGGCCGAGCGCGCTGACGATGTTGTCGACGACCTCTTCCACCAGGATGCGATCGTCACCCTCGCCCATGACGCGGATCACCGGCTCGGTGCCGGAGGGACGGATCAAGAGACGGCCATGGCCGTTGAGGCGCTTCTCGCCATCGGTGATCGCGGACTTGACCTCGGCGGCGTCGAGCGGCTTGCCGCTGCGATAGCGCACGTTCTTCAGGATTTGAGGCAAGGGTTCGAACCGCCGGCAGATCTCCGACACCGGGCGGCGCAGCTTCTGCACCACCGCCAGCACCTGCAACGCAGCGACGAACCCGTCGCCGGTCGTCGAATAGTCCGACATGATGATGTGGCCCGACGGCTCGCCGCCGAGATTGTAGCCGCCGCTCAGCATCTGCTCGAGCACGTAGCGGTCGCCGACCGGCGTGCGGACCATCGAAAGCCCGTGGCCCTGCAGGAAGCGCTCCAGCCCGAGATTGGACATCACGGTCGTGACGATGCCGGGCTTGGCGAGACGCCCCTCTTCCTTCCAGCTCTGCGCGATCACCGCGAGCAGCTGATCGCCGTCGACGATGTGGCCGCGCTCGTCGACCAGGATGACGCGATCGGCATCGCCATCGAGCGCGATGCCGATGTCGGCGCGCATCTCGCGCACCTTCCTCGACAGCGCTTCCGGTGACGTGGAGCCGCATTCCTTGTTGATGTTGAAGCCGTCGGGGTCGACGCCGATCGGCACCACGTCGGCGCCGAGCTCCCACAGCGCTTCGGGCACAACCTTGTAGGCGGCGCCATTGGCGCAATCGATCACGACGCGCAGGCCGTCGAGCGAGAGATCGCGCGGCAGCGTGCGCTTGGCGAATTCGATGTAGCGGTCATGGACGCCGTCGATGCGGCGGGCGCGGCCGAGGCTCGCGCTCTGCGCCAGGCGGCGGTCGAGCGATTCGTCGAGCAGCTGCTCGATCTGCTTCTCGACATCGTCGGACAGCTTGAAGCCCTGCGGGCCGAACAGCTTGATGCCGTTGTCCTCAAAAAGGTTATGCGACGCGGAGATCATGACGCCGAGATCGGCGCGCATCGACTTGGTCAGCATCGCGATCGCCGGCGTCGGCATCGGGCCGACCAGCAGCACGTCCATGCCGACCGATGTGAAGCCCGCGACCATGGCGTATTCGATCATGTAGCCGGACAGCCGCGTGTCCTTGCCGATCACGACGCGATGGCGATGGTCGCCACGCTGAAACACCAAACCTGCGGCCTGCCCCACCTTGAGCGCGAGCTCCGGCGTGATCAGCCCATTGGCGCGGCCCCGAATTCCATCGGTCCCGAAATATTTGCGGCTCATGTAACCCCCAACACGGACCTCTCGAACCACCCGGCGAGAGAGTCCTGAACGCCTACCAGTGTAGCGTGCATCGGCCTTATAGACTGCCAGGCGCTAAAATGACTTCAAAAAATATGATGAATCATTACCGCGGCCGAACCCTATTTTTCGGCATTAAGGCGCTGAAAAATATAACACTATCGCGCTTGAGGCAATCCCTGGGGACAAGCGCTGTCCCCTACCCTTTGCCGTTGCGCTTGACGTGCTGGTCGCCCTTGGTGGGGGCTGGCTGGGTGACATTAACAGGGTCGGAACCGGGAAACGTCTCCTCCAGCCCCTCTTCCAGGGCCTCGTCGAGCCGGCGCTTTTCGGCGCTGTCGTCTGATTTCGGCTTGGTGCCTGATTGCGTCATCGTGCTCTCCCATCCGTCTTCGATTTGGCGGGCCATCCAACCATGCTAGATGACGCCAAGACCGAACAGCTGCAAGACTAGTTGCTAAGACTCGTTGCTTAGAACTTGCGACATAGAAGGGCCGGGAACGTCCATGAAGCACATTACCTGCATCGAAGATCTGCGCCAGCTGCACAAGCGCCGGGTGCCGAAGGCGTTTTTCGATTATGCGGATCGCGGCTCCTACACCGAGGACACGCTGCGCGCCAATTCCGAGGACCTCCAGCAGATCAGGTTCCGCCAGCGCATCCTGGTCGACGTCTCCAAGCGTACCCTCGCGACCACGATCCTCGGCGAGCCCTCGGCGATGCCGCTGATCCTGGCGCCGGTCGGCCTGCTCGGCATGCAGCATGGCGACGGCGAGATCTACGCCTGCCGCGCAGCGCAGGCGGCCGGCATTCCCTTCACCCAGAGCACGATGTCGATCTGCTCGATCGAGGACATCGCTGCCGCCGTCGACAAGCCGTTCTGGTTCCAGCTCTACGTCATGAAGGACCGCGGCTTCATCAAATCGCTGATCGAGCGCGCGATCGCGGCGAAATGCTCGGCGCTGGTGCTGACCGTCGATCTGCAGGTGATCGGCCAGCGCCACCAGGACATCAAGAACGGCATGACGGTGCCGCCGGAATGGTCGCTGTCGAAGCTGATCGATTTCGCGACCAAGCCGGCCTGGGTGTCCGGCGTGCTGCAGGGCAAGCGCCGCACCTTCGGCAACATCGCCGGTCACGTCAAAGGCATGGACGACATCGTCAAGCTGTCGGAATGGACCGCGTCGCAGTTCGACACCACGCTGAACTGGAAGGACATCGACTGGATCCGCTCGATCTGGCCGGGCAAGCTGATCCTGAAAGGCATCCTCGACGTCGAGGACGCCGAACTCGCCGCCAAGACCGGCGCGCAGGCGATCGTGGTGTCGAACCATGGCGGCCGCCAGCTCGACGGCGCACCGTCCTCGATCGAGGTGCTGCCGGAGATCGCCGACGCGGTCGGTTCGCAGATGGAGATCATGTTCGACGGCGGCATCCGCACCGGCATGGACATCATGCGCGCGCTGGCGCTCGGCGCGAAGTCCTGCATGATCGGCCGCGCCTATGCCTACGGCCTCGGCGCTGGCGGCCAGGCCGGCGTCGCCAAGGCGCTCGATATCCTCGGCAAGGAGCTCACCACCACGATGGGACTGTGCGGCGTCAACACCATCGCCGAGATCGACGACAAGGTGCTGGCGGTTTGATCTGACGGCTCAATATCTCCGTCGTCCCGGGCAAGCCAACGGGTCGGCCCGTCGCGCCGCCCGAGGACCGGCCCCGCGCGACCCCGGACCCCTCACCGCCGCTGGCCATCGCTTCGCAACGCTTCCGCCCCAGGCCCCCTCCACTACCCCACCCAGCGCGCCTGGGGCCCCGACTTC
>NZ_VKHP01000297.1 GCF_010811875.1 Bradyrhizobium uaiense
CGCGCGCCTTGTCCCTTCGAAACCACCCATTGGCAGAGCAGATAGGCGGCTTCCTTGTTCTTGCTGGCGGCTGCGATGCCGACGCCGTCGCCATAGGTCGATGAGAAACTGCCCTTGGGGCCGGCGGCGGCGTTCCGTTCCGCAACTCCATCGTCGACGATGCCGAGGTCGCCAAGGGCGTCAAGACCAAGGAATGGCTGCAATCGGTGGTCGATTCCGCCAAGATCTCCAAGCTCGGCCTGCCTGTCATCATCCCGGTCGCTGAATTCCGCGACATCGTCGGTGCGGCGCTGACCGCGACGCTGTCGGGCGCCGATCCCGCCACCGAACTGAAGAAGGCGCACGAGCAATTCCGCCCGATCCTGGAGCGTAGCGAAAAAGCGTGAGCGTGGTGACGCAGACTGAGCCGGCGGCAACGACCGAGAACGTTGCGCCGGCGCGTGAATGGCGTCCGCCGTCCTATTGGCCGTTCGTGATCCCGGCGCTCGTCGTGGTGCTGGCGGTGATCATCTTTCCCTGGGTGTTCACGATCTGGATGAGCATGCAGGAATGGAAGGTCGGTTCGCCCACCACCTTCGTCGGGCTCGCCAACTATTTGCGGCTACCGACCGATCCGCGCTTCGTCGAGGCAGTCGGACACACATTGTCCTACACCGCGCTGTCGGTGCTGCTGCCGCTGGTGTTCGGCACGCTGGCGGCGGTGGTGTTTCACCAGAAATTCGCCGCGCGCGGCTTTTTGCGCGGCATCTTCATCATGCCGATGATGGCGACACCGGTGGCGATCGCGCTGGTGTGGACCATGATGTTCCATCCGCAGCTTGGCGTGCTGAACTATCTACTTTCGCTGGTCGGCCTGCCGCCGCAACTCTGGGTGTTCAACCCGACCACCGTGATTCCATCGCTGGTGCTGGTCGAGACCTGGCAATGGACGCCGCTGGTGATGCTGATCGTGCTCGGCGGCCTCGCCGCGATCCCGACCGAACCCTATGAGAGCGCGCAGATCGACGGCGCCAATTTCTGGCAGGTGTTCCGCTTCATCACGCTTCCCCTGATCATGCCGTTCCTGTTCATTGCCGGCATGATCCGCATGATCGACGCGGTGAAAAGCTTCGACATCATCTTCGCGATCACGCAAGGAGGGCCCGGCTCGGCGTCGGAGACCATCAACGTGTATCTCTACAGCGTCGCCTTCGTCTATTACGACCTCGGCTACGGCTCGGCGATCGCGGTGGTGTTCTTCCTGCTGATCGTGGCGCTGGCGGCGCTGCTGCTCTACTTGCGCAAGCGCCTGCTCTGGACATCGCAGCTCGGGAGCGACGCATGAACCCGCGCTATATCCTCGGCCGGATCGGGCTGTGGCTGTCGGTGTTCGTCATCGTCTCGCCGGCGATCCTGTTCTTCCTCTGGATGGGCTCGCTGTCGCTGAAATTCGAGATCGACAACGCCTCCTATCCGCCGGTGTTCTTTCCGGAGCACATCGCCTGGAAGAACTATGCCGACGTATTCGCGTCGAACCGCTTCCTGACCTATTTCACCAACAGCCTTGTCGTCACCGGCTGCGCCACCGCCCTTGCGATGCTGGTCGGCGTGCCCGCCGGCTACGGCATTGCGCGGATGGCCGCGCATAAATCGGCGATCGTGATCCTGATCGCCCGCATCACGCCGGGCCTGTCGTACCTGATCCCGCTGTTCCTGCTGTTCCAGTGGCTCGGCCTGCTCGGCACGCTGGTGCCGCAGATCATCATCCATCTCGTGGTCACCGTGCCGATCGTGATCTGGATCATGATCGGCTATTTCGAGACCACGCCGCTCGAGCTCGAGGAAGCGGCGCTGATCGACGGCGCCACCCGCTGGCAGGTGTTCCGCCATGTCGCGCTGCCGATCGCGAGACCCGGACTCGCGGTCGCCTTCATCCTCGCGGTGATCTTCTCCTGGAACAACTTTGTGTTCGGCATCGTGCTGGCCGGACGCGAGACCCGCACGCTGCCGGTGGCCGTCTACAACATGATCTCGTTCGACCAGCTGAGCTGGGGCCCGCTCGCCGCCGCCGCATTGATCGTGACCGCGCCGGTGCTGCTGCTCACCGTGATGGCGCAGCGGCAGATCGTAGCGGGACTGACGGCGGGCGCGGTGAAAGGCGGCTAGGTCAAGATGGAGTCACGACGCCGTCGAAGGGGGCGCTGCCAAAATATCGAAAACAACCCCATGCAAAGTAGCCGGCGGCGCCCGACGTTCGACCGGGCAACTTGACACGTCGGGCAACTCAGGGATATATTCTAATATTCCGAAATTATACCCGCCACTTCAAGTTCCATCAGCTGCAATTCGCGCTTGAACTTCGGCCCACGAACTTCGGAATCGGAGCCCTAGAATTTCCAGTTGATCTCGCCCTTGGCGGTGTGATCGCGCGAATCACGCGCAAGCTGTCCCGAATACATCAGGCCAACGCTGGCGTTGCGCGCCAGATTGAAGCCGAGACCCGCTTCGACCAGCAACGCATCGCGCGCGATCGGCACGCCGGCAACCGTGAACGGTGTGCCGCCGCCGGAAAACGCCAGCAGCGTTTCCGGCCTCACATCGCCGAACGCGTGCCGCCAACCGAGCGTGCCGCGCACCGTCAGCGGCTTGCCGTCGGCCAGCGCTACCGCGCCCTCGCCGCGCAGCCCGAGCGTGGTGAAGGCGGTAGCCAACGCGCCGCCGCCGCCGCTCAGCGCCGCGCTGCCGGTCTCGGTAAAATGGCCGGTGTCGAGATGCACATAGGCCAGCCCCGCGAACGGCTCGAGCGCGACACGGTCAAGTGCGAAGCCGCGGCCGATCTCGCCGAACACCTGGGCGGTGTGGGCGTCGTAGCTCGCCTTGGCGGCGTCGACGAAGCCGGGAAACACGATCGCGCGATCGGTATCGATGCTGTGCGCGGTGAAGGCGGCGCCGCCGCGCAGAGCCCAGGCGTCGAGCTGGCCGCCGCCATAGAGCGCGAGGTGATAATTGTTGATGGTGGCGGCGGAGCGGCGGTCATCGACATGCAGCAAGGACTGGGTGTAGCCGCCGGCAAAACCGGCCCGCCAGCGCGCGTCGAAGGTGGCGTCGACACCGGAGATGACGCCGCCGGTCTCGCGCCTGAGCGCGGCGGCATTGCCGTCGCTGCCAGTGTGTCCCCAATCGCCGACGGCCTGCGCCCAGGCGGTCATCACGCTCTCCTGCGGCAAAAATTTCGGCGCGGCCTTGAAGGCCGGTTCGGCCGCGTAGGCCAAGGCGCCGCTGCCGTCGATCGCGACGGCCTGAGGACCGATGCCGGCGAGCGCCGCAGACGGTCCGTCCGCGCTGCCGAAAGGCTGCCGCAGCCGGCCGATCACGGCGTCACGGACGTCTCGCGACTCATCGAGCATTGCGCCCGCCGCGCTCGCGTGCAGCTCGCCGGAGAGCTGGTCGAACGCAAAGCGCGCCTGCGCCGGCGTCGTGCTGAAGGCGAGCGCGTTGAACGCCGGCCCGCGGCCGAGGCCGTCTAACCCGGCCCCCGTCGCGATCTGGTTGCGCGTTTGCGCTACGCTCGCAAAGCGCACATTGTTGCGCGCAAACGTCAGGAACACGTCGTTTGCATCGTAGGTCAGGCTGGGCGCGATGAAGGCGAAGCTGCTGGAGCCGGACATTAAGCCCGAGAACGTGCCGGTCCTTCCTCCCGCTGCGGTCAGAATCGTGTAGGGCGTGTTGAGGAGGAAACCGTTCACCGACGCCAGCCGCACGGTTCCGCCGGAAAGATTGGCTGCTCCACTCGCAACGATCCTGTCGCTCCGTCCGGCCGCGTTGAGGTCGAGGGCGTAGATGGCACCCGGCAGCACAGCCACGCTGCCGGCAATATGGAGCGTGCCGATCGCGCCACCCGCGCCACCGCCAGGCGAGACTATGCCGCCGCCGGCGATCGTGGTCGCGCCGACGGTGCCGGCGCCGGCGAGCGTGCCGCCGCCATTGACGCTTACCGCGGATGGCGCGATCGAGCCATTGACCGCGAGTGTTCCGGCACTAACCACCGTTGCGCCCGTGTAGGTGTTGTTACCTGACAGCGTCAGCGCGCCAGTGCCGACCTTGGTAAGGCCGCCGCCGGTGCCGCTGATGACGCCGGACACCTCCGTGGAAAGATTGTTGGAGCCGACAGTGAGCGTCTTGCCGCCAAGGACAAACGATCCCGCCCCCTCGATCGAGCCCGCCGTCGTGCCGGCGCTTGCCAAGTGCGACATGTCGAACACGCCGCCCGCGTTGTTGATGAAACGCGCATTACCGCCAGTGGCATGAGCACCAAAGAATGTCTGCCCACCGGCGTTGTTGATGATCGTCGCATTGCCGGCGCTGCTGGCGTCACCAAAAAAGAGCACGCTGTCGCCGAAGTTCGTGATGCTGGCATTGGCGGCGGTGCTGGAAAATTCAAAAGTCACATCTCTGTTGTTCATGATGCTTGCGTTAGCAGCCGTGCTGCTGCCGGCGAAAATCACGTCACTGAAGCGAGGGTTGACAATGATGGCGTTGGCCGCCGTGCTGTGGTCGTCAAAGATCAGAGAGAAGCCGTTGCTGATATGGGCGTTGCCGGCCGAGCTGGTGTTGAAAAAATGTATCTCGGAAATAACAGAATTGAGACTGTTGATAGTAGCGTTGCCGGCCGAGCTGCTGTCCGCAAAGAGAACGGTGCCGGCGTTGTTGATCGTGGCATTGGCCGCGGTGCTGGTGTTGTTGAAAAAGGCCCCGCCAGAAGTCGTGTTGATGATGGCGTTACCGGCCGAACTGGCGTTACTAAAACCAACTCCATTATCGAAAACCGGAGCAAAGCCTGACTTGTTGACGATTCCCCGGCCGGTAAACGTCAGGCCCATACTGAACCTGTAGGCCGGCGCATCGCTGTTCAACACAATCGTCCCGACCGAGACCATTTGCGGAGCCGTGATCGCGGTTTGGCTGGAGGCGCCGAAAGTCGCCGTCCCCGTCGGCGGGAAGTTGGAACTCCAGTTGGCGGAATCGGTCCAGTCGTTCGAGACGGGATGGGCGCTCCATGTCGCGTCCTGCGCCTCGCCCGGCCGCGGCATCAGGATTGCGCCGAGCAGCAACGGCCAGAGCATGACGCGGGCCATCGAACCCGCGCGCACGCCGATCCGGCATGGAACAATCGCGCCGGCCGGCGTCGTGTCCTGTTCTGAGACCTGCACCCCAAACTCCCTCGTCGACTCCTAGGGATACGACGTGTAGGGATGGCCGATTGAGCCTGCTTGGGTTGAAGCGACACGGACTTGGACTGAGACGCCAGCCCCGACTTTTTCAACCCCAGTGTGGCGGATTGGACAGGATCGCAGCGGGTCATTCGCAGGAACGTCACATCCAAAATCACACTAGTGTCCCGATCGCTGTAAAAGTATTCCGCTGCAAGGTGATACAAGCGTCGGGCGCGGAACACTCGTGCCACAATGCGGCAACACAGATCAGAATAGATACGCCACGAGCCCATGATGTCAGAGTCCCCAGAGCCCACCACGCTCCGATTCTCGACCGCCGAATGGCCGGCGCAGAACCGGCTCGCGATATGGCGCGAAGCGATCGGACGCCGCGTCTTTCAATTCGACACGATGCCGTTGCATGACGGGCCGTTCCACGCCGAGGCGACGGCGCAGGCCCTGCCCGAGCTGTGCTTTGGATCCTGGACCCTCGGCAATCTACGCACTGCCGTGACGCACGAACTGCTCGACGGCACCGACCACCTCATGCTCCGCATCTCGCTGGGTGGCGCGCCCGTGCTATCGCACCGGGGCCGCGAGGTCACCGGCGCTGCCGGCGATGCCATCCTGATGTCGACCGCGGAGCCGTGGGTGAGCATCTCTCCGTCACTGACGCGCTTCCTCAGCCTGAGGCTGCGTCGCAACGCGCTTACACAGCTCGTGTCGTATCCCGAAGATGCGCTGATGCGCCCGGTGCCGCGCGATACCGAAGCCGTAAAACTGCTGACCTTCTATCTCCAAGGGCTGATCCGCATGGATCCGATGTCGACGCCCGAACTACGGCAAGCCGTCGTCACCCATGTCTACGACCTCGCGGCGTTGGTGATCGGCGCCACCCGCGACGGGGCGGCTGCCGCGAAGGACCGGGGCTTGCGCGCCGCGCGGCTTGCCGCCGCCAAAGCCGACATCCATGCGCATGTCTCCGATCCCGATCTCACGCTGATCACCGTCGCGGCGCGTCGGAATCTCTCGCCGCGCAGTCTTCAGCGCCTGTTCGCCGAGGAGGGAACGAGCTTCAGCGAATTCCTCCTCAACGCCCGCCTGACACAGAGCCATCGGCTGCTGACCAATCCGCGCTGGAGCGATCACAGCATCAGCAGCCTCGCGTTCGAAGCCGGATTCGGCGATCTGTCCTATTTCAACCGCGCGTTCCGCCGCCGCTACGGCGCGACACCCTCCGACATTCGCGCCACGATGCGGCGTTCAGCGCGCTAGGCCGCGATGGACATGCGGCTCACTCTTATACGAACTTCGGAATCAAGGAGCGCGCTCTAGCCGGCCAGCGCCTTCAGCACCGCGGCTGAATCGGCAACCCAGCCGAAAATGCCGCCCTGGGCCTTGATCATCTTCAGGCCCATCTCGTGGAACTCCGGGAAGTAGGACGCGCAGCCGTCCGAGATCACGACGCAGCGATAGCCGCGGTCGTTGGCTTCGCGCACCGTGGTGTTGACGCAGACTTCAGTGGTGACGCCGCAGACCAGGAGATTCTCGATGCCGTATTTCTGCAGGATGTCGCCGAATTCGGTGGCGTAGAACGCGCCCTTGCCGGGCTTGTCGATCACGATCTCGCCGTCGAGCGGATAGAGCGCGGGGATGATGTCATGCCCCGCCTCACCGCGGATCAGGATCCGCCCCATCGGCCCGGGATCGCCGATCCGAAGCGACGGCGCGCCGCGCTCGAGCTTTGCCGGCGGCGCGTCGGAGAGATCGGGCAGATGGCCCTCGCGGGTATGGACCACCAGCAGCCCGGCGTCGCGCACCGCCGCGAGCACCGCGGCAATCGGCTGCACCGCGCGGGCGAGCCGGCTGACGTCGTTGCCGAGGGTCTCGCCGAAACCACCGGGCTCCATGAAATCGCGCTGCATGTCGATGATGACGAGCGCAGTCTTGCTCCAGTCGAGCGCGATCGGCGCCGGCTCCGCCACGATTGTCGCGCCTGAATTCGCCATGACGTACACCCCGAATGCGAGAAGACCCGCGCTTAATTAAGCAAACCGCGTGCCATTGCGTAATGATGGTGTCGTCCCCTTCAATGGCCCGAAATGCCCCGCATCTCAATTGCTTGAGACACGCGCCCGGCCGTTCACCCTGCCCGCTTCTCATCCGCTTGATTTGCGCATCGCTTGATCCTGCTGGCATGATCGTTGCTAGCTAAGAGCTGGCCCAGAGCCCGAACGAGCGGCGACGAACGTTCGCGAAATGACAACGCTTCAAACAAGCGGGAGGACAGGCATGAATGGACTTGGCGGCCTCAACAAATCGCCCAATGGCGTGGTGATCGGACTGGTGCAGCTGCAACTGCCCGTGGTTGCGACCAAGGCCGATCTGGCCCGGCAGACCGAGCGCATCGTCTGGATGGTCGGCAAGGCGCGGCGCAATCTCGCCACCATGGATCTGGTCGTATTCCCCGAATATTCGCTGCACGGCCTCTCGATGGATACCAATCCGGAGATCATGTGCCGGCTCGACGGGCCTGAAGTCGCGGCTTTCAAGCAGGCCTGCATCGACAACAGGATCTGGGGCTGCTTCTCCATCATGGAGTTCAACCCGCACGGCAATCCCTACAATTCAGGCCTGATTATCGACGATCACGGCGAGATCAAGCTGTACTACCGCAAATTCCATCCCTGGATTCCGGTCGAGCCGTGGGAGCCGGGCGACATCGGCATTCCCGTGATCGACGGGCCGAACGGCGCCAAGATCGCGCTGATCATCTGCCACGACGGCATGTTCCCGGAAATGGCGCGCGAATGCGCCTACAAGGGCGCCGAGATCATGATCCGCACCGCAGGCTATACCGCGCCGATCCGCGACAGCTGGCGCTTCACCAACCAGGCCAATGCATTCCAGAACCTGATGGTGACCGCCAATGTCTGCATGTGCGGCTCGGACGGGTCGTTCGACTCGATGGGCGAAGGCATGATCGTCAATTTCGACGGCAGCATCATCGCGCACGGCACCACGGGACGGGCCGACGAGATCATCACCGCCGAGGTGCGGCCCGACCTCGTGCGCGAGGCGCGGATCAATTGGGGCGTCGAGAACAACATCTACCAGCTCTGGCACCGCGGCTATGTCGCGGTGAAAGGCGGCGCGATGGATTGCCCCTACACGTTCATGCAGGACATGGTGTCCGGCCGCTTCCGCCTGCCCTGGGAAGATCAGGTCAAGATCACCGACGGCACGTCCTGCGGCTTTGCGACACCGACACGGATGTTCGGCAAGACCGCGAAGGCTGCCGAGTAGCCGCCAGAGCGGTATGAGTTTTGGTTGACTCGGGCTTACCGCGATTTCGGCTCACCTCTCCCCGTCGGGGAGAGGTCGGATTGCTCTCGGCGATGCGAAGCATCGTCCGTGCAATCCGGGTGAGGGCTCCTGCTCTTTCGATAGACCGTAACCCCTCACCCGATTTGCTGCGCAAATCGACCTCTCCCAAGGGAGAGGTGAACTTTCGATGCGGCTGCAGCTCAACCTA
The DNA here is from genome assembly GCF_010811875.1 of Bradyrhizobium uaiense. GTDB lineage: Bacteria > Pseudomonadota > Alphaproteobacteria > Rhizobiales > Xanthobacteraceae > Bradyrhizobium > Bradyrhizobium uaiense. The sequence goes on from NZ_VKHP01000297.1 coordinate 8,728, forward strand.
ATCTCTATTTAAACAAGTGCACGAGACCGATGCTCAAGCCCAGCAGCAGCATCAGCGACAGCGTGACCGCTGCCGTCACCCGGCCGCCGACGGTCGAGAGCACGCGCACATCGACACCGAGCCCGAGTGCTGCCATCGAGACGACGGTGAGGATCGCCGCCGTCTTCGTCACGGGCGCGATCGCGATGTCGGGCACCAGCTGGAACGAGCGCAGCGCGGCCAGCACCAGGAAGCCGATGATGAACCAGGGCACCAGCTTGAACGGGCTGATCGCGGCGGCCTTCGCAGCACCCGCGTCGGCGGCGCCGGTCCTGGTGCTTGCCTTGCGCCGCCGCGCCACGAACAGCGAGAGGCCGACCACGATCGGGCCGAGCATCAGCACGCGCACGAGCTTCACCAGCGTGCCGATCTGGGTCGAGACGATGCCGGCCGGCACGGTCGCCGCCAGCACCTGCGGCACGGCATAGACCGTGAGGCCTGCGAGGATGCCGTATTGCGTCGCCGTCAGCTTCAGCAGCGGAATCAGCAGCGGCAGCCCGAGCACCATCAGCACGCCGAGAATTGCGGTGAACGAGATCGACGAGGCGATGTCGTCGCCATCGGCCTCGATCACGGGCGCCACCGCCGCAATCGCGGAATTGCCGCAGATCGAATTGCCGCAGGCGATCAGGATCGCGAGTTTTGTCTTCAGCCCAAGCAGGCGGGCGAGGCCATAGCTCACCGCCAGCATGATCACGACGGTCGCGGCGATGGCACCGATCAGGAGCCAGCCCGACGCGAGGATCGCGGCGAAGCTGATCGACGCGCCGAGCAGCATCACCGCGACCTCGAGCAGCTGCTTGGCGCTGAAGGCAATGCCCGAGCGCCAGCGCTCCGACGGCTCCCAGGCGGTCCGCACCGCCATGCCGAGCAGGATCGCGACGACGAGCGCCTCGATATAGGGATGGTCGAAAACCCGTTCTTCGGCGGCCTGGATACCGAGCGAGATGACGGTGACCATTCCGCAGAGCAGAATGCCCGGAATGAGCAGGAATATGCGCTTCAGCGCCCCCTGCTTCTGCCCCTGGTCTTGTTGTTGTTCCGGCACGAAATCCTCTTTTCGGAGAAGATTTTATGCGCCTGGGCGCGCTCCTTGGCTAATATATTTTCGGACTGCCCCGATAGAGAGAAGTTATGTCCCTCAACCTGCATCTGCTCCGCCTGTTCGCGGCCGTGGCGAAAACCGGAAGCTTCTCCCGCGCCGCCGACCTGCTGCACATCAGCCAGCCGGCGATCTCCAAGGGCGTGCGGGATTTCGAGTTGCAGGTCGGCTGCCGGCTGCTCGACCGCACCTCGAAGGGGGTGCGGCCGACCCGGGAGGGTGCGGCGCTGGCGCGGCATGCCGAGACGCTGTTCGCGGCCGAGCGCGCCGCCGAGGACGAATTGCAGGCGCTGCGCAACCTCGACAGCGGCTCGCTGCGGATCGGC
>NZ_VKHP01000298.1 GCF_010811875.1 Bradyrhizobium uaiense
GACGTCGATCCGCTCGCCTGGCTAACGCAGACCCTCGAGCGCGTCGCCAACCGATGGCCGATCTCCAACATCGATCAACTCATGCCCTGGAATTATAAGCCATGAACGGCTTCGGCTGATCGCTTACAGTTGAGCTGCGACTCAATCCGCTTTAGGCGCGGGAGCCATTGGTCACGTTCGTTCGCGGCTGTTCGAAAATTGATCCAGCGATCGAGTGGGACGACAGCGCCCACGACCTCCTCCTTGCCGACCTTCATCGCACGGCCGAAGGCTTGGTGGGGCGCTCCGTTCCACCAGATTGCCTTGCAAAGCCGTTCACGACCAAGCACGATCGCAGTGGATTGTGGCGCCCGGGTATATTTTCCGCCCGCATAAACCACAAGGTCGGCGCCACATCTGATCCAGCGGTCCGGCATTTCTGGCGAAAGTCCGGCTGCCTCGACGAGAATCGGCACGCCGCCGGCACGGGCGAGAGAGAGGACTGAGCTTATTGGCAAGGCAGACGCAAGCAAGCAGATCATCGCGGCGCTTCCGTCCAAAGCGCCTGCCAGCTTTTCGACAGTGGCAACACTCACAATCTCGCCACCTGCGATACGGATTGCCTGTTCGTAGGAGAACCCCTGGTCAGAGGGGATCAGTACCTTCCTGCGCGGCCCCGATGTTTCCGGCAATCGCAACATCAATTCCGGATTGTTTCCGGCGATGCACGCCGCCGTGGCTAACGCTAGCGTCGCCGCAGTGCCGGCGGTAATCACACCCCATTCGGCGCCCGTGAGTTGAGCGAGCGGTTGACCTGCAGCGTCGGCCAGTTCGTCCATGTCCACGAAAGCTTCTGCAGCCGCGTTCATGGCCGCGATGACTTCGTCACTCGGATTGCTTGCTCCATATAGGGTGCGGACGCCGGCGCATTGAATGAACGGCTCGACGCCAATTTCGCGAAAGATCCAGCCTCGTTCGCGGTCTCGTTGACGCAGATCGCGTCGCTGCAGGAGTTCAGGCTGGATGGTCACGCCAGCCACCTCGACGCAGATACGATGCACGCTCGGACAAACAGTATTTCACGGCCAGGTTCATGATGCCGAGCTGTTTCCGCTTCGGAAGGCGCAACGCTCAAGCAAGGCGTCATAGACAGGGACATGAGAGGTCCTCCTATAAGGAACCGTACCACGCGCTTCGATCATGCCTGCCTCCACACGGTTCGATAATCTGCCCATAGCTGTCGTCAAAGAGACCGGTTCGCCAAGGCAGCCGAAGGAAGCTACCGCGAAGATGCTGATGGCCACATACATTACCGGGCCGGGTGAGGGCGCGAATGGACGCCACGTGAGCGGCCGCAAGCAGCAGGAAGCAGATGTTCACGAGCCACTCGAATAATTCGGCACTAATAGAAGGCTGGAGGAGGAACAAGAGAGCCAATAGCGGAACGTCGTACGACAGGGGTACACCGAGGAAGTGCCCATCGGACGATCGGCCGAAATTTGCAAAATAGCTTAGCCTGATTGCTCCTGCCACGAGTAGAGCAGTGGCGGTCGCCAGGGAAAGGATGAAAGCGTGGCTGAGCTGAATCACGATCGCGGAGGGCAGAAGGCTCCATAGATAATGTCTCCGAAGCCATCCAGGCTCTTGCCCATTTTCGCAGCGCCCCGATCACGGTTCGGCGTGCGGGTGGCCACGATTCCGTCGAGGTGATCTGCTAGCACAGCCCAAAGCGCCGCTGCCACTGACAGCTCAAGGTCTCCGGACAGAGCGAGGAATAGGTTGACGGAAGAAAAAACAAGCCCCACCGTGATGGCGTTTGCCGGATCCCAAAGGTATCTTAGCATTGGCACCTCGCTGGTCCTTGGTCCTGCTGGTCATACTATTGGCGAGTGCCGTGCGCTGGTGAGAAGATACACTCTGCGATGTGCAGATCTTCGATGATGTCGATTTCGCACCACTTGAGATCATCGCATCGCACGGCTGTAAGCTGAAGGCCGCGCCGCTCGACCAGATAGCCAAGAAGCTCCTCAGTGTAAGCCTGCTTGGATCCGGATCCGATAATTTCATTTAGGGCTGGAACAACCGTTTCTTTGAGGGGCGCGCCAGAAAGTCTTAGCAGGTTCATGGTTTTGAATAGCTGCGGCCCGGATGGGACAATATCGGCTGCCGTCTGCTTCATCCGGAAACCTGTGATCAAGCCGTTATCCGACAGAAGAACTGCAGAGCCTTCCATCCATTCATCAAACGGAGCTACTGCTGCCATATCGCTCGCGGAACTGATTAGGCGGCGCAATGCATCTTGCTCGAAGAAGACGTCTCCCTCGAGGAGAAGGCAATCTCCCGAAAGCAGTGCGTCACGCGCCAGCCACAGGGAATATGCGCTGCCGGTATGATCGAATTCTGTCGATTCGACGTAGTTGATGTCGATCCCGCCGAAGCGGCTGCCACAGGCGTACTGGATGGCGTCCTTGCGGTAGCCGACGACAATCGTCACCTCACCGATTCCGACGGCGTCCGGGTTCCGCAAGGCGGTATGCAGGATTGGCAAGCCGTTGACCTCGACGAGTGGTTTGGGCCGTAGATCCGTCAGCGGCCGCAGACGTGAGCCAATGCCCGCTGCAAGTACGACAGCGCGGCGAGGAAATCCGGGCATGGTACGAACCCTCATAGTTCCAAGGACGGCGAATTCTCCAGGACTTCATTTCCACGTGTTCAAAGTTGCGGATAGGCGCCGCAAGCCCTTGTCGAGTGAGCCAAGATCAACTCCATAGGAGAGCCGGACCCCGTCTGGATCGCCAAAGACCGTGCCAGAAACCGTCGCGACGCCAGCGTCCATCAGCAACGCATTAGCGACCTCATGAGCGTCGAATTCCGGTCCGGGCCCCTTGATGCTTCGCCGCCACTGTTTGAGATCGAGATAGAAATGGAAACCGCCTTGAGCTGCCGGTGGAGGAATCGACTTCAGCGTTGAGAGGACCGCCAGCCCCAGCGTTCGTGCTTCGCTGACCTGACGTTGAAGTTTCTGTTGGAAGGCGGCATCACCGGACTCCAAATGATGGAGCAGTGCATGCTGGGAGATGACGTTTGGACTGCAGGACGTATCGCGTTCTAGCGCCAGCGCGGCGCTGATGACTGCTGTTGGACCGGCGAGATAACCGATCCGCCAGCCGGTTAGGGCCAGAGATTTGGAGAACGAATTGACGATTAGGATGCGGTTGCGCGCTGCAGGAGCGACCGAGACGAGGGAATGATGAGTGTGGGGAGCATGGGCGAAAGCCCCGTAGCATTCATCGAAGACAATCCACAGATCTCGGTCAGCAGCAAGCCGGGCAATTTCCGCAAGGGTATCGTAATCGTAAATCGTGCCCGTAGGATTGTTCGGTGTGTTGACCACGATCACTTTGGTCTTTGACGTGACCGCCGAAGCCAGATCTGAAAGCTTCGGGACGTAATCGTTGTATCTTGTCTCGATGAAGATCGGCACTCCGCCTGCCAACCGAACCTGCGCAGGGAAGGAACTCCAATGTGGGGCTGGGATGAGTACCTCATCTCCAGGATTCAGAAGCACCATAGCTGCGATGAAGAGAGCGTGTTTGGAGCCGCTCGTAATTGCGACTTCGTCCGCCGACCAGGATTGACCAGTGTCGGCGGAAATTCTGCGGGCGATTGCGCCGCACAGCTTCGCCGAGTTCTCTATCTCGGTATTGCAGTTATTGCGATTAATCGCGATGATCGTGCCTTCCCGCACCATTGGCGCCAAATCACTCTGGATCTCCTCTTTGGTCAAATCGATTAATTGGTCGCCGCTCGCGGCAGCTGCTCTGACCGCAGATAATGCGGCAGCAGTGTCTGGGTATTTAAAGATGGCTGTTCGCTCCGCCAGCATGCATGTTCTCCGTCAATCGGGCATGTCATCATCGACGCTGCGAGGCCAAACTTGTCCAGTGCGCAGAAGGACAATTTGCTGAAGCTGAAGGGTATGTTCATCAATCAATTGACGGTTGTCGGTGCTTGGGACTACCCAGAGGGCCGAGAAATTGCTGCCGAAGCATGCCATCAACTTCCGTCCCAGGGCGAGCTGCCAGTCATCGTGCGTCCTTGCGCCGGATTGTACGGCAGACGGCTTCATGTCAATCGTCCTACGCAATCGCTGCCGGGTCTGAATACAACGCGTCGGGTCGCCGGTCAGCTAGGTATCGAGCTTCCGCTCGGACCAGTTCGTCGTATCTTAGCAGTTCGAAGATCTCATCAAGCGTCGCAATATTAGGTTTAATGCTCGCAGTGTTCTCTTCGGTCATAATTCGATGACAGAATTGGCGCATCGCCGCTATTGCCGGTCGCATCGAGTGATTGGCCCAGATCACCGTGGAGATGTGCGCTTAGCGATACACAGAAGCTGATGTTCGGTAATATTTCGTAGGAACGATTACGACCGGTAATTTGCTCTGCAACGCGTGCAAACGCAAGGACCTCATCTGCGGCACTCATTCGGGAGTGTATTAGGATTGCGTCGGTTCCCGCGTCAGCATAAGCGTGAGCGCGCATAATCGCCTCATCCATCCCTTTACCGCCAATCGGTGCCTCGATCCGGGCCACAAGGACGAAGTTCTCGGCCAGTGCATCCTTAACTGCGCGCAGGCGCCCGCAGATTTCGTCGACATCGGCGAGCGGATGCCGATCGCCGACGAACAAATTCATTCTGGGAAAGCAGCTGTCCTCCAGCGTGACGCCGGCTGCGCCGCGTTGATGGAGCTTGCGCGCCAACAGACGAGCATTGTTGAAGTTCCCGAAGCCGCCATCACCGTCGACGAGGACGGGGAATTGAGTTGAGGCTACGATCCGTTCGACACTGTCGGCGAGTTGGCTCCAGGACGCTTCGTTCCCGTCACGATAACCGAGAGAGCAGGCGATCGACAAACCGGATGCCCAGAGCCCTTTGAAGCCCGCGCGCTCGGCGATTGCGGCGGAGAGGCCGTCGTGCGCTTCCATAAGGAAGGAGAGCTGGCAGCTGCAGCAGATCTCGGACCGCAACTGTTCTGCGATTGACAAATCGGCGGAACGTTCATGGCGATTGGCTATGACAGATTGAGGTTGATCTTGCATGCCAATTCCTTGGGCGCTTGAACTGCTGACGTTCATGCGGTGAAGGTGGCACTCCTCTGTCACATGAATCAATTGCGAAGGTTGGTAGTTGACCGGCCCCCGCCAAAATGGCCGGAGCTAGGTATTGGGAAATCTGATCGATACTGCATGCCTGTGCCGGTGCCTGCGCGAATAATAGTTCTGCTCATCCGCCCGGGTCCGACGGACTAATTGAACATTGGGAGTCCGACAATGTAGAGGGCTAGGTCCTTGCCGCGCCGATCGGCAGGGCATCGTGCCGAGTTGTCGCCTTCTTACGAAGCCCCCGCAGACTTAGAGCGCGCTCGTTGACCCTATGTTGATCCTGACGGGTGAGCCAGAGAAAACCAGGAGGTTCAGCTGAGGCGGACGCCTTAGCAGCCAAATGAGCCGGTCTCGAAGCTATGAGGCTGGTGAGTGAAAGACATTACCGATTCTTCGTGCTCGGGAGCCTATTGATAGGCGTTGTTCCGATCAGCTGAGAGCAAGCCGCGCGTCAAGCCTCGCGATCACCTCCACCTAACTACCGTGATGGGGAGAGTGACAGTAGGTAAGCGGAAGTGAGTTCATCCAAATCGAAAAAGTTAATCATTCCATCGCGGAAATGCATCAGAAGTGGGATGGTGCGCGACTGCAACCACAAATAGTCACAACCCTGCGGCTAGCTTGCACGTGCATTCAGAGCATGCGGGGAAATTGTGCGATGTCAGGTGCCGACTGGAGATCAGAGAGCGCATACCACCAAGCCAAGCAGGCAGAGGCGGCCGACGTGGCCTGGGAGTGGTTGCGCCGCGATTCCGAATATCAAAAGGACTTCGGGTCTCGGCTCAGGAGCAAACAATCCGGCGCGACGGATCACTTCCGGCGGAAGTGGAGACTTACGTTTTCCGGCTGATCCGCAAAAAGCATTCGACAAACAGGCTCTTTTCTGGTCGCCTGAGGCGCATTCGACTGTGCTGATCGTCCGCGCGGCGGTGTGCTCAATTGTGTCTGAGCCGTCTGGCCTTATGTTCACCGACCTGGCGGGCAGCGAGCTGCGTGAAGCACCGGACGGATGGCATGTTATCGTGCCGCTCGGTGGAGCGAAGCATGGGCTCTGGTTAAGAGAACTCCCGCCGATTGGATCAATGCTGGCCGTCGACTTGCCACTCGACCGTAACTTCGACCTTCGTTTACGGGCCGCCCACCGGTTTTGGTTAGCACTCGAACGGCGTCCCGTCGGATCGCCTCCTCTTGCTCAATCGACTGGAGTTCGGGATCGGCACATCCTCGCTTTACGTGCAGTGGACGGGTGTCCGTAGCGTGAAAATGTCGTGTTTTTGTAGCTCGTGATCTGTCGCCTTCGTTTCTGATTTGCAGGGGAGCCGGAAGGCGGGAATGGCTTTCCCTGATTGATCATGCCACGGCTGTTGTGGCGGCTTTAGCTGTGTGGGTGAGTTTCTTTGTTCGACTTGAAGCCCGTTTCTCCGTCCCGACCTGCGCTTTCTCGACGGCGGGGCGCGCAGGAGCGGTCAAGGACGCGCGCTTGCGCGCCCGCAAGGGCTTGTCCTTGACGGCTCCGAGCACGCCGCCAGGCTGAGGCGCGTCGGGGCTGATCTGCTGTCCGTCAGGGGCAAACCTCGCCAATCGATGCGGTCCCAGGAACACGCTGACGGTGCCATCGGGATACTCATGGAGCCGCACCACGGCCTTGACGAAGTGAGGCCTCAGCCGGCTCTCCGGCAACTGCAGCCGCCGACCGTTCCATGCCACGGTATTGTCGTTGGCAACGGTTCGCTCCTCGATCACGCACAGCGCCTCGCGCCAGGCCTCATGCCGATCGGCCACGAACGCCGTGCCTTCCTGATCGGGCTTGATCGCAAACGCGGCGTTGTGCCCGGGGATGTAATGCGCCTTCAGCCACGCGTTGGCAGCCTCAACCGTCGTGATCCCGGCAAGCCGCAGCTCCTTCGGCAGCCGGTCCTGCAAGGTGCCGAACACCCGCTCGGAGCGCCCCCGCGCCTGCGGCGAATAGGCCGCGATATGCTCGATCCCCAGATGCGATAAGGCCCGTCCCACCTGGGTTTGTTGCGTCTTCGAGACCTTCTCGCCAGCTTTTGGGGTCAGGAAATAATGGCTGCCGCGGTCGGTATAGAGCGCGCAGAACAGGCCATGCTCGCCAATCACCTCGCCCAGGGCCAGGAACGTCGAGGCCGTGCCTTCTTCCTCGACCAGCAGCATCGAGTAGATCTCACTCGTCGCATCGTCCATCGTGACGATCAGGTCCATCGCCGGAAGACCTTCGATCCAGACATGGCGCGATCCGTCCTGGTGCAGCAGCATGCCCCGGAGCGGCCGGCGCGGGCGCTTCTTGCGGTGCGCCGAACGCTTCGGCGCCTTCCGCACCAGGCCTGCCGCCTGCAGGGCGAGCTTCGTCACCGTATAGCCCAGCACATAGTCGTGCCGCTTTTGCAGCTGCTCGTGGAAGTGCTTCACCGTGAAGTCCGCGTACTTGTCCCGGAACAGTCCCAGCATCCGTTCCAGCTCTTCCTGTGGGGCCCGCCGTGGCGAGCGCCGCCCCAGCCGGCGGTCGACCAGCCCGCCATCGCCCTCCGCCTCATAACGCTCCGCCCACCATTGGAAGGTCCGAACACTGATCCCGAGAACCTCCGCAGCAGCCTCCTGCGTCAGTTCCCTCGCCTCCGTCCGTTCCAGCAAATCTGAAAACCGCATCCGTCGTACACCCTCGTGAATGGATGCCGTGCCCATCGCGCCCCCTTTGCTCCGGGCACCAAAAACACGACACTTCACGAGCTACAAACAGGCGACAGATCACGAGCTACTGACATACGTGCAGTGGACGGGTGGCTGGAAGGCAACGGCTATCGTAACGTCGCGCAAGTCCTTTTTGGCAAGGCGCGGCTTCCCGATCGAGGTTGGAAAACACACGATCTGCGCAGCCGAACCCTTCGTTTAGTCAAGATGGGGCTCCGCCTAATGCGGGGCGGCTATCGTGAGTTGCTCCGTCACAGGAGCAAAGACAAGCACACGACCCCCAAGCGCTAGGTGTTTAGTCCCAAGCTTTGATGGTGCATTCTTGTCGCACGATTCGAGGGATGCGCTATGGGATAGGTTTTACACGGCTGCGCCACCATGACGGAGGCGGTCCGTCGAGCAATACAAAATAGTCAAGAGAGCCTGAGAGCCCTCGCCAAGCGCTACGGGATCAACCAGAAGACTGTCGCGAAGTGGAAGCAGCGCGAGACTGTCGCCGATCGTTCGACAGGCGCCAAGGAAGCCAAGTCGACAGTCCTTTCCATCGAGGAGGAGGCGATCATCGTCGCGTTCCGGCGGCATACGCTGCTGCCGCTCGACGATTGCCTCTATGCGCTGCAGCCAACCATCCCGCATCTGACGCGGTCATCCCTGCATCGCTGCCTCCAGCGCCACGGCATCAGCCGATTGCCGGAGGTGGAAGGCGGCAAGCCTTCGAAGAAGAAGTTCAAGGCCTATCCGATCGGCTATTTCCACATCGACATCGCTGAGCTCCAGACCGCTGAAGGCAAGCTCTACCTCTACGTCGCAATCGATCGCACCAGCAAGTTCGCCTTCGTGCAGCTGGTCAAGAAGACAGGAAGGACCCCAGCCTCGGCCTTCCTCGAAGCTCTGATCGCGGCTGTCCCCTACAAGATCCACACGGTTCTCACCGACAATGGGATCCAGTTCACCTTCCCGCCGCGCTACGCCGACGGCCCAACGGCAAGATACGTGATGCATATGTTCGATATGCGATGCCAGGAAAACGGGATCGAACATCGGCTGGCCAAGATCAAGCATTCCTGGACCAATGGCCAAGTCGAGCGCATGAACCGCACGATCAAGGAAGCGACCGTCCAACGCTACCATTACGATCGACACGATCAGCTCGAAGCTCACCTTGCCGACTTCATCACCGCCTACAACTACGCTCGGCGGCTGAAGACCCTGAAGGGCCTTACACCCTACGAATACATCTGCAAATGCTGGACTTCCAAGCCAGAACGATTCAAACTCAACCCGCTCCAGCAAATGCCGGGATTGAACACATCTTCCAGTGCCCGCTTGAGATGGTCGTGCGCGCTCTCGATCGAGCCGTTCTCATGTGCGACGCCCGCATTGTTGCGCGTTGGCGCCATGCCATAGTGGCCCATCAGCCCGGCGTAGCGCTGCGTCAGATCCTCCCGTGCGTCGGCGGCCAGATTGCGGAACGCTGCCGACAGGCTGTCGCTGCGATGCTCCCGCGGCACGCCGCCAAGCGCCCACAGCGCGTTCTGCAAGCCCTCCGCCGGGGCGACGAAGCTTTCGCCGCCGAGCACGACATGGGCATGCTCGAAGCCGGAGAACGCCAACCGGAAGTGATAGAGCCGATGATCGAGCGGCTCACCCGCGATGGTAATACCGAGCGCGCTCACGTCGGTGAAGTCGGACAGACCCAGGCGGCCGGGCTCGAGCTGCTGGCGGAAGATCACGTCCTGTTCGGGGCCGTTGAGCGCCCGCCAGGCGTTGATGCGCCGCTCCAGCGTGCAGCGGATGTCGGCGCAGTTCGTCCAGCACGCCGATCACGCGGATGCCGGGCGCAGCCTTCATGATCGGAACGATCTCGGCCTCCCAATACTGCGCGAGGGGATCGGACCGGCGCCGGCCCCTCGGCGTCTTCTTCTGCGATGGCGGGCGACAATCGCCCTCGATTCGATACGCGCTTGCCTTCGAGAACCCCGCCTTGGCCGCGGCGGCTCGGGGGACAGTGTCTGTCGGTAGGTCATGTACAGGCTCATCTGGTGGTCGGTGATGTGGAGGCCAGGCAAGGCATCGATTCCCTCTTGTCGAGACGCATCAACAGCTCGCGCCAGCCGCACCCGGCCGCCAGACGGGTCCAAAAACGCGCGACGCCGATGGGGTCGGTCCTCCGGTCGGGCTACCCCCCAATCGGCGCAGTCTCACCTTGATTGGGTTCTTCCGCATATTTGGTGCAGGGTGCAGGATTCACGGACGGTGCGAATACGGGCATAAGGTCGGAATCGCAGTTGACGCCGTGATTCGCCTTGCTCCAAACCTTCCGCTCACTGGTTTCCCCC
>NZ_VKHP01000299.1 GCF_010811875.1 Bradyrhizobium uaiense
TGGCCAGCGGTCTACCCGATCGCACTCAACAGGCCGGACATATGGATGCAAGCGATCCGATCTCACCAGAAAGCTCTTGTGCCACGGGGGCCGTCCACATATGGGTCCCGGCTTTCGCCGGGACGACCCGAGGAGAGAGCCCCGCGAGGAAAACTCACTTCTCGCGGAACGACCGCATGAACTGGTCGTGCAAGGGCTTCATCAGGTATGACATCATGGTGCGGTCGCCGGTCTGGACGAAGGCCTCCACCGGCATGCCCGGGATGATCTTCACCTCGCTGCCGAGACGCGCGACCTCGCCCGGCGGCATCGAGACGCGGATGGTGTAATAGCTCTGACCGGTGCGCTGGTCAGTTGTGGTATCGGCGGAGACCCGCGTGACAACGCCGTTCAGCTCGGGTGTGGTGCGCTGGTTGAAGGCGGAGAGACGCAGCATGGTCTTCTGTCCGACCTGCAGCTTGTCGATGTCCTGCGGGTTGACCTTGGCCTCGACCGACAGATCGTCGGCCTTCGGCACGATCATCATGATCGCATCGCCCGCGGTGATGACGCCGCCGACGGTATGGACGGTCGACTGCAGCACCACGCCGTCCTGCGGCGCGCGGATGTCGACACGGCGAAGCTGGTCTTCAGCGGTAACCTTGCGCTCGACGAACTCGCCGATCTTGTCGTTGGCCTCGCGCAAGTCCTTGGAAACCTCCGCGAGCATGTCCTTGTCGACCTGAATGATCTGCAACTCGGTCTCGGTGATCTTGCCCTTGGCCTGGGCGCGCGAGGCGATGTATTGCGCACGCTCGCCGGACAGCCGGGCGGCATCGCGCTCCAGCGTGGTCAGGCGAGTCAGCTGCACCAGGTGCTGATCATAGAGCTGACGAACGCCGACCAGTTCGGTGTTCACAAGCTCGATTTCCTTGTCCTTGGACTTCTCCTGCGCCTGCAGGCCGGAGATTTCCTCGTTGAGCTGGGTGACGCGCTCGCGCAACTGCGCCTTCTGGCCGGTACGGCCGTTGACGCGCACTTCGAACAGCTTGGTTTCGCTGGTCATGATGTCCCGCACGTCGGGATCCTTGGCCTGCTCGAGGAGCTGCGGCGGAAACACGATCTTGTCGCGGCCCTGCTGCTCGGCCTCGAGCCGGGCCGCGCGCGCGTAGAGACCGTTCAGCGTCTTGACCACGATCGCAAGGCTCGCCTTGACGACGGTCTCGTCGAGACGCACGACGATGTCGCCCGCTTTGACGGTGTCGCCGTCACGCGCCAGAATCTCGCCGACGACACCGCCGGTCGGATGCTGCACCTTCTTGACGTTGGTATCGACCACCACCGAGCCCGGCGCGATCAGCGCGCCCGAGATCGGCACCGTCGCGGCCCAGCCGCCGACGCCGCCGCCGAGAACCAGGACCACGACGAGGCCGACCACGAGATGCTTTCTGATCGAAGCATGCGCGTTACGCGGTTGATCGGTCATGCGGTCGCTCATGCGGTCGCTCATGACTTGGCCGCCCCCGCATCGGCGACGATCTTGATCGGCGTGGGCACCGGCGGCGCGGCACGCTGCAGCACCTGCGCGAGCACGGTTTCCTTCGGCCCGAAGGTCTGCATGCGGCCGTCCTTGAGCACCAGCAGCTGGTCGACGCCCTCAATGCCGATCGGCCGGTGCGCAACCACGATGACAACGGCACCGCGTTCGCGGGCGCCGCGCACCGCGCGGGTCAGCGCCTCGTCGCCTTCGCTGTCGAGGTTGGAGTTCGGCTCATCCAGCACGATCAGGAACGGATTGCCGTAGAGCGCACGCGCCAGCGCGACGCGCTGCGCCTGGCCGGCGGAGAGCGCCGTGCCCTGCTCGCCGACCTGGGTGTCGTAGCCCTCGCGCATCTTGATGATCATCTCATGCACACCGGCCTCCTTGGCCGCCGCGATGATGCCGTCGGATTTCGCGTCGGGATCGAACCGGCAGATGTTCTGCGCGACGGTGCCGGCGAACAGTTCGACGTCCTGCGGCAGATAGCCGACATGGCGACCGAGCTCGTCCGAGGACCACTGATCGAGCGCGGCGCCGTCGAGCCGCACCTTGCCGCGCGCCGGCACCCAGACGCCGACCAGCGCCCGGATCAGCGACGACTTGCCGGAACCGCTCGGGCCGATCACGCCGACGCCGCTGCCGGCTTCGACGGCGAAGGTGACGTCTTGCACGATGGCGCGCTGGTCACCCGGCGCGACCATGGTCACGGCCTCGACCGAGAGCTTCTTCACCGGCGCCTGCAACAGCGTCTGCGCGGGGCGTGCCGGCATCTGTTGCAGCAGGCGGTTGAGACGCTGCCAGCTCTGCCGCGCGGCGACGAAGCCCTTCCAATGCGCGATCGCGAGATCGACCGGCGCCAGCGCCCGCGCGCTCAGGATCGACCCGGCGATGATGATGCCGCCCGTGGCCTCCTGGTGGATCACGAGATAGGCACCGACCGCGAGCACGGCCGACTGCAACATCATGCGCAGCACCTTGGCGACCGCACCGAGCCCGCCGGTCACGTCGCTCGCACGCTGGTTGCCCGACAGATATTCCTCGTTGGCCTCGTTCCAGCGCTTGTTCATCCGCCCGGCCATGCCCATGGCCACGAGCACCTCGGCGTTGCGGCGGCTCGAAGCGGCGAGATCGTTACGGCGAGCGGCGAGCGACATCGCTTCCTTGGCCGGCGTGCGCGACATGTATTCGGTGATCAGCGTCAGCGTCACCAGAATGATGGCGCCGACCAGCGCGGTGACGCCGAGCAGCCAATGGAATGCGAAGCAGATCAACATGTAGAACGGCAGCCAGGGCAGATCGAAGAATGCACCGGGGCCCATGCTGCCGAGAAAGGAGCGCACATTGTCGAGATCGCGCAGCGGCTGCAGGCCCTCACTGCGATTGCCAGCCATCAGCGGCAGCCGCACGATGGTGTCGAACACACGCGCATTGAGCGCTTCGTCGAGCGAGGTACCGACACGGCCGAGGATTCGTCCGCGCAGGAGATCAAGCATACCTTGGGCGATGTAGAGCACCGCGGCGATGACCACGAGGCCGACCAGGGTCGGAACGCTGCGGCTCGGCAGCACGCGGTCGTAGACCTGGAGCATGAACATCGAGCCTGTCAGATACAGCAGGTTGATCATGCAACTGATGAGGCCAACGCCGATGAAGGCACTGCGGCATGCGCGCAGCGCCTCAGCCAGTTCGGAACGCCGGACAGCGGGCGCGACTGCCATGAAAACCGATCTCTGCAAAAGAAAAGAGTTACGTGATCACCACGTTGTACAGGCGTTTGCGATCATCGTCCATTTCAAGTCGCGCCAAGCAGAGCATGGTTCGCGCCGTATTTTTGTGATCCCACAAACAGTTGACGGAATAATTAGGGTTAACCGGCCGCGGAACCCGCGCCTGAGGCGGGCGCGCTTCTCGGAAAGGGCACGAGAATGACCGACATCGAGACCCGGCCGATCTCGCCCTCGACATCGAACAGTACCCCGCTGCCAACGCCAAGCCCGGCCTCCGCCCGCCAGCGCGCCTCGGCGCGAACGCCGACCCACGCGCCCCGCGGCGGCCTGAACAGTTGCACTGCAAGGTTCGGGTTGGGGTCGGCCACCACATTCTGCACCGGGCGCGCGATGCCGTGGGTCCAATCGGCAGGACCGAGCACGCGCGACAGCGGGCCGGCGTCCGTAATCGCGCTATGGTGCATCCGAAACCACGCGACATCGTCCCCGGCACGGGCTTCCATCGCGTCCATGAACCAGCTGCGACCATGGACGGCGTGCGGGCTGCGCAACGGAAACACCGTCGGATCGACGCGGGCGGCGGCGCTGCCATGAAAACCGGGGATCTCGACCGCACGTTCGCGCGACAGCGTCACGCGGACCGTTGCGCAGGGCTGCTCTTCGCCTGCCGGCCATAGCGTGTTGTCGACGACGCTGACCCGGCCGCCTTCGGTCACGACAGAGACTTGCGTGCGCAAGTCCGCCATCGGCGTCGGCCGCAGGAACCAGGCCGCCGCCGATATCGCCGTGCCCCAGTTGCGCGCGCCCGCCATGGCCTCGACCTCGGCGGTCAAGAGGCTGGCAACCGCCCCGCCCTGGAAGCCCGCGAACGGCCCCGCCGCCAGCGCGGCAGGTTTCCAGTGATGGGGCGTGGCTGAAGGTTCGAAGATGGCCAAGGCGGGGAATTCCTGAGGTGAGCAGGATTGAGCGTTTGCGCAATCTGATCCATGAATATCGACCATGACAAAAGGCCATTCATCACTCGAGGTGAACAGGATTCACCCGTTGGACGCCCCCGACCCGCGGGTCATCCCGCCGCTGACGGCGCTGCTGGCCTTCGAGCGCGCGGCCACCCAGCTCAGCTTCCGGCGCGCCGCGCGCGACCTGTCGCTGAGCCCGTCCGCGATCAGCCACCAGATCCGCGGGCTGGAACAGCAGTTCGGCACCAGGCTGTTCGTGCGCGGCGCGCGCGCGGTGCGGCTGACCGCGGACGGCGAGCGCTACCTTGCAAGAGTGTCGGCCGCGCTGGCGACGCTGCAGGAGGCAAGCCGTGACATGCTGCGGCAACGCGGCGAGGCCAGCGGCGAACTCTGGATCAGCTCACTGCCGTTCTTCACCAGCGCCGTGCTGCTGCCGGCGCTGCCGGAGTTCAAGCGGCGCCATCCGCAACTGACGCTGCGGATCGAGGCCACCCATCAATATGCCGACTTCACCGGATCGCGCGTCGATGTCGCGATCCGCTACGGGCGGGAACATGCCGCCGGGTTGAAGGTCGAGCCGCTGGTCAAGGTCAAGGGATTGCCGGTCTGTACGCCCGCGCTGCTCAAAGCGGGTCTTCGAACACCCGCGGACCTGTCGCGCGAGGTGCTGATCCATGTCACGACGCAGCCGCGCGCGTGGCCGGCCTGGCTGAAGGAGGCCGGCCTGCCGCATCTCGCCCCGCGCGGGCATCTGTGGCTCGACAGCGTGCCGGCGATGCTGGAGGCCGCCGAGCACGGGCTCGGCGTGGCGCTGGCGTTGGCACCCCTGATCAAGGCGCGGCCGGGCTTCGGCAAGCGGCTGGTGGCGCCGTTTGCGTTCGAGCCTGCGCAGAGCGAGACGATCTACCTGGTCTCGCGGACCGAGCAGGCGCGGGACCGGCGGATATCAGCGGTGCGGCGCTGGATCACCGACGCGGTCGCGCGGGCGAGCTAGGCCGTCGCGACGCTGGGTTCCGCCAGAACGCAGCGCGCCTGGTGGCCGGGCGCGACCGGCACATTCGGCGGCAGGCTCTCGCTACAGCGCGGCTCGGCAAACTTGCAACGCGGTGCAAAGGAGCAGCTCGCCGGCGCCTGGTCGAGCGACGGCGGCGTGCCCGGAATGGTCTCGAGCCGCTGGCCGCGCATCGCACCGTGGATGGTCGAAGCCAGCAAGCCCTTCGCATAAGGATGCACCGGCGTGCGCACGATGTCGCGCAGCGCGCCCTGCTCGACGATCTGGCCGGCATACATCACCGCGACGCGGTCGCAGATCTCGATGGCGACGCCGATGTCGTGGGTGACGAAGATGACGGACATGCCGAACTCGCGCTGCAGCTCGCGCAGCAGCAGCAGGATCTGGATCTGCACAGTGGCATCGAGCGCCGTGGTCGGCTCGTCCGCGAGCAGGATTTTCGGCTTGCAGGCCAGCGCCAGGGCGATCATCGCACGCTGGCGCATGCCGCCCGACATCTCGTGCGGATAGGAATCCAACCGACGTTTGGCGGAGGGGATCCGCACCACTTCGAGCATTTCGAGCGCCCGCGCCGTGGCGTCGCGCTCGCTCTTGCCCTCGTGGCGCATCACCGTCTCCGCGATCTGGCGACCGATGGTGTAGACCGGATCGAGCGCCAGCGCCGGCTCCTGGAAGATCATCGAGACGGTCTGGCCGCGGAATGCGGACAGCGCCTCGTCATCCATCGCCAGCACCTCCCGGCCCAGCACCTTAACGCTGCCGGAGATCTGCGTGCGCTTCCGCGGCAACAGCCGCATCAGCGCGCGCAGCGTCACGCTCTTGCCCGAGCCGGACTCGCCGAGCAGCCCCAACACCTCGCCCTCGCCGAGCGACAGGCTGAGATCGTTCACGGCATGGACCGTGCGATCGCCGGTGAAGCGGATGTTGAGGTTGTTGATCTCGACGAGATTGGTCATGCGAGCCTGGGCACCCTGGCGTGGAAATCGGTCGCGCGCTGGAAAGCAGCGCCGATCCGAAGCAAGCCGGCTTCCTCGAAGGAGCGGCCGATCAGCTGCATGCCGACCGGCAGGCCCGTCTTCGTGAACCCGCTTGGAATCGAGAGCGACGGCAGGCCGAGATAATTGACCGGACGGGTGAACCGCGTCAGCCGCTGGATCACAGCTTCCGCGCCCGGGCCGTTGCCGACATCGCTCTCGGCGATCGTCGGTGCCGGCACCGGAGCCGACGGCGCGATCACCGCATCGACGCCGCTGACCGCCGCGTTGTGCGCAGCGAGCGCAGGGCCACGCCAGCGCATCGCCTCGAGATACGTGACCGCCGGTATGGTCAGGCCGTTCTGCAACCGCATCAGGACCTGCGCGCCGTAATCCTGCAGCCGCTCGATCATCCAGCGCTTGTGGAAGGCGGCGGCCTCGACCGCCAGCACCAGTTGCGACGCCGCGCTGAGCTGGCGCTGATCGGGCAGCTCGACCTTGACGATCTCCGCCCCGTCTTTCTTAAGGGTGGCAACCGTCTCATCAAGGATGCGCGCCACCTCGCCATCGAGGTCATCGACATAGAATGCCGTCGGGACGCCGATCTTCAGACCCTTCAGCGACTGCCTGGTCGCAGCCATGTAGTCCGGCACCGGCTGCGTCGACGCGGTGAGATCCTCGGGGTCGGCGCCGGCCATCAGGCCGAGCAGCAGCGCGCAATCCTCTGCGGTCTGCGCCAGCGGACCGACGGTATCGAGCGACTGCGACAGCGGCATCGCGCCGGCACGGCTGACACGGCCGACGGTCGTCTTCAGGCCGGTGACACCACAGAAATGCGCGGGCATACGCACCGAGCCGCCGGTATCTGAGCCGAGCGCTGCGAAGGTGAGCCGCGCGGCGACCGCCGAGCCCGAGCCCGACGACGAGCCGCCGGTGATGTGCTCGGTGTTCCAGGGATTGCGCACCGCACCGTAATGCACGTTGTGGCCTGTCGGCCCATACGCGAACTCGACCATCTGCAACGAGCCGAGCCGGACCTGCCCGGCATCCTTCAGCCGCTGCAACGCCGTCGCGGTCGTCTTCGGCACGAAGTCGCGGCGGATCAGCGAGCCGCAGGTCACGACCTTGCCGGCCTCGTAATACATGTCCTTGTGCGCCAGCGGCACGCCGTGCAATGCGCCGCGGCTGTTGCCCTTGGCGAGCGCGGCATCGGCTTCGGTCGCGGCAGCCAGCGCCTGTTCGGATTCGACCGCCATGTAGGCGTTGAGGCGCGGTTGCCATTCCGCGATGCGATGCAGTACGGCGCGCGTCACCTCATGCGAGGAGACCTTCTTGTCGGCAATCGCCTTGGCGACCGCGGTCAGCGTCATCAGAGCCAGATCAGAGCTCATTTCGACACCTTTGCGATCTGCGCCAGCAGGAAGCTCGCGGGTTCGAGATCGAACGGCAGCGTGCCGGCGATCGGTGCGAAACCATCGAATGCCGGCCCGATCGAATTGGCGATGCGGGTGGCGACGTCGTCGTCGGCGGACACGTCGGCGACGTGCGCGATCACCTTGACATCCTTGGGGGTGGGTCTGGTCATGCCGCGTTTTCTCCTTTTGCTTTTGCCGGCGCGCGGCTGTGCCCCGAGCCAGGAATGGCCATATAGCACGCCGCTTGGTGGCCCATTGTATCGAGATCGCTGAGTTTTGGCGTGTCGTTTGCGCAGAGCGGCTCCGCAAACGGACAACGGGTGTGAAACCGGCAGCCCGACGGCGGATCGATCGGATTGGGCGGATCGCCCGAAATCGGCGGCACTTCGGTGCGCTTGTCGGGATCGGATGACGGCATGGCTGCCAGCAGCGCGCGGGTATAGGGATGCGCCGGCGCGTCCCAGACCGCGTCGACCGGGCCGAGCTCGACGACTTCGCCGAGATACATCACCAGCACGCGGTCGGAGATGTAGCGGACGACGTTGAGATCGTGGCTGATGAAGAGATAGGTCAGGCCGAACTCGCGCTTCAGATCGGCGAGCAGATTGAGCACCTGTGCCTCGACCGATTTGTCGAGCGCTGACACCGCTTCATCGAGGATCACGAGCCGCGGCGACAGCGCCAGCGCGCGGGCGATGTTGACGCGCTGGCGCTGGCCGCCGGACACTTCGTGCGGATAGCGGTTGGCGAAAATCTCCGGCCGCAAGCCCACCTTGCCGAGCAGCTCGCGCGCCAGCGTCCGCGCCGTGTCATCGGCCATGCCGTGGACTTTTGGTCCGAAGGCGATGGATTCCTCGATGGTGAGGCGCGGATTGAGCGAGGCGTAGCTGTCCTGGAACACCATCTGCACGCCGCGCCGCAGATCGCGCAGCGAGAGCGATGGACCGACCTGCCGGCCGTCATAGATGATGTCGCCTGCGTCGCGCGTCATCAGATGCATCAGCAGCCGCGCCGTGGTCGATTTGCCGCAGCCGGATTCGCCGACGATGCCGACGGTCTCGCCCTTCATGACTGCGAAGCTGACGTCGTCGACGGCACGTACGGTCTTGCGCGGGCTGAACAGCCCGCCGCGCACCGGGAAATGCTTGGTCAGGCCATTGACCTGCAGCAGCGGCTGCGCGGCGCCGCCGATATCGGCGACCGGTTCCAGCATGTCGGCTACGGGATTGGCGTCCGTCATCGCACTAGTTCCTGATGTCCATGGCGCTGCGCATGCCGTCGCTGAGCAGATTGAAGCAGATCGAGACCGCGAAGATCATCGCGCCCGGCAGCGCCGCGACCCACGGATTGACATAGATCGCGGTGCGCAGCGTGTTCAGCATCAGGCCCCATTCCGGCTCCGGCGGCTTGGTGCCGAGCCCGAGGAAGGAAAGACCGGCGGCGAGGATCATCGACACCGAGATCAGGCCGGTGGCGTAGACGAAGATCGGGCCGAGCACATTGCCGAGCATGTGCACGCGCATGATGGTGAAGGGACCGGCGCCGGAGGCGCGCGCCGCCTCGACGAAATCCATGTTGCGGACGCCGGTGGTGACGCTCTCGGCGACCCGGGTGATCTGCGGCACGAACACGATGGTCAGCGACACGATCGAATTGGTGATGCCGGCACCGAGCGCGCCCGAGATCGCGATCGCCAGCAGCACAGAGGGGAAAGCATAGAACACGTCGACGGTGCGCATGATCGCGGTGTTGAGCTTGCCGCCGACATAGCCGGCGACCAGGCCGAGCGAAGTGCCGATCATGAAGGCGAGGACGACGGGCAGGATACCGATCACCAGCGAAAGACGCCCGCCATAGATCAGCCGCGCCAGCATGTCGCGGCCAAGCTCGTCGGTGCCGAGCGGATAACCCGGCGTGCCGATATGGCGGAGGCGGCGGATCATCGAGCCCTGATAGGGATCGGCGAGATGCAGCCACGGCGCCAGCAGCGCGGAGGCGAAGATCAGCACCAGGATGATGGCACAGGCCATGCTGACCTTGTCGCGCCTGATGCGGCGCCCGACTGTCGCCCAATAGCCGCGCGCCTTGGTCGCGGGAGCAGCCTGCAACGCGGTATCGCTCATTGCACTCATGCTCTAGCTCCGCTTGATACGCGGATCGATCGCGGCCTGCGCGATGTCGACCAGGAGATTGAGCAGCACGAAGAACAGCGCCAGCACCAGGATCGTGCCCTGCAGCAGCGGCAGATCGCGCTGGAAGATCGCCGAATTCAGCAACAGCCCCGAGCCCGGCCAGGAGAACACGGTCTCGATCAGGATCGAGCCGCCCAGCATGTAACCAAGCTGGAGTCCCATCACCGCGAGCGCGGTCGGCGCGGCATTCTTGATGACGTGGCGAAACACCTCGGTCTCGCGCAGGCCTTTTGCGCGCAGCGCCTCGACGAAATCCTGGCTCAGGATGTCACCGGTCAGTGCGCGGACCGTGCGGGTGACGATGCCCATCGGGATCACCGAGGTGGTGACCGCCGGCAGCACCA